>DDWF01000127.1 GCA_002345845.1 Betaproteobacteria bacterium UBA2293 | reverse complement strand
TTCGAGGCGGTTCCGGAGTTGCTGAACACCTTGGGTTGAAGAGGTGTTTGTCTGGTTCCGGGGCGGGCTGCGGCCGGCCCCGGAGGCCGGTATTCAGAACTTCCAGCCGTAGGCGATGCCGATGATGTCGCCTTTCAGGGTGAGATCGGCCTCGCCACCGCCGTAGGCGCCGGGAATGGAATTGCGGCCGTGCACGGTGTTCTTCAGGGCATAGGTGTAGGCCAGGCTTAACTCGCCGCTCCGGCTCGACTGCCAGGTAGCGCCCACGCTGACATGGTCCTTGACGACGCTGGGGGTCAGGATGTTGAGCAAGGTTTGGTCGCTGGGAACCGGTTGCGAGGAGTGGCTGTAGCCGGCGCGCAGGGTCCACTCGGCGAGCCGGTACTGGATGCCTAGCTTGACCGCCGTAATGTCCCGCCATCCCATCCCCGGGCCGTTTGTGCTGCCGAAGGCATGGCCGGCGAACAAGTTGCCGATCGGGTTGGCGAGCGCCTTGACGTCGCCGTATTCGATGCGCTTGACGTCGGCGACCAGCGTTAGCGCCGGGGTCGCCGCCCAGGACAGACCGAGGCCGTAGTTGGCTGGGATGTCGAAGCCGCCGTGTTCGGCGAACAGGCCCTTGTATTTGTCCAGCTCGCCGCTGCGCGTCTTCGAGGCCCAGGTCAGGCCCAGGGTCAGGTTGTCGCTCAGCTTGCCGGTATAGCCGAGGCGAATGCCCCAGCCGAGGGCGCTATCGACCCCGCGATTGGTGAAATTGCCCGGTGAGGACGAGGCCGCCGCAAAGGGGGCGATGCCCTCCACCTCGAAGCGCTGGTAGGCGATATTGAGCGCCAGGCCGATGGCGTGCTCGTCGGCCAGCTTCCAGGCCAGCGAGGGCGAGATGAACAGTTGTTCGAGGTTGACGCCAGCGGCGCCGGTCGCCCCGAGGGCGCGGAAAGGATTGTTCCCATAATCGGTGTTGAGCCCGCCATTGCCATAGACGGCGACCCCGGCGGTCAGACGCGGGCTCAGTTGTTCGACGTAGCCGATCTCCGGGACCAGGAAATTCCGCGTGTCGTTGCCGGCGTAGTCGCCGTTCATGCCGGCCAGATTGCCGCTGATTTCAGCGCTGCGTTGCGGCCGAACCAGAACCATCCCCAAGTCGACCCGGTTGCCGACGAAAACCGTTCCCGCCGGATTGATCGCCGCCGCAAGTCCGTCCTGGGGTAGGGCGATGCCGGCTCCGGCCATGCCCTGCGATTTGATGCCGAAGCCATGGGAGAAGTAGCCGTTGGTGGCCAGAGCCAACCCCGGGGCGAGGATTGCCGGGAGCAGGATTAACTTGGTCAGTGCGGCAGCGCGCATGATGGTCCTTTGTCGTGGGAAGATGAGTTGCGCGGATGGCCGGCTCAGGCCCGGCTGCCGCCTCGGCTGCGATAGGCCAGCAAAGCCTTGCGCATCTTGCTGCGGGCGCCCGGCATCAGGGCGCGATAAACCAGGCGGACCAGCCATATCGGCAGATAGCGGGCGCGTTCTTCGAAGGCCACCCGACCGCGCGGATGATCCATCAGTTGGGGGTAGGGAAAAGGGAAACGGTAGTAGCGGCGGTCCCGCCAGAATTCAATGGCGGCGATGTGCTTGACGTTCTTGTAGCCATAGTGGGCCGGGGCGACCAGACGCAACGGGGCGCCGTGCTCGATGCCCAGGTCGTGGCCGTCGACGGTATCGGCCAGCAATACGTCCGGCGCCAGCAGGTCGGCCAACTGCATGCTGCAGGCGTAGCCGTCCTGGCCGCGAAAGACTACGAAGGTCGCGCCATCCTGCGGCTTGACGCGCGGCGCGACGATCTGCTCGTAGAAATCCGAGAAGCGTACACCGCTCCAGCGGACATCCAGGCAGGACCAGGTTGTGACGCAGTGGAAGTCGGAAACCTGCTCGACGCGCGGCAAGCTGCTTAGCTCGCCGGAGACGGTCAGCGGCGACTCGACATCTCCGCCGATGCTCAGTTCGATGCGCTCCGGTTGGTTCGGGAAGCGCTTGGCGAACAGACCAAGTCCAAAGCGATCGAAGCTGGGATAGACGAACTGCCCCGGGGGCAGCGGTTTTTTCTTGCGATTCATCGATGCTTCTCCGTATCGGGATGCGGGTCGTGGCGCCGCCGCCGGCTCAGCCGGCAAGCAGGGCGGCGAAAAGTTTGTCGCGTCGTTGCTCGTCCAATTGGCAGGCCGCGGTGAGGTAGCGTTCGATACCACCGTAATCCGCATCGATGCGTGACAGCGCCGTGCCCAGATAGTCTTCACGGACGTCGGCCATGACCATCAGGGCGGCGCGGGTCGCGGCAGATTGGTGATCCAGCTCGTCACCGAGCAGCACCTTCAGCAAGTCCTCCGGCGGGCGACGCTTGCGCGTCAGTAGGTAGTTGGTGAAGATGTCGTCGCGATGGACGCCGAGGGCAGCCAGCAGCAGTGCGCAGACAAAGCCGGTGCGATCCTTGCCGGCCGTGCAATGGATCAGGGTGGCCGGGGCGGCAGGCGCGCCGAGGCGGAGCAACAGCGTGGCGATGAGGCCGGCAAACAGCGCCGGCATTCCGCCGTAGGCATGCAGGATCCACTGGCGGGCGGCGGCGGCATCGAAGCTCGGGTCGCCGAGGCGCTGGCGCCAGCCGGAAAAGCGCACTGCCGCCAGTTCATCCGATTCGAGTCCGGCCACCGCTTCGGTGGCCAGCGACGCCGGCCAGCGATTCGGTTCGCGTGCCCGCTCGTCGGCGGCGCGCAGGTCGTAGAGCAGCCGGATATCCAGACCGGCCACCTGCTGCAGGTCGGCATCGGTGAGTCGGGCCAGGGCCTCGGAGCGAAACAGGCGGCCGCCGCGGACCACGCGGCCGTCCGTTCCCCGGTAGCCGCCAAAGTCGCGAAAGTTCGGCGCGCCCTGCAGCAACGGCGTGGTGGCGGACATCGGATGCGCCGCCGAACCTACACCGGGTCCCAGGTGAACACATCGCCGGAGCGATGCAGGGGATAGAAGTCGTTCTTGAACATCGGGAAGACCCGTTCGATGACCGTTTCCGGCGTCCAGCCGTCGGCGGTGTGGGCGGTGCGGATCGGGCGGGATTGCGAGAATAGGTAGATCTCGTTGTTGCGCACGCCGAATACCTGGCCGTTGACCTCGGCCGCCTGATCGCTGGCAAGGGCGGCGATGAACGGGGCGATTTTTTCCGGGATCAGCTTCTGCAGGCCTTCCACGCGCCTTTTCTCGGCCTCGGTCTCGGCCGGGATGGTGCTCACCATCCGGGTCCAGGCCCAGGGGGCGACGGCGTTGGAGCGGATGTTGAAGCGCTGCATGTCCATGGCGATGGCCTTGGACAAGGCGACGACACCGAGCTTGGCGGCGCAGTAGTTGGCCTGGCCGAAATTGCCGACCAGTCCCGAACTCGAGGTGATATGCACGAAGCAGCCGCTGTTCTGGGCCTTGAAGTGCGGCGCTGCGGCCCGGCTGACATAGAAGACGCCGGCGAGATTGACGTTGATGACGGAGTCGAAGTCTTCCTTGGTCATGCGATGGAAGATCGTGTCGCGCAGGATGCCGGCGTTATTGATGACGATATCGATGCGACCGAAGGCATCGATCGCCGTCTGCACCATGGCATGGGCCTGGTCCCAGTCGGCGACCGAGTTCGAGTCGGCCACCGCCTCGCCGCCATTGCGCCGGATTTCGGCGACCACCTCATTAGCCGGCGAGAGATCGCAGCCTTCGCCAGTCGGCGAGGTGCCGACGTCGTTGACGACGACCCGGGCGCCGGCGGCTGCCAGTTCCAACGCGATGCCGCGACCGACGCCGCGACCGGCGCCGGTCACCAGGGCGACCTTGCCGGCGAGAAGTTGCGATTTGCCTTGTGTGCTCATGGAGTCTTCCTCTCGTTGATGCGTCTATTGATATGCGCCAATATGAATCGGTGAATGCGAATGTGCCCCATCTGGCCAGTGCCAGTTGGCGATATCCCGATAGAGCGAGGGAAACACCTTGATGGCGGCGGCAAATCACGTTGACTATGTTACGGTGTTAACGTACTGTACGCAAGCATACCAAGTGACCGGATTTGTCCGGGATGCCGATCAACGTGAGAAACCTCGATAACGGATTCGCATGAGCACGCTGTTTTCTCCCCTGCAGATCAAGTCAATGCGCCTGAGCAATCGCGTCTTCGTCGCGCCGATGTGTCAGTACAGCGGCGTGGACGGCAAGGTCGGCGACTGGCACTGGCAGCATCTCGGTGCGCTGGCGGTAGGTGGTGCTGGAGCCATCACCATCGAGTCGACGGCGGTCCTGCCGGAAGGCCGTATCACCCGTGGTTGTCTGGGTCTGTATGACGACGAGCAGACGTTGGCCCTGACGGTACTGCTGGGCTATCTGCGGCGACTGAGTCCGGTCAGGCTCGGCCTGCAACTCAATCACGGCGGGCGCAAGGCTTCCTGTCACGAGCCGTGGCGGGGCGGCGAAGGCCTGGCCAGTCATGAGGGCGGCTGGGACATCGTCGGGCCGTCCCCGATCGCTTTCGGCAAGAACCGCGCGATGCCGCAGGAGCTCGACCATGCCGGCATGGAGCGCATTGCCGCAGCCTTCGCCCGGGCCGCGCGGCGGGCGGGGCACGCCGGCCTCGACTATCTTGAGCTGCACATGGCGCATGGCTATCTACTGCACAGTTTCCTGTCGCCGGTCAGCAACCGGCGCAGCGATGAATTCGGCGGCTCGCTGGACAACCGGATGCGTTTTCCGCTCGAAGTCGTCGCCAGGGTGCGGGCTGCCTGGCCGGAGAACAAGCCGCTGGGCGTGCGTCTCAATTGCCGCGACTGGCATGAGGGCGGCCTCGAATTCACCGACACGCTGGCTGTCTGCGCGGCACTGAAAGCCGCCGGCGTTGATTTCGTCTGTATCTCGGCCGGTGCCATTGCCGAAGGCGTCAGGATTCCGGCGGCACCGGGATATCTCGTCGAGTTTGCCGCCCAAGTCAGGGCGCAGACCGGTCTGTTTACCCGGGTTGTCGGCTTGCTCGATGACCCGGCGATGGCCGAGGCAGCCGTCGCCGCCGGCCATGTTGACGGCGTGGCCATCGGTCGCGCCATGCTCTACGACCCGCGCTGGGCCTTGAAGGCGGCCCGGCAGCTCGGCGTCAACCTGCCTTTCCCCAGTCAGTACATGCTGTGCAGTCCGCAGTACTGGTCGGGGCCATCCGTTTCGTTAGGGAAGTGACTAGATATATGGAACAAGGATTTGGAATCATTGGCGTCGGGGGCTATCTGCCCCGCCTGCGCCTGGATCGGGCGGCCGTTGCGGCGGCCCACCGCTGGATGGCCCCGGGCCTGAAGTCTAATGCCAAGGGCACGCGGTCGATGATCAATTGGGACGAGGATGTCCTGACCATGGCGGTCGAGGCCGGGCGCAGCGTGCTCGGTCGCTTCCCGGTCGGCAGCGTCGGCAACCTGACCCTGGCCTCGACGACGCTGCCCTTTGCCGACCGGCTCAATGCTTCGGTGCTCGCCGCCGCCCTTGGCCTGGACGCGCAGCTCTCGTCCATGGATGCCGCCGGCAGCCTGCGTTGCGGCTCGACCGCACTGCTGCGTGCCCTGCGTGGTGATAGCGGGGCGACGTCGCTGATCGTCGCCAGCGAGCGGCGCATTCCGACGCCGGCCAGTACTGGCGAACTGCTGGCCGGTGATGGCGCGGCGGCCATCGCCGTCGGTCGCGGGGAGCCGCTTGCGGTGCTGCGCGGCTCGGCCAGCGAAACCATCGATTTTGTCGATCACTTCCGGGCCTCCGGGCGTGACGGCGATTACGGCTGGGAAGAGCGCTGGGTCCGCGAAGAGGGCTTCCTGAAGCTGGTGCCGCCGGTCATTCGCCGCGCGCTCGCCGAAGCCGGGCTGCAGGCCGATCAGGTCGACGCCTTCCTGATGCCGGCAGCGCTGATGAAGGTCAATCAAGTGGTCGCGAAGAAGGCCGGCATCCGGCCGGAGGCGGTTGCCGATACGCTGTTCGAAACCTGTGGCGATACCGGCGCCGCCCATCCGCTGCTGATGCTGGCCCGCGAACTGGAAAGCGCGCCGGCCGGCCGCAAGATCGTGCTCGTCCAGTTCGGCAGCGGCTGCGACGTCATCGTCCTCGAAACGGTCGGGCAGGGCAGGGCCGCAACCCCGGCGCCGTGGCTGACGCAGGGCCGGGTCGAAAGCAACTACTTCAAGTATCTCTCCTTCACCAACCAGTTGGCGCTGGAGTGGGGCATGCGCGCCGAAATGGACAACAAGACGGCGCTCTCCGCGGCCTGGCGCGGCGAGGAGATGGTCAATCGTTTCGCCGGCGGCAAGTGCTCGGCCTGCGGCACGGTGCAGTTCCCGAAATCGCGGGTCTGCGTCAACCCGGAATGCACGGCCGTCGATACGCAGCAGTCGCATGTCCTGCTCGACGAAGCGGCCAAGGTGCGCTCCTTTACCTGCGACTGGCTGTCGTACAAACCCTGTCCGCCTTTTCTTTTCGGCCATGTCGAATTCGCCAGCGGGGCGCGGGTAATGATGGAATTCACCGATTGCGAACCGGATGAACTGGCGGTCGGCGTGCCGTTGCGCATGGTCTTCCGGATCAAGGATTCGGACTCTCAGCGGGGCTTCAAACGGTACTTCTGGAAAGCGACCGTACTGCCCCAGGACAAGGAAAACTGAAATGGCTAGCGGAATTCGTGATCGCGTTGCGATCGTAGGTATGGGCTGCTCGAAGTTTGGCGAGCGCTGGTCGGACAATGCCGAGGATCTGATGCTCGAGGCCTTTACCGAGGCCATCGCCGATGCCGGCATCGAGCGCAAGCAGATTGAAGCGGCCTGGCTGGGCGTCTGCCTCGAAGAAAACAACGTCGGCAAGACGGCCGGGCCGCTGGCCCAGGCCCTGCGCCTGCAGAACATCGCCGTGACCCGGGTCGAGAATGCCTGTGCGACGGGGACCGAAGCCTTGCGTGGCGCCGTCTATGCGGTCGCCTCCGGCGCTTACGACATCGTGCTCGCCCTTGGCGTCGAAAAGCTCAAGGACACCGGCTACGGCGGCTTGCCGCACCGTACCCGCGGCACGGTCACCGACCTGTGGCTGCCCAACGGTTCGGCCCCCGGCGCCTTCGCCCAGCTGGCAACGGCTTATCAGAGCAAGTACGGGATCCCGCCCGAGGAACTGAAACGGGCGATGGCGCACGTCTCGGTCAAAAGCCACGACAACGCGGTACTCAATCCCAAGGCGCATCTGCGTAACCGGATCACCGAGGAAGACGTGCTCAAGGCGAAGATCATCGCCGAGCCGCTCGGCCTCTACGATTGCTCCGGGGTCAGCGACGGTGCCGCCTGCGCCATCGTGACGACGCCGGAAATCGCCAAAAAGCTCGGCAAGAAGGACGTGATCACCGTGAAGTCGCTGCAGCTGTCGGTGTCCAACGGCGAAGAGGCGCAGTTCAGCACCTGGGACGGTGCCTCGATCCGTACCGCCGAGGTCGCCGCTGCCCGTGCCTACCAGGAAGCCGGCATTGCCGACCCGTCGGCTGCGCTGGACCTGATCGAAGTGCACGACTGTTTCTCGATCACCGAGCTGGTGCTGATGGAGGGCCTGCAGTTGAGCCGTCCCGGCCGCGCCGCCTACGACATTCTCGAAGGCCGCTACGACCGCGATGGGGCGATTCCCTGCCAGATCGACGGCGGGCTCAAGTGCTTCGGTCATCCGATCGGCGCCTCGGGGCTGCGCATGGTCTACGAGGTTTACCTCCAGTTGCTCGGCCGGGCCGGGGAGCGCCAACTGGCCAAGGCCGACCTCGGGCTGACGCAGAATCTGGGCGGCCATCCGCACCAGAATGTCTGCGCCATCTCCATCATCGGCCGCCTCGGCGCCTGAGGTACGGAGTCAGCTAGCGATGCCACGGAGATCTGCCGAATGAACAAGCAAGCGTGCCTGGATCAGGTCGTCGCCATGCTGCGGCCGGGGATGAATGTCTTCATCCCCGGCACTTCCGGCGAATCGCTGGCTTTTTTCGAGGCCCTCTGTCGCCATCCCGACAAGGCGGCCGGGGTACGCTTCGTCGGCGTGCATTTTCCCGGCATCAATTTCGGCGATTATCCCGGCCTGCATCCGCAGGCCAGGCAACGCGCCTACTTCATTCAGCCCAATTTGCGGGAACCGATGCGCCAGGGGCGTGTGGACCTGCTGCCCCTCGATTACACCGGGGTGTGGCATGACCTGCAGTCATTGCCTATCGATCTGGCGCTGGCACAAGTCAGTCCGCCGGATGCCGCCGGCCGGATGAGCCTCGGGGTCTGTCATGACTTCCTGCCGGCCGTCTGGGCGCGGGCAGGGATCCGAGTGGCCCACGTCAATCCGCGCATGCCGCGTACCCGAGGCAGCTTCAGCATCGCGCGCGCCGACTGCGATGTCGTCTGTGAGGTCGACGCGCCGCTGGTGACGCAACTGAGCGGTGATCCCGGGCCGGAACTGCTGGCCATCGGCCGCCACGTCGCCGCCATGGTCCGTGATGGCGATACTCTGCAACTGGGGATCGGCAAGATGCAGAGTGCCGTGGTTCGTTCCTTGCGTGAGCATCGCCAGTTGCGCCTGCATTCCGGCATGGTGACCGAGGAGATTCTCGGCCTGCGCGAGTCTGGGACGATTCAGGGCGTCGCCTCGATCGTCGCCGGCGTGGCGCTCGGCGACGAAAGCTTCTATCGGCGACTGGCCGAAGACGATGCCTTCGCCTTTCGCAGTGTCGGGGAAACCCACGATATCTGCAGCATCGCGCGGATTCCGAATTTCGTTTCGATCAATGCCGCCGTCGAGATCGATCTCTTCGGCCAGGTCAATTGCGATTGCCTCGACGGTCGGCTGCTGGCCGGCGTCGGCGGCATGCCGCCGTTCGTTACCGGGGCGCGACTGGCGCCCGGTGGGCGGGCAATCTTCTGCCTGTCGTCAACGGCCGGCAAGGGGACGATCAGCCGCATCGTTCCCCGACTCGGTACCGGCAGCGCGGTCGGGGCGCCGCGTCACATGCTCGATCGCGTGGTTACCGAGCACGGCAGCGCCGAACTGGCGAACCTGTCGCTGCACCAGCGTGCCGAGAAGCTGATCGAACTGGCTGCCCCGCCGTTTCGGGAAGGGCTTGCTGCCGAGTGGGCGGGCATCGCGGCCGGCCTGTAAAAGCGGTTCACAGAAGGCTGCTTGCGGCTCGCTCAGGACAAGCTCCGGTTCAGCCGGGGGCGCGGTTAACAACGAGAATAGAAATGAAAAGATTGTTGGGTGGGCTGGTGTTCGTCGTTTTCGTCGCGACAGCGATGGGTATCGGCAGCTATCCGGAGCGGGCCAATGCCGCGCCGGGCAACGAAGGGAGCGCAGCGATCCGGCTGGGCATGTCCTTGCCATTGAGCGGACCGGTGGCGGCCTACGGCAAGGCCTTGCGCGAAGGCGCCCTGGCCTGCTTTGCCCGGGTCAATGCCGAAGGCGGTATCCATGGCCGAAAAATCGAAGTCGTCAGCCTCGACGATGGCTACGAAACCGAGCGCATGCTGGCCAATACGCGCCGGCTGATCAATGAGGAGAAAGTCCTTTCCCTGGTCGGATTCTTCGGTTCGCCCGGTACCGTCGAGGCGATGCAAGCGTTCCGCACGGCTGGTATTCCCCTGATCGGCCTGTCTACCGGCACCAGTTCCCTTCATCTGCAACCGGGTCGCTACGCCTTCAGTACCCGCGCCTCCGTGGAGAAGGAGGTGGCGGTCATCATCGATCACGCAGTGCCGCTGGCGGTGACGAAGATCGGGGTCGTCTATCAGGACGATTCGTTTGGTCGGGCCGGGTTGGACGGATTCGTCGAGGCCATGAAGCGGCACCGGCTTTCAGCGGTGGCGAGCGTCGCCTTCGATCCGGCCAAGGGCGTCACGCCCGGCGTCATCAAGCAACTTGCCGATGCGGCGCCGCAACTCGTGCTGGTACTCGCCACGCACAAGCCTGCTGCCGCCGCCATCCGCGCCCTGAAGAAGATCAATGCGGCAACACAGTTTGCCACCGTCTCCCTGGTCGGTGCCGATCTCCTCGTCGCTGAACTTGGTGCCGCAGGTGCCAAGGGCGTCATCATTTCCCAGGTCACGCCCTATCCGTGGAACGACACGGTCAAGGTCACCGGCGACTATCTGCGCGCCATCAGGGCACTCAATCCCGAGGCGCAGCCTTCGTACTATGGCCTGGAGGGCTACATTGCGGCGCGGATCGCCAGCGAAGCGCTGCGCCGGTCGGGGGCGAATCCTGTGCCCGACGATCTGGTGACGGCCCTGGAACAGGCGCCGATCGATCTGGGCGGTTATGTCGTCGCTTACCGGCCTGGCGTCCGGCAAGGGTCGCAATTCGTCGATATCACCATCCTGAACAGCCAGGGCAGGATCTTGCGCTGAGCTGACGCGGCTTGCGCTGTCGTTAGCCTCCCGGTCGGCCGGAGGCTGCGGCACTTGGATCTAGCAAGGAAAAATCCTCCGCACGATTGACAGGGCGCGAGCGGAGTGTTTACTATCACAAACAGACGGAATGGTCGGTTTGTTAATTATCGCTGAGGTGATTGCAATTAACAATTCGGTTTGCTAGCATACAATCAACAAGCGGATTGTTTTTGACAACTACGGGATGCAAAGCATGGCTGGCAAATTTTACGATCAGTTGGAAGCAGGGCAAATCTTCGAGCACGAGATCCGGCGCACGCTGGTCGAGGCCGAGAACATCTGGTTCTGCGGCGCTACCTACAACCCCGCGCAAATTCATATTGATGCGGAGTACTGCAAGCAGACCGAGTTCGGCCGTCCGTTGTTCAACAGCATTTTTACGCTTGGTTTGGTCATCGGGCTGACGGTTCAGGATACGACCCTGGGGACGACGGTTGCCAATCTGGGCATGAGCGAAGTGCTGTTTCCCAAGCCGGTGTTCGCCGGCGACACGATCCGCTCGGTGACGACCGTCGTCGATAAGCGCGACAGTCGCTCGCGCCCGGAGCAGGGGATTGTCACTTTCCGGCACCAGGGTCTCAACCAGCACGACGAAGTGGTGTGCATCTGTGTTCGTCAGGCGCTGATGCTGCGGAAGCCGCTGGCATGAAGCTACGTTCGATGCTTTTCGTGCCGGCGGATAGCGAGAAAAAGCTGCAGAAATCCGTCGCCTCGTCAGCCGATGCGCTGATCCTCGATCTTGAAGACTCGGTGGCCGAAAGCCGTCGTCCGCTGGCGCGCCGGATGGCCGCCGAGCATCTGGCGGCGACCTGCGGGCAGCGGAGCTGGAAGGGCTTTGTCCGGATCAACCCGCTGAGCACGGCCGATGCATTGCCAGATCTGGCGCAGGTGGTCGGCGAGGGGCTCGACGGCATCGTCCTGCCGAAGGCCGATGGTGCCGCCGAGGTGCTCCGTCTGAGCCATTACCTGGATGTTCTGGAAGTGCGCGCCGGTCTGTTGCCGCAGTCGATCAAGGTGGTTGTCGTGGCCACCGAAACGGCCGCCGGCATGCTTAATCTGCTCAGTTATGCCAGCAAGCCGCCGCGCCTGGTGGGTATCACCTGGGGCGCCGAGGATCTGGCGGCGGCGCTCGGCTCGATTAGCAACCGCGAGGAGGACGGCGAACTGTCGGCCGCCTACGTGCAGGCGCGCTCCGGCGCGCTGTATGCCGCGGCCGCTGCCGAGGCCCAGGCGGTGGATACGCTGTACGGCGATTTCCGCGATGCCGCCGGCCTCGAACGCGATTGCCTGCTGTCCCGGCGGCGCGGCTTTCTCGGGCGCATCGCCATCCACCCCGACCAGGTCGATGTCATCAATCGCTGCTACACCCCGAGCGAAGAGGATATTGGCGTGGCGCGCTCGATCGTCGCCGCCTTCGCCGAGGCGCCGGGAACCGGCGTGGTGGGGATCAACGGAAAAATGTACGACCGTCCGCATCTGGTGCAGGCGATGAAAACCCTGGCCCAGGCCGGCCTTTCATGAGTGCTGGTGGCCCCAGACAAAACCTAAGCAGGAATAGAGACCATGGATTTTTCTAGCAATTCGGATCATGAAGCCATTCGCGACGGCGTGGCGGCAGTCATGCGCAGTTTCGGCGACGACTACTGGTTGCAGCGCGACGAAGACGGGGAGTTTCCCCGCGAGTTTCATCGTGCCATGGCGGATGCCGGCTGGCTCGGCATCACCATGCCGGTCGAGTATGGCGGCGCCGGCCTCGGGGTGACCGAGGCGGCAGTGATGATGCACGAGGTGGCTTCCCATGGCGGCGGCATGGCCGCCACCTCGACGGTGCACATCAACCTGTTCGGGCCGCACCCGATTGTCGTCTTCGGTACGCCGGAGCAGAAGCAGCGCTGGATTCCGCGCCTGATCAGCGGTGAAGACCAGTGCTGTTTCGGCTTTACCGAGCCGGATGCCGGCCTCAACACTACGGCCATCAAGACCTTTGCCGAGCGTGTTCCCGGCGGCTACATCGTGCGTGGACAGAAAGTCTGGACCTCGACCGCCCAGGTCGCCAACAAGATCATGTTGCTGACCCGGACGACCAAGCTCGAAGATTGCGCGCGCCCGACCGACGGCATCACCATTTTCTATACCGACCTAGATCGCTCGAAGATCGAGGTCAAGAAGATCCCGAAGATGGGACGCAAGGCCGTCGACTCGAACGCCATTTTCATCGACGACCTGTTCATTCCCGAGTCCGACCGTGTTGGCGAGGAAGGCAAGGGCTTCAAGTATGTCCTGCACAGCCTCAACCCGGAGCGCATCCTGATCGCCGTGGAAGCCATCGGCATCGGCCAGGACGCCCTGCGCCGCGCGACCCGCTATGCCAAGGAGCGTACCGTTTTCGACCGGCCCATCGGTCAGAACCAGGGTATCCAGCATCCGCTGGCCGAACGCTGGATGGCGCTGGAGGCCGCCTGGCTGATGGCGATGAAGGCCGCCTGGCTGTACGACAACGACAAACCCTGCGGTGCCGAAGCCAATACGGCCAAGTTCCTCGGCGCTCGAGCTGGTTACGAATCAGCGCTGCAGGCCGTGATGACCCATGGCGGTTTCGGTTATGCCAAGGAGTACCACGTCGAGCGCCTGCTGCGCGAAGTCACCGTGACCCGCCTGGCGCCGATCACCGAACAACTGATTATGTGCTTCATCGCCGAGAAGGTGCTCGATCTGCCCAAGTCCTATTGAAGTCGCAGCAAACGCAACACACCCCGCCGCTTGTTCGATGGGAAATAACAAGAAATTGGTAGCAATGTGTATTATGTGCAGGCATACTTATTTTGCACCGAGGTTCGGGCGGGGTTGCGCCAGTAGGCACGGCCTTGACAGATGATTCTGAGAGGAGACGTTACATGAATATTCAAAAACGTAGCACGGGGCTGGTGGTCAGTGGCGTCGCTGCCGCATTGGCCGCGGCCTTTTCTGGCCAGGCAAATGCGGTGGATTTCGAGTTTGGCGATGGTTGGACGGGGAGTTGGCAAAACTCGGTTTCGCTGGGTACTGCCTGGCGCGCCAATAATCCGGATAAGGATCTTTATTCAGCTGCCAGCGGCGCCCATGCCGGTTTGTCGGGTGGTCGGGCGCCGAATACCGTCGATGAAGGCAATGTGAACTACAAGAAGGGCGATCAGTTCACCACCCAGGTCAAGTGGTTCACCGAACTCCAGGTGCAGAAGGGGAGCATGGGGGCGCTGATCCGTGCCAAGGCCTGGTATGACTACACCCTGAATCACCAGGACGTACATTATGGCAACCAGAACAACGGTTACCGCAACGCCCCGCTGTCCGACCGCGGTTTTGAGAATCTCTCCCGCTACGATGGCGTCGCACTCCTCGATGCCTATGTCTATAACACTTGGGATATTGCCGGCAAGCCGTTGCAGGTCCGCCTCGGCAATCAGGTGGTCAACTGGGGCGAGAGCCTCTTCGTCCAGGGCCTCAACCAGATCAACCCGATCGACGTCCCGTCCTTCCACAAACCGGGTGCGCAGTTGAAGGAAGTCTTCCTGCCGGTGCCGATCGCGTACGCCAACCAGAGCCTGGGTGACGCGGGCAGCCTGGAGTTTTTCTACCAGCTCAAGTACGAGAATTCGCCGCTTGATCTCGGCTGCGGCAGCTATTGGTCGGTCGCCGTTGGCAACATCTCGCGCAACGCTGGTGCCTGTGACAACGCGATCAGCCTTGTGCCTGGGGCGAGCCAGAACGTAGCGACGCCGCTGGGCGCCTATGTGCATACTGTCGATGCCAAGGATCCGAGTAACTCGGGGCAATTCGGTCTGGCCTACCGCTTCAATGTTGATGCGCTCGATACCGAGTTCGGCATCTACGGCATGCGCTACCACTCCCGTACCCCAGCTGTCTCGATCGTCAATCTGGCCAATGGTCGGGCACAAAACGGCATGCCGTTCGATGTCATGTGGGAATATCCGGAGGCAGTCAAGGCTTTCGGCGTCAGCGCCGCGACGAACCTTTTGGGTTGGTCGGTGGCCGGTGAAGTGAGTACTCGGCGCGATGTGGCGGTGCAGATCGATGGCAACGACCTGTTGATGTCTGGTCTAGGGGCTGCCGGGGCTGTCGCTCCCGGAGTTTCCATCCCGTTCGGCCCTTATGGCAATGGCGCTTTTACTTCTTCCGGCCTGAACGGCGGTAGCGGCTACCTGCCGGGTTATACGCGTGCCAATATTCACCAGGTGCAGGTCAATGCCGTCAAGGCAGGTAATCGGCTGCTCGGTGGTGATCAGTACATCTTCGTCGCCGAAGCTGGTTTTCAGTGGAACAACCTGTCCATCGGCGGCGCCAACGATCTGCGTTACAACCGTGCTTTTATCTTCGGTCCTGGCAGTGATGCACGTTACGGCGGCAATACCTGCACGGCAGGCCTGAACACCACCAAGGCTGGCTGTGATGACAGCGGCTATGTAAGTAATTTCGCCTGGGGCTACCGTGCCAAGCTGGATGTGACCTACAACGACGTATTCGCTGGCGTTGCGGTAACACCGAGTATTTTCTGGTCACATGATGTCAAGGGTGTTTCGGCCGACAGTCAGTTCCTGGAAGACCGCATGGCACTGGGCCTCGGCGCCAAGTTCAGTTACCAGAAAAAATATACGCTGGATGTCGGGGCAACCTTCTTCAACAAGAATGCCAACTACGATCCTCTGCGTGATCGCGGGTTCTATTACATGACCCTGAACGCGGCATTCTGATCAGACATCCCAACATAACAAAGGAGACAAACATGAAAAACCGATTCAAATTGCTTGCTATCGCTTCATCGGTGGCATTTCTGTTCGCGGGCATCGCTCCGGCAGTGGCAGAAATGTCCGCAGCCGAGCTCGATCGCCTGGGTAAGGATCTGACCCCTTCGGGCGCGGAAAGAGCAGGCAACAAGGAAGGCACGATCCCGGCCTGGAATGGCGGCCTGACCAAGCCGCCGGCAGGCTGGAAGCCGGAAATGGGCTACATCGATCCATTCAAGGACGAAAAGCCGATCCTTACCATCAACGCCCAGAATGTCGAGCAGCACAAGGACAAGCTCTCCGCCGGCACGGTGGCGATGATCAAGAAATTCCCGACTTTCTTTGTCAATGTTTACCCGACGCACCGTACCTTCGCCAACCCGCAGGCTGTCTATGACGCGACCAAGGCGCAGGCCGGCAAGGCCAAACTGGAAGGTCTGAGCATCAAGAACTACGACGTACCCGGTGTACCGTTCCCGAATCCGAAGACGGGTGTTGAGGCCATGTACAACCACACCACGAAATACTTCGGCGGCTATAAGGCCTGCCGCGACTGGCTGCCGACCCGGGCCAACGGCGACTACTATCGCGTCGGCTTCTGCGAGGACATGGTGCAGGGGCAGAACATGGAGCCGCGTGAACCGAACAACGTGTTCACCTTCTTCGGTCTCTATGATGCGCCGGCGACGCTGGTCGGTACCATCTACCTGGTCAAGGATCCGGTCGACTACACCATCGCCAATCGCGTCGCCCACATCTACAACGCCGGCCAGCGCCGTGTGCGTCGTGCGCCGGACCTGGCCTATGACAACGTCGATGACGGTACGGAAGGCATGCGGACCACCGACGACTACTGGGGTTTCCAGGGGGCCAAGGATCGCTACGACTGGAAGCTGCTGGGCAAGAAGGAAATCTACATTCCCTACAACGCCTACAAGCTGCAGGATCCGAAGCTGAAGTATGCCGATATGCTGGACAAGGGCTCGGTCAAGTCGGAGCTGCAGCGCTATGAACTGCACCGGGTCTGGGTGGTGGAAGCCACGCTGAAGGCCGGCATGTCCCATGTCTTGGCCAAGCGCACCTTTTACATCGACGAGGACAGCAACACCGTTGCCCTGGCCGATGGCTACGATGGCCGTGGCAACCTGTGGCGTTCCTATGCCTACCATCTGGTCCAGGCCTACGATGCGGGCGTGATGTTCCAGGCGCCGTTCATCAATACCGATCTGGTCAACGGCAACTTCATCGTGACCTCGATTTCCAACGAGCGGAAGACGCCGGTCTATCAGTGGAACCAGAAGGGCAAGCAGGCTGACTTCCAGGTGGACGCCATCCGCCGCCGGGGCCAGCGCTGATCGCAGCTGATCCCGCGACATTCGATCGCGGGATCGGTTGAATCACGCCCGTTCAGTGAATGCATAAGCTTTTGCGAGAATGGAGGCAGTTCCTGCTTCCATCCGCTCTCCCACACGGACTGTCCATTATGATCAAACCCTTGCTTGGGGCCCTGGCAATCTCCTTTGCCGTCGCCTCCCTGCCCTCCCTGGCGGCAACGCCGGCAAAAATCGCATTGCAGATCAAGGCGCAGAAGACTGCCTTGTTCGATGTCGTCGAAGCGGGCGGCAAGATGGTGGCGGTCGGCGAGCGCGGCGTTGTCATGCATTCTTCCGACGAAGGGCAAAGTTGGTCGGCGGTGCGTACACCGTCGAATCGCACCCTGACCTCGGTAGCCTTCCACTCGGCCAGCGTGGCAGTTGCCGTCGGCCATGGCGGGACAGTGATGCGCAGCGAGGATGCCGGACAGACCTGGCAACTGGTGCCGGTGCCGGAGATCGGCACGGATGCCATCCTCGGCCTGCTGGCCCGCAAGAATGGCAAGCTCATCGCCTGGGGGGCTTTCGGCATGTATCTGGAATCTGCCGATGCCGGCAAAACCTGGCAGCGCGTGCAGATTATCCGCGAGGACTTCGATCGCCATATTTCGCAGGTCATCGAATTTGGCGACAAATTGTTCCTTGTCGGCGAAACGGGAACCATGGCCATATCTTCTGATGAAGGCGTTACATGGACTGAGCTTTCCTCGCCTTACGAAGGTTCGTATTTTGGCGCAGTGGCACCACCTGACGGTTCGCTGCTGGTGTTCGGCATGCGCGGCAATATCTTCCGTTCGACGGATGGCGGAGCTACCTGGATGACCGTAGCCATCCCCTCGACTAGCGCCATCAATGGTGGCTGGGTCGCTCCGACGGGAGAAGTCGTTCTCGTTGGCAACAATGGCCTGATAGCCATCAGCAGGGATCACGGTCAGAGCTTCACCCTGGGCAAGGCGCCGGAAGGCTTGCCCCTGGCGCGCGGCCGCCTGACCAAGGACGGTAGCGTGCTGTATGTAGGCTATCTCTCTACCGGCACCCTGCGGATGCAGGAAAAATGAACGGCGACAGCGGATATTCGTCTCCGGCTGCACTCTGAGAATGAGGAAGGATCAAGACTTTGACCCGAGATAAAAACCAGGCCGGGAAGGCCGAGGCAGGACAGCAGGAAATTCACGGAGAGTTTCATTCCGACGAGTTCAAGGGACTTATCGGGCGCGTCGCCTATCTGATCTTCCATTGGCGTCGTGCCTTGCTGATCGGCGGCATCCTGCTGACTGTCGTTCTTGGCTATTTCGCCATGCAACTACAGGTTACTGCCGGGTTCACCAAGATGATCCCGCTGAATCACGAATACATGAAAACCTTCCTCGATTACCAGGAGGATTTCGGCGGGGCCGACAAGGTCCTGGTGGCGATCAAGGTGAAGAACGGCGATATCTTCCAGAAGGAAGTGATGGATGTCGTCAAGCAGATAACCGAAGAAGTCTTTTACGTCGATGGTGTGGAGCGCAGTTCGCTCACCTCGCTGTTCACCCCCAACGTGCGCTACAACGAGGTGGTCGAGGAGGGCTTCAAGAGTGGCAATCTCGTGGCTGCCGATTTCTCCGGTACGCCAGAGGAAATGGAGCAAGTCCGCCTGAACATCCTGAAATCCGATTGGGTTGGGCGCATCGTCTCCGCCGACATGACGGCAACGATGGTCGTGGCGACGCTGCAGAACAGCGGCAGCAACGCTGGTGAGCGACTCGACCTGCGCGTCGTCGGCAGCAAGTTGGAAGAGATTCGCAGCAAGTACGAGAACGGCCTGGTGACGGTGCATATAATCGGTTTCGCCAAGTCGACCTCGGATATCGCCAATGGTGCTTCCAGCGTCGTGATTTTCTTCCTGGTGGCTTTCGTGATTACCGCCGCCCTGCTGCTCTGGTACTCGGGATCGTTCATGCTGACGGCGTGTGCACTGGTCGCCTCGATCATTCCAGTGGTCTGGCTGCTTGGCCTGCTGCCGCTCTTCGGGCTGGGCCTCGATCCGATGTCCATTCTGGTGCCATTCCTCATCTTTGCCATCGGCGTGTCCCATGCGGTACAGATGACCAATGCCTGGAAACTGGAGACCCTGGCCGGTGCTGACGGTGTCACGGCCTCACGGAACTGTTTCCTCAAGCTGTTCATCCCCGGTGCCACGGCCCTGCTGGCCAATGCACTGGGTTTCATGGTGATCGGTCTGGTCGAGATTGAAATCGTCCGCGAACTGGCGATCACCGCGACCATCGGCGTCACCGTCATGATCCTGACCAACAAGGTGCTGCTGCCGATCATGCTGTCCTACATGCGCTTCACCTCGGCCGAGGCTAGCAAGTTTCGCGGCAACGAAACCGTCGGCTATGCCTTGTGGGAACGCATGGGCTCGCTGGCGACCAAGCGCGGTGCACTGTTGCCGCTGGCCATTGCTGCGGTCCTTACCGCCGTTGGCGTTTGGCAGGCACGCGACCTGAAGATTGGCGACCTCGGACGAGGTGTTCCAGAACTGCACGCCGATTCGCGCTACAACCAGGACGTCGACATGGTGACCAGTAATTTCGCCATAGGTGTCGATGTGATCCAGGTGATTGCCGAGGCCAAGGGGGATGACTCACCCTGCGTCCAGCGCGACATCGAGGAACTGGTTGAAAAGTTCGATTTCACCATGCGGCAGACCGACGGGGTGACCAGTGTGCGCAGCCTGGCCAGTTTTGTCAGCGCTGTGACGCAGGACTTCGCCGAAGGCTGGGTCAAGTGGCGGATGCTGCCGGAAACTGTCGAGCAGATCGCGCAAGGGGTCGGCTTTGCCACCCGCCTGGGCAACGAGTATCGCAATTCGAAGTGCACGGCGATCCCCATTTCCATTTATACGGCTGACCACCAGGCGACGACGATCAATCATATCGTCGAACAGATCAAGGCATTCAAGGCCGAGAACGACAATGACAAGGTGCAGTTCCGCCTGGCCTCCGGGAACGTCGGCGTCATGGCGGCGACCAACGAGGTGGTGGAATCGTCCGACAAGTGGGTGAACGTGACCTTGTTCGCCGCCGTCGGCCTGCTCTGCCTGGTGACCTTCCGCTCGCTGCGCATAACGCTGTGCATCATCCTGCCGCTGGCGCTGGTGACGCTGCTGTGCAACGCGATCATGGCCTGGCTCGGCATCGGCGTGAAAGTGAATACGCTGCCGGTCATCGCGCTCGGTGTCGGCGTCGGTGTCGATTACGGCATCTACCTGTTCGAACGCATGTCGCACGAGATCAAGGAACGCAATCACTCGCTCAGCGAAGCCTTCGTCGAGGCCTTGAAGCAGCGCGGGACGGCATCGCTCTTTACGGCGGTGACCATGACGGTGTCGGTGATGACCTGGGTCTTCTCGACCCTGAAGTTCCAGGCCGACATGGGCATCCTGCTGGCCTTCATGTTCCTCGTCAACATGCTGGGAGCTCTGCTCCTGCTGCCGGCACTGGCCGCGCTGCTGCTGCAGAAAACACCTAAAACAGCAACAGCGGCGGTTCGGACAGGAAGCTGATCAACCCAGTTTTGTCATTACGGCGGAAGCCGGAATCCAGCGATTCAGGCATCTGACCCCGGTTGCCGCCGGGGTGACGGAGTCGCGGTTCCCTGATTTTAGCTACCGGCCCGCCGCCTCACGATACTTCAGCGGTCCGCCAGTAAATGGTGCAAAACCGGTACCAAAGATCACACCGGCGTCAGCCAGCTCGGCATCGGCAACGACACCGTCGGCGACCAGTTTTTCGGTGCGGTCGATCAGCGGCTTGACCAGACTCGCGGCCAGATCCGCCGGCGCCGTCCCGCCAGCGCCGACTTTCTGCGCCTTGCCGCTGCTCCAGTCATAAAAACCCTGGCCGGTTTTCTTGCCCAGTTGTTTCTTCTCGACCAAGGCCAGCAGACATTGCGGCGGTGTGGCGCCATCGGCCAATTGCTTGCCGGCCGCCA
>DDWF01000324.1 GCA_002345845.1 Betaproteobacteria bacterium UBA2293 | reverse complement strand
TCGACCGCATCGCGCAACTGGTGGTTGTGCCTGTGGTACAGGTGGCCTTCAACGTGGTGCATAGCTTCGAGGAAAGCGGGCGCGGGGCCGGGAGCTTCGGCAGCACCGGCAAGAATTGACGCACCAAAACATTCATGAAGAAGTAATATCCACAAACAATAAAACTGACCAACCAGGAGGATCTCGTGAAACCCGTTCGTCTATTGATCTGTCTGGCCGCCCTGCTGCCCGCGGCCGCCCTTGCCAACCCCGACCGCATCAATGAAATCATCACGGGCAACTGTGCGTTATGCCATGGCCTGGAGGGCGAGAGCGCCAGTCCGGTGTTTCCGCGGCTGGCCGCGCAGCATCCGGAATATATGACCAAGCAACTCAAGGATTTTCGTGATGGTCGTCGCAAGGCAACGACGATGAACTCCATGGCGGCCGAACTGAAGAACGACGAGATCGTCGCGCTGGCCAATTATTACGCCAAGAAAAAGGCGGCCCCCCACGCGCTTGCCGAGCCTGACCTGGCGGCAGTGGGCAGGTACATCTACGAAAAGGGTAACAAGTTCACCGCTGTTCCCTCCTGCGCGAGTTGTCATGGTGCCAACGGGTACGGTACTGCTCAGCTACCCAGGCTGGCCGGCCAGAATGCGCAATACCTGGAAACGCAGATGAAGGAATTCAATCAGCGCGTGCGCACCAACGACAACGCGGTCATGCACACGATTGCGGCTAAACTCTCCGAGCTGGAAACCGCAGCCGTGGCCCAGTTCATGAGTGGCCTCGACTGACCACAACCCACGCCAGCCATGGCTACCCGCGGGCGGCCATGACTGGCGGAAACGGTCTATGGGAGCGTGCCGTTCAGATCAGGGTGTCCGCCCAGATGTTTTGCGCCCAGGCCCAGCCATATTTACCCTCGATCTCGTTGCGCGCCGCCGATAGTCCGCCGGAACCAGGGACCACCTTGTAGGTTTTATCGGCGGCATCATAGCTGTGCACCGAAGCGACATGCACGGCCCGCTTGTTGTCAACGTAACTGTAGCAGGTGTTGGCGACAACGATCGGCGTCGGCAGCTCCTGGCCACTCATCAGGTTGACAATTGCCGCCGCGGCGATCTTGGCGTGCTGGGTAGCGATGTGGCCAGATTTGGGCATGCCCGGAGCCGGCTGTGTGGCGTCACCCAGCACATGGATGCCCGGATGCGCCACTGATTCCATCGAGCGCCAGTCGACACCGCACCAGCGTCCGCCAGCCGTGGCCAGACCGGCCTGGCGGGCGATGTCGCCGGCGCGCTGCGGCGGGATGATGTTGAGCACATCGGCCTTGAGCGGGTCCTGTTCCAGGAATCTGAGCGTCCCGGTCGCCGCATCGAGGCTGGTGATGTCGTGTTCAGCGCGGTACTCAATGATGTTGGGATAGAGGTCCTTCCACGCCGCCATGAACAGAGCCTTCTTGGCGACGACGTCGGGATTGGCATCGAGGATCAGCAGCTTCGATTTCGGCTTGCGGGTCTTGAGGTAGTGGGCGACCAGGCAAGCACGCTCATAGGGGCCGGGCGGGCAGCGGTAGGGAACCTCGGGAATGGCGATGGCGAAAACTCCGCCGTCGGGCATCGCTTCAAGCTGCCTGCGCAGGCCGATGGTCTGGGGACCGGCACGCCAGCCGTGGAAGAAGCGGGTGTTCGCGAGTTCCGGCGTCAGGCCGGGTATCTTGTCCCAGATGAAATCGATGCCGGGGGAAACCACGAGCCGGTCGTAGCCGATGCTGTCGCCGCCGGCCAGCGTCACCGTGCGCTTGGCGGGATCGATGGCAGTGACTTCGCCACGCACAACACGCACGCCGCGCTTTTTCAGCCCGTCATAGCTGACCGTGATTTCTTCGAGCTTGCGTTCGCCAGCAATGACCAGATTGGACATCGGGCAGGAAACGAATTCGGGATTGCGCTCGATGAGGGTGACGGCGATGCCGTTATCCGACCACATGCGTATGTGCTTGGCAGCCGAAGCGCCGGCAAAGCCACCGCCGATCACGACGACATGACCTGAACCCTTGCTACCGCCCGCACAGCCAGCCAGTCCGCCGAGGCCGGCCATTGCCGCGCCGGCAGCGGAAATCTTGAGAAATTCGCGTCGTTTGAAGATTGTCATGATGGCCTCTCTTATTTCTTTGCGTTCTGTGCGGCGTAAAAGCTCGCGATGGCTTCGATCTGGGCGTCGTTGTAACCCTTGGCGAGCTGGTGCATCAGGGTGGCCGGCTTGGCGCCCGAGCGGAAGTCACGAACTGTCTTGATCATTATTTCCTTGGGGTAGCCTGCCAGTGATTCCATGCCGCCAACGCCATGGCCGTTGGTGCCGTGGCAGCTGCCACAGGCGGATGCCTGGTTACGGCCGTAATTTGGATCGTTGGCCAGCGCGCTGCCGGCAAAACCGCACAAGGCGAGCGTGAGTAAAGTCATCCTGCATTTCATTGTCGTTTCTCCTCCAGGGTTTCAAGTGACACGTCCTGCCCATTCGTGTTGTCTGGTTTTTGCTTGTTCGCGGCGACTGAGCGCGAGAGAATTTAATTTAAAAATTTAATGAATGCAATATCTAATACTATTCGGCCAGTCAAAAAAATCCCGCCGTAGCGGGATTTTGTTGCTTACCTACAGAATTGGATCAGGTTGACATCTCGGTCAGCACGTTTTTCAGCCAGCTCTCGCCATAGGCCTTTTC
>DDWF01000155.1 GCA_002345845.1 Betaproteobacteria bacterium UBA2293 | reverse complement strand
CCGTCGTACTTGCCGGAATTGACCAGCTTGCCCTTGATCTTGTCGGCGTACCACTCGGCCCAGGTCTGGTCGCTGAAGGTCTCGCCGTCGACGGCGACAACCTGCTTGATTGGCAAGTTGTATTTCAAAGCGAAGGCGAAATCCCGCTCGTCGTGGGCCGGCACGGCCATCACGGCGCCGTCGCCATAGCTCATCAGCACGTAGTTGCCGACCCAGACTTCGACCTTGTCACCGGTCAGCGGATGCGTGACGTAGATGCCGGTCGGCATGCCCTTCTTTTCCATCGTCGCGATGTCGGCCTCGGCGACGCCGCCCTTCTTGCATTCCTCGATGAAGGCGGCGAGTTCCGGGTTGTTCGCAGCGGCGCGGGTGGCCAGCGGATGCTCGGCGGCGACGGCAACGAAGGTGACGCCCATGATGGTGTCGGCGCGGGTGGTGAACACCCACAGCTTTTCCTCGGCGTTGCCGGCCAGCGGGAAGGCGAAGCGGACGCCGGTGCTCTTGCCGATCCAGTTTTTCTGCATCAGGCGGACCTGCTCCGGCCAGCCCGGCAGGTTGTCGAGTTCAGAGAGCAGTTCCTCGGCGTAGGCGGTGATCTTCATGTAGTACATGGGGATCTCGCGCTTCTCGATCAGCGCGCCGGAACGCCAGCCGCGGCCGTCGATGACCTGCTCGTTGGCGAGCACCGTGTGGTCGACCGGGTCCCAATTGACGGTGCCGAGCTTCTTGTACACCAGGCCCTTCTCATACAGGCGGGTGAACAGCCACTGTTCCCAGCGGTAGTACTCGGGCGTGCAGGTGGCGAACTCGCGTTGCCAGTCGATGGCGAAGCCGAGCGACTGCAGCTGCTGCTTCATGTACTCGATGTTCGAGTAGGTCCAGCCAGCCGGGGCGACGTTGTTGGCCAGCGCGGCGTTCTCGGCCGGCATGCCGAAAGCGTCCCAGCCCATCGGCTGCAGCACGTCGAAGCCCTTGGCCCGGTAGTAGCGGGCGAGCACGTCGCCGATGAGGTAGTTGCGCACGTGGCCCATGTGCAGCTTCCCCGACGGGTAGGGGAACATGGAGAGGCAGTAGTACTTCGGCTTGGCGGTGTCTTCGACGGCGCGGGCGGCGCCGGACTGGTCCCAGTGTTGCTGGGCGGCGCGCTCGATGTCGGCCGGGGCGTATTTGTCCTGCATGGGCTTTCGCTGAAAAATCATGAGATAAGCCCGGAATTATACCGCCCCGCACCCGTCGGCGGCGGGAGCGGGGCAGCGGGCCGACGATTTTCCGTCGGCCGCCATGGCGCCTCGAGCGTGACCGGGAATGGGGCGCTGCCATTCGCTGACCAAACGATGCGGGGCCTGCACGCCCCGCATCAGCTATTGGTCAGCGACGCCCGGTCACGCTGCTTTTTTTTGTGCTGCCAGATTTCCCCAGGTGTTCTGCCAGAAACGGTAGGTGTTCTGGGCGGCCATCAGGGAGAGCAGCGACATCCGGGACTGGTGGTGCCACATCCACGACAGGCGCGGGGCGGGCGTCAGGCCATACTCGGGCGTGCTGCCGACTTCGTCCTCGACGATGGAGAGGAAGCGTTCGACGGTCAGGCCCCAGTATTTGGAGCCTTCGGCCTTGCCGCAGATATATTCGGCTTCGGAAAGGGCGCGACGCCATAGCTTGAGCGCGAGCTCGTCACTGATGCCGGCCTTGCGGGCGATCCAGGGAAGGATCTTGGGTGCGTTCATGCTGTTGTTCATGCTGTTACTCCTGATGCTTGATGGTGGTGACCATCAACTGCTTCGATCGCCTTGTGAGCGAAAAGTTTTGTGCACTGCAATATATTTTTTAGCAAGTATACTTCGCCTGTTCGTTGGAAAATCATTTCAACAGACACAAGTTTTGTTGCGTTGCACAATAACAACAAAATTGGTATTACCAATTACCCTTGCCGATTTTTGCGGCGTGATTCTACCGCTTTGGCGGTCATTTTTCCGTGAAGTAATTCATGTCCGACCTACTTGCCAATCTGAATTCCCCGCAGTTGCAGGCCGTCACCCTGCCGCCCGTGCATGCGCTGATCCTCGCCGGGGCGGGCAGCGGCAAGACGCGCGTGCTGACGACGCGCATCGCCTGGCTGATGTCGACCAACCAGGTCGGGCCGCACGGCGTTCTGGCGGTAACTTTCACCAACAAGGCAGCCAAGGAAATGACCGCGCGCCTGTCGGCGCTGGTGCCGATCAATACCCGCGGCATGTGGATCGGCACCTTCCACGGTCTGTGCAACCGGCTGCTGCGCGCCCACTATCGCGAGGCTGGCCTGCCGCAGACCTTCCAGATCCTCGACAGTGCCGACCAGCTGGCCATGGTCAAGCGCTTGCTGAAGAACCTCAATGTCGATGACGAGAAATATCCGCCACGCGAGCTGTGCCACTTCATCAATGCGCACAAGGAGCAGGGCGTGCGCGCGGCGCAGGCCGAGGCCTACGACAACTACACGCAGAAGCGCGTCGAGCTGTATACCGAGTACGAAAACCAGTGCAACCGCGAGGGCGTCGTCGATTTCGCCGAACTGCTGCTGCGCTGCTTCGAATTGCTGCAGCGCAACGAGCCGCTGCGCCGGCATTACCAGGAGCGCTTCCGCGCCATCCTGGTCGATGAGTTCCAGGACACCAACAAGCTGCAGTACGCCTGGCTGCAACTGCTGGCCGGCGGCGGCGCCAAGGTCTTCGCCGTCGGCGACGACGACCAGAGCATCTACGCCTTCCGCGGCGCCGAGGTCGGCAACATGCGCGACTTCGAGCGCGACTATGCCGGTGACAACGTTATCCGTCTGGAGCAGAACTACCGTTCGCACGGCAACATCCTGGCCGCCGCCAATGCGCTGATCAAGAACAACCGCGAGCGCCTGGGCAAGAACCTGTGGACCGACGCCGGCGACGGCGAGCCGATTCGCGCCTTCGAGGCCTATTCAGATCTCGACGAGGCGCGTTTCGTCGTCGAGGAAATCCGCGAGCTGGTGCGCGACGGCATCTCGCCGACACAGATCGCCTTGCTCTACCGCTCCAACGCCCAGTCACGGGTGCTGGAAAACGAGCTGTTTACCAAGAACGTGCCGTACAAGGTCTACGGCGGCCTGCGCTTCTTCGAGCGCCAGGAAATCAAGCATGCGCTGGCCTACCTGCGCCTGTTGGGCAATCCGGACGACGACACCGCCTTCCTGCGCGTGGTCAATTTCCCGACCCGCGGCATCGGCGCCCGTTCGCTGGAAAACCTCCAGGCGACGGCGCACCAGTGCAATTCCAGCCTCTACAACGCCGCCGCCTCGCTGACTGGCAAGGCTGGCCAGACGGTCGGCGCCTTCATCCGGCTGATCGAACAGCTGCGTGGCGAGACCGAGGGCCTGCCGCTACCGGAGATGGTCGAGCACGTCATCGAGAAATCCGGCCTGGCCCAGCATTACCGCACCGAGAAGGAAGGCCAGGACCGGCTGGAAAACCTCGACGAACTGATCAATGCCGCTGCCACCTTCGTCGACGACGAAGGCGCCATTGGCGAAGGCGGCGCCCTGGTCTCCTTCCTCACCCTGGCCTCGCTGGAAGCCGGCGAGCACCAGGCCGGCGAAGGCCAGGAGGCAGTCCAGCTGATGTCGGTGCATGCCGCCAAGGGCCTGGAATTTGACGTCGTCTTCATCACCGGCCTGGAGCAGGGCCTGTTCCCGCACGAGAACGCAGTCAGCCAGGGGCGCGAAGGGCTGGAGGAAGAGCGCCGGCTGATGTACGTCGCCGTCACCCGCGCCCGCCAGCGGCTCTACGTCACCTGTGCGCAGACGCGCATGCTGCATGGCCAGACCCGCTACTGCGTGCCGTCCGGTTTCCTGGAAGAGATTCCCGAGCAGTTGCTGCGCAAGCTCAACAAGAAGGCCGAGCCGAGCGCCGTGCCGGCCTACGGCTCGTTCGGCGGTGGCTACGCAGAAACCAACAGCAGCGGCCTGCGCATCGGCCAGACCGTCGAGCACGCCAAGTTCGGCATCGGCGTCATCGTCGCCACCGAAGGCCGCGGCGCCGATGCTCGCGTCCAGGTCAATTTTGGCGCCAGCGGCATGAAGTGGCTGGCCCTCGAATACGCCAAGCTGACGCCGGTTTAGACCGCCTGGAGATTGCCCCGGGCTTCGATCGAGGCGCGCAGGAAGTAGTGCATCGCCTGGTCACGCAACAGCGCCTGCAGCGCCGTTTCACCGGCCCCGGCGATGGACGCGTGGATGCCCGGAGCGATGTCGAGAAAACGCTCAACCAGCTGCGGATCGAAATGGCTGCCGGCATCCTTGTCGATGATGGCCAGTGCCTGCGCCAACGCCATCGGTTCCTTGTAGGGACGCCGTGAGGTCAAGGCGTCGAAGACATCGACGATGGCGAAGATGCGCGCGTTGAGGGGAATCTGGGTGCCGCGCAGGCCGCGCAGGTAGCCTGAGCCGTCGAACTTCTCGTGGTGGCCTTCGATGACGGCGCGGGCACCCTGCAACCAGTCGGACTGCTCGACGATGTCGACGCCGAGGGCGACGTGGGTGCGCATGACGGTGAACTCTTCCTCTGTCAGCTTGCCCGGCTTGAGCAGGATGTTGTCGCTGATACCAATCTTGCCGACGTCGTGCAGGAAGGCGCCGAGGATCAGCTGGCGCATGTCGTTGGCCGCCAGGCCGACGGCTTCGCCGAGCCGGATGGCGTACAGCGTGACCCGGTAGTTGTGATCGCCGGTATCCGAATCGCGCTTGGCGATCGCCGCGCCGAGCACCGAGGCCATCTCCAGGTTGCCTTTCAGCACCTCTTGCGAGAAGCGGAGCACATCGCGGTTCAGGGCGATGATCACCGGATAGAGCAGCACCGTCGTCGCCAATACGGCGATGAGCACGGCAGCCAGCGTCCGCCAGACGTGGCTGCGCAGTTCGTCCAGGGTCGCGTGGTCGACGACGAAAACGCCCTCGAAGAACCCGGCGTCGCTGCCGGCTGGTGTGCGCAGCGGCACCAGCACCTGGACGACCGTCTCCGCGCCGACGACGAACTTCTGATAATGGCTCTCCGCGTCGATCGGGAAACTGTGCTTGTAGCGCTTCAGCTCTTCCTCGATGTGCGCGTACTGGGGATTGACCGCTTCCAGCAGGCGCTTCTTGTCGCGGTCATAGACTTCGATGACGACGAAACTGCGCTGGACGAACTCGTTGGCGCGTTGCTCGAGAATGCGCAGCTCATCCGGCGTGCGCACATCGGCGTTCAGGCCGGCCGGGGAAAAGTGCCGGGATTCGCTGGCGGCTAGCGCGACGACCGAGTCGTCCAGTTGCTGGAGTTCGATGTAATAAGTCGGGATGCCGACCAGCAGGGAAACGGCAGCCCAAGCCATGAGCAGCCGCAGCAGTACGATGCGGTGGATGGAGATCATCGGCTAATGATACGCGGGCAACTTTCAAAAAATAACAAGCTTGATGGGGGCGGGGTACGGCGGCTCACGAAGTCCCGGAAGGTGTGCTTTCGGCGGCGTGCGCTAGATCGCCGGCCAGGGCAGTGATAACCTAGATTTTTCGCCCATAACAATCAAGGAGATCACCATGCCCCACGCCATTCGCATTCATCTGACCGGTGGTCCTGAAGTCTTGCGCTGGGAAGCGGTCGATGTTCCGGCCCCGGCTGCCGGCGAGGCGACGGTCCGCCACCAGGCGGTCGGCCTCAATTTCATCGATACCTACCATCGTACCGGCCTCTATCCGGTGCCCCTGCCCAGCGGCATTGGCCTTGAAGGCGCCGGCGTGGTCGAGGCGGTCGGCGCGGGCGTCAGCGAGGTCAAGGTCGGCGACCGCGTCGCCTATGCTGGTGGCCCGGTCGGCGCCTATGCCGAGGTGCGCAACATTCCGAGCCATCGCCTGCTCAAGCTGCCGGATGCCATCGACTTCAAGACGGCGGCGGCGATGATGTTGCAGGGTCTGACCGCCGCCTATCTGCTGCGTCGCACCTATCGCGTGCAGCCGGGCGATGCCGTGCTGATCCATGCGGCGGCCGGCGGCGTCGGCCTGATTGCCTGTCAGTGGGCCAAGGCGCTGGGGGCGACGGTGATCGGCACGGTCGGCTCGGCGGCCAAGGGCGAACTGGCGAAGGCGCATGGTTGCGACCACGTGATCAACTATTCGACCGAGAACTTCTCCGCCCGCGTCCGTGAAATCACCGGCGGCGAAGGCGTGCCGGTGGTCTACGACGGCGTCGGCAAGGACACCTTCATGGGTTCGCTGGACAGCCTGCGGCCGCTCGGCATGATGGTCAGC
The DNA here is from genome assembly GCA_002345845.1 of Betaproteobacteria bacterium UBA2293. The sequence goes on along the minus strand of DDWF01000155.1, from coordinate 5,778 downwards.
TACGGCAATGCCTCCGGCCCGGTGCCGCCCTTCGATGTGCTGCTGCTGTCGCAAAAGGGTTCGCTGTTCATCACCCGGCCGACGGTGGCCAATTACACGGGCAAGCGCAGCGAACTCGAAGCGCTGGGCGGCGAGTTGTTCGATGTCGTCGGCGCCGGCAAGGTTCGTATCGAAATCAACCAGACCTACGCCCTGGCCGATGCCGCCCAGGCGCATCGTGACCTGGAAGCACGCAAGACCACGGGCTCGACCATCCTGTTGCCGTGATGATGGCGAAGATCAAGGCCGGGTTGCTTTCGCTGCGCGATCTGTTCGCCACCGCCTGGTGGATCGTTCTCATCGTCGGTCTCGGCTTTGTCGTCGCCTACCAGTTCGTCAAGCCGGCGCCGCCCAGTCGCATTGTCATCACTACGGGTGGCGACAGCGGCGCCTACTACACCTTTGCCAAGCGTTACGCCGCCATCCTCGAGCGCCAAGGAGTGACGCTGGAGGTTCGGACCTCGGCCGGTTCGCTGGAAAACCTGCAACGCCTGGAACGCGGCGAGGCCGACGTCGGTTTCGTCCAGGGCGGGGTCATCGAGCCGCCGGCCGATCCCGATGCCGTCGCGGCAAGCGAGTTGCAGTCGCTCGGCAGCGTCTTCTATGAACCGGTCTGGGTCTTTTACCGTGGCGAGCAGCCGCTGACCCGCCTGACCGATCTACTGGGCAAGCGCATCGCCATCGGCCAGGAGGGCTCGGGGATCCGGCAACTGGCCCAGCGCCTGCTGGAAGCCAACGAAATGGAGCGTGACAGCATCCTGCTGCCGCTGACCGGCCTGGATGCCGCCGAGGAGCTACAGCAGGGACGCATCGATGCTGCCTTCATCATCGCCGCCGAGAGTGCGCCAGTGGTTCAGGTGCTGCTGCGTTCGCCCGGTGTCCGGCTGATGAGCTTCGTCCAGGCCAACGCCTACCAGCGGCGCTTTCCCTTCCTGACCCGGCTGACCCTGCCACAGGGCGTCGCCGACCTGGTTCGCGACTATCCGCCGGAGGATGTGCGGGTGCTGGCGCCGACCGCCAACCTGGTAATCCATGAGAATCTGCACCCGGCCCTGCAGACGCTGCTCCTCCAGGTGGTCAGCGAAGTGCATGGACACAGTGGTTTTTTCCAGAGTGCCGGCGAGTTCCCCGCCTACCTCGACCCGCTGCTGCCACTGTCGCCGGAGGCCGCCCGCTATTTCCAGTCGGGGCCGCCCTTCCTGCAGCGCTACCTACCGTTCTGGCTGGCTGTCCTGATCGACCGTTTGATCGTGCTGCTGGTGCCGATCATTGCCCTGCTCATACCGCTGCTGCGCATCGCCCCGGCACTCTACACCTGGCGGGTGCGCTCCAAGGTTTTCCGCTGCTACGGTGAATTGCGCTTCCTCGAGGATGACATCAGGCATCGCTTCGATGCCAGCCGGCTGGCTGACTATCGCCAGCGCCTCGATGCCATCGAGGAGGAAGCGACGCTGTTGCACATACCACTCGGTTTCACTGACCTGATCTATACCTTGCGCGAACACGTCAATCTGGTTCGTCACATACTCGACAAACAGGAGCAAGCGGCATGAAGGCCTTCCTGATCGCCAATCCCAAGGGCGGTTCCGGCAAAAGCACACTGGCCACCAACCTTGCCGGTTATCTCGCCAACCGCGGCCATGACGTCATGCTCGGCGATACCGATCGCCAGCAATCGGCGCGTGAATGGCTGGCCATCCGCCCATTCGAGTTGCCGACCATCGACACCTGGGAAACAGGGACGGACAACGTCGCCCGCCCGCCGAAGGGAACCAGCCATATCGTCCTCGACACCCCGGCCGGACTCAGCGGCAAGCTGCTCGACAAGGTGCTCAAATTGTCGACGCGGGTCATCGTCCCGGTTCAGCCATCGCTATTCGACATGTTGGCGACGCGCCATTTCCTTACCGCATTGCTCGCCGAGAAGGCGATCCGCAAGGGCAAGGCGGATGTCGCTGTGGTCGGTATGCGGGTTGACGCCCGGACCCGGGCAGCCGGCGAGCTGGAACGTTTCTTCGCCACCTTCGAATTGCCGGTGTTGACCTATCTGCGCAACACCCAGGTCTATGTGCAGGCGACGGCCGCCGGCATGACGCTATTCGATCTGCCGCCGGCGCGTGCCGAACGCGACCTGGCCCAGTGGCAGCCGATCATCGACTGGGTCGAGGGCGGCTGAGCGCATCAAACCTAATTGCCGCCGTGTCGCCGGCGGCTGGCCAGGCTCTGGCGCCGGCGGGCGCGAATGCGCCAGATCCAGATCAGGTTGATCAGGAGATAAGTAATCAGACCGGTGCCGATTGCCATCACACCGAGGCCGACCAGCAGCGGCCGGCCGAGGCCGACAATGCGTGCCCACAGGGAGATGTCGCCGGTTGGCGGGGCTGCACGTTCAACCGTTTCCGGAGCGACTTCCTCGCCGGTGATCCAGGCGCCGAGGTGATAGGCGGCGATATAAACCGGGGCAAAGGTCACCGGGTTGGTGACCAGCGTGCTGGCCGCCGCTGCCGGCAGGTTGGCGCGCAGGAGGACGGCGGCGACGGCGCTGATCGGGATCTGGGCAATCGGGATCAACAGGCCGAAAAAGATGCCGATGGCCACGCCGAGCGCCACGCCGCGCCGCGACCAGTGCCACAGCGCCGGATGATCGAGCCAGGGAGCCAGCCAGCTTAACCAGCGATTGGCGAGTATCTGCTGGCGGGTCGGCAATATCTGGCGCAGCCGTTCACGCCAGTTCATTCAGGCCGAACTCCCGATGGCGGTTGATAGCCGCTTGTTCGGCGGTAGGCGGGAGATTGGGCGGGGCTGGCGGACATTCCGCCATTCTGCCTGATGGCGGCGGTTTCGGGGCGTCATGCAATGCCGTCCGCTGCTATAGTGAAGCATTGTCACTGCCCGGAGCGATTGCATGGCCCTGACCACTTCCCTGGCCGACCTCGCCATTCTTCTCGTCGAGCCCTCACACATGCAGGCGACGCTGGTCAGCCGCATGCTCGAACACCAGGGTGTCTGCCACATCCAGGTGCTGGCCAGCGCCAATGAGGCACTGGCGGCCCTGAGCGAGGGGGCGGCCGAGGGTACGGTAGTGATCAGCAGCCTCTATCTGCCGGACATGCCGGGTACCGACCTGGTCATGGCCATGCGCGAGGACGAAGCGCTGGAAGCCATCCCCTTCATCCTGATTTCCAGCGAGACACGGCCGCAGGTGCTCGAACCGATTCGCCAGTCTGGGGCCTGCAGCATCGTCAACAAGCCGTTCACCGAACAGCAGTTGTCGCGCGCCCTGTTTGCCGCTGCCGATTACCTTAATCCGCCGGCCGATCTCGACCTGGCGGAAGTTGAGGGCATGCGCGTGCTGATCGTCGATGACAGCCTGGCGTCGCGCCATCATCTGCGCCGCATGCTTGAGGAGCTGGGCATCGAGCGCATCACCGAGGCGGTCGATGGCAAGCAGGCAGTGGCCCTGCTCGCCGACACCATGTTCGACCTGGTGATCACCGACTACAACATGCCGGAAATGGATGGCCGCGAGCTGACCGAATACATTCGTACGCAGAGCTGGCAGGCCGAGGTGCCGGTGCTGATGGTGACCAGCGAGCAGAACATGGGACGCCTGGCGGCGGTCGAGCGGGCTGGCGTCTCGGCGATCTGCGACAAACCCTTCGAGGCGGGCAACATCCGCCGCCTGATCAGCGACGCCTTGACGCGATAAAACGGATCACCTGCTGGCGGCCGACGACAATGGCGGCGAGCGCGACCAGCAACGGATCGAAGAGAACATCCCAGAGATTGGCAAAAATGCCGGTCGCCCAGGCGGCGAGATCAATGGCCAAAATGATCAGCCAGGCGTTCAGGCGGCGCCAGAAGAGCACCGCTGCCAGCGGCATCAGGGCGGCGAGCAGCGGCCAGGGTTGATAGCCCAGGGCGTAGGGGTCGAAGGCGCCCCAGCCGAGCGCCGCCGGATAGAAAAACAGGGCGAATACCCACAAGCCGAGGGCCGGCCGATAACTCAGCGGTGATGGCGTGCGGTCGGCCAGTTGGAAAATGGCCAGTTGCAGCAGGGTCACCGAGGGGGCACCGAGCATTCCGTGCATGACCGGCGCCAGACCGGCAAGCAAGGCGATGGCGGTGGCCGCCATCGCCGCCCGCGGGCGCAGCGTGCCCAGCGGCAGCAAGGTGGCCAGGGCGCCGAAAATCAGGGCATTGGCGAGCAGTCCGTAGGCGGCGAGCGCATTCATGGGCGTCCTCCGTCCACCCAGGCGCTACTGAAGGTGACATGGCGGATGCCTTCACTGCGCCGGAGGTAGGCCAGGTGGATACGGCCATCACGGCCGAGCACCAGGCTGGGCGCGGTGAACGAGGCGTTGGTGTCAGTGGCCGCTTCGATGACGCGGCTATCCTGCCAGCTCTGTCCCTCGTCGGCAGAAATCCATAACATCAGCTTTTCCCTGCCGGCGGCCGGATTGCCGGCCAGCAGCAGGCGGCCGTCGGCCATGCGTAACATGGCCAGCGGCAGGTTGGGGCTGGGCGGACCGGGGTCGTCGCCAGCTGTCCATAGCAGACCACCGTTCACCGTCAGTGTCGCGCGCACCTGCCCGGGGGCTGGGCCGCCATCGCTGGCCAGGGCGAGGGCGCGCTGCTCGTCGAGGGCGATCACCGCCGCTTGCGGCGTGCGCGCCGGATGCGTCAGCCGGGCCTTGTCGATGACCCGGCCGCGGGCGTCCAGGCGCAGCCATTCGCCGTGTCCGGCGATCAGGTCGTGGGCCAGCGGCAGGCCGAGGCCGCCATCGGCCAGGGCCACGGGCGGGCTGCCCAGGTTGGTGCCGAAACCGGCCAGCGGCGAAGTGCTCAGCCGCACCGGCGTACTCCATTGCCGGCCGCCGTCGGTCGACCGACTATGAACCAGCATCCGGTTACCAGCTGGGCCGCTGGCGATGTACCAGAGATGCAGCCAGCTACCTTCGCTGTAGAGGACCGGCTGGCCGATCCGCCGGATGTGGGCGAGCAGGCCGCCGGCGGTTCCCTCGCGCGTGGCGACGGCTTGTGGCGGGCGCCAGCCGTCGCGTTCGAGGATGCTGAAGTGAATGACCAGATCACTGGCGTCGTCAGCGCTGCCGGCGGTCCAGGCGGCGCCGAGGCGACCGTCGGGGAGCATGACGAGACTGGGTGCCTGGGTGACCAGGCCGGTTACCGGCAGCATCTCGCCAGCAAACAGCACCGGCAGTTGGCTGCTGGTCGCCGGGGGCGGCGGTGGCGGGAAGGATGGTGCAGTAACTTCCGGCATGCGCCAGACGGCAGCCGCGAACGCCGCGCTGAAGGCGAGGGCGCCCAGCCAGCGCGGCAGGCCCGCGGCGGGCTGGGCCGGTGGCGAAGAGCGGGCAAGCGGCGACATGGGCGGGGATTCTAACCCGCTTCCCGGATGCCGGGCGGGCCGCTCAGGCCGGCGTGAAGGCGCCGTCGGTCAGCAGTTGCTCGAAGGCGGCCAGGGGCAGGGGGCGGCTGAAGAAGTAGCCCTGGTAGTTGAGGCAGCCCTGGGCGGCGAGGAAATCGCGCTGGGCGGCCGTCTCCACCCCTTCGGCGATGACGGCGAGGCCGAGGCTCTGGCCGAGGGCGACGATGGTGCGGGCGATGGCGGCATCGTTCGGGTCGTCGAGCACATCGCGGACAAAGGACTGGTCGATTTTCAGTTGGTCGAGCGGCAGGCGTTTCAGGTAGCTGAGCGAGGAATAGCCGGTGCCGAAA
>DDWF01000303.1 GCA_002345845.1 Betaproteobacteria bacterium UBA2293 | reverse complement strand
CGGATTTGAGGATGCGCGGGTTCTGACCGAGCAGTTCCTCGGCGGTACGACCACTGACCGCGATGAAAGCGGCGTTGACGTATTCGATAGTGCCGGCCAGATCGGTGATGGCAATGCTTTCGGGGCTTTGCTCGACGGCCAGCGCAAGCTTGCGCAAGCGCTCTGCCGATTCGCGCAGGGCGCGGGCGGCGGCCTGTTCGGCGCTCTGGTCGCGGAACACCAGGACCACGCCGGTGACTTCATCGGCGTCCCCTGCTGTGCGGATGGGCGCGCCACTGTCGGCGATGGGGGTTTCATGGCCGTCGCGGGCAATCAGGATGGTGTGGTTGGCCAGGCCGACGATTTTTCCCTCGCGTAAAACGAGCCGTACCGGGCTTTCCACCGGCTGGCGTGTTTCTTCGTTCACGATGACAAAGACTTCTTCCAGTGGCCGCCCGCGCGCCCCGTCGAGCGTCCAGCCGGTCAACTGTGCCGCGACCGGGTTGAGGAATTCGACATTGCCGGCGGCGTCGGTGGCAATCACCGCGTCGCCGATGCTGTTGAGGGTGATGCCAAGCCGTTGTTCGAGCCGGTCGATGGCCTGCGCCTGCCTGGCCTGCGCCAGCGCGGCGCGCAAGGCCTGCTGGCGCCAGAACATGAACACCAGTGCGCCGGCGGCGGCAATTGTCAGCAGCATCAAGGCGAGGGAAATTGCGCCCAGATGCCGCAGCCCGGCCGTCACCTCTGCTGCGTCGATCTTGGCCAGCAACATCCAGGAGGTGTTGGCCACCGGATGGGCGGCCAGCAGCGTCTGCACGCCGCGATAATCGGGGCCGGCATAGACGCCGGCGCCATGCAACATCGCCTGGACGGCGGGGCGCTGGCGTTGCTCCATGGGAACGGCGAGGCTCAGCGGTTCGCCCTTGCCGTGATGCATGGCGGTGAGATGCAGTAACTGATCGCCGTCCTGGTGTACCAGCACGATCTCGCCACTGGCCGAGGGGCGCGGCCAGGCGGCGATCAGCGGCAGCAGCTTGGGCTCGGTCCGGATGTTGTAGAGCAGCATGCCCAGCGGCGCCTGGTCGGGGTCGGCATGGTCGTGTATCGGGGCGAGAATGCCGAGGTGTGCCGCGCCATCCTGATGCTGGTGCAGGTCGATCAGCAGGGGTTGCGCTTGCCCGAGCGCCTTGGCGATCAGTGGGCGCAGCATTTCCGGGTCATGCTCGGCAGCGCCGACGGCGATGAGCTGACGGCCCTCCAGGTCGAGCATTTCCACACCGACGATCGAGGCATCCTCCATGTGCTTTGCGAAGCTGGCGCGCAGTCGCGCCTCGATTTGCGGGTCGCGGTGTGCCACCCAGCTTTCGACGGTAGGGACAACCAGCGGATCGCTGGCGCGCATGTCCGCCAGCCGGCGTTCAGCCTCGAGCCAGCCCTCGACCTGCCGCGCCTTGAGCGCGGCTACCGCCGCCAGTTCTTCGTTGCGATCACGCAACTGGTCCGCGGACAGGGTTCGATAGAGAAAACCGCCCGCCGCGACGATGGCCACCGTAAAGGCGAGGAAGATCGCCAGCAGGGTGTGACCGCGCGGGGTGGCCTGGGAGGAATCAATTGTCGGCATGCCGTTCGGCGATGGCCACGAATTCGTCAAAGTGGGTGAGGAAGGCGTCGGTGGCGTCGGGATCGAAATGCGTGCCGCGCCCGGCGGCGATGACACCGCGGGCTTCGGCGAAAGACAGGGGCTTCTTGTAGACCCGCCACGAAATCAGGGCATCGAAGACATCGGCGAGGGCCATGAGGCGGGCCGCCGGCGGAATCGCTTCACCCTTCAGGCCGTCCGGATAGCCGCTGCCATCCCACTTTTCGTGGTGCCAGTGGGCGATTTCCTTGGCCAGCATGAGGAAGGGCAAGGGATCGCCGCTCGCCCCTTCGGCGCGTTCGATGGCGTCCGAACCCAGTTTGGCGTGGGTTTTCATGATGCGCCACTCATCAATGTTGAGGCTGCCGGGCTTGAGCAATATGTTGTCGGGGATGCCGACCTTGCCGATGTCATGGAGCGGCGCGGAGCGCGCCAGCAACTCGATGTTGCGTCCGGAAAGGAAAGCGGCGAAGCGCGGGTGATGTTTCAGGTGTTGCGCCAGCAGGCGCACATAGGTCTGGGTGCGCAGGATGTGGTTGCCGGTCTCGGGGTCGCGTGTCTCGGCCAGGTTGGCCAGTGCCAGGATGCTGACCGCCTGGATGCGTTCGTTTTCGGCCATGCGCCGCGCGATCTCGGCTTCGAGAAAGGCGTTTTGATCCTTGAGGTCGTCCTGGGCGCGCTTGAGTGCAAGCTGGGTCTTGACGCGGGCCAGCACGATCGACGGCTGGTAGGGTTTGGTGATGTAGTCGGCGGCGCCGTGTGCCAGGCCGTTCTGTTCGTCAGTGACGTCGGCGCGGGCGGTGAGGAATATCACCGGGGTATCGCGGCAGGCCGGGTCGGCCCGCAGGCGGTCGAGCACCTCGTAACCGTCCATCCCGGGCATCATCACATCGAGCAGAATCAGCGCGGGACGCGGCTCCTGCACGGCATAGCGCAGGGCGGTCGGCCCCGAGTTGGCTGCCCGCACCCGATAGCCGGCGTCGCGCAACAAACCGCCCAGCACTGCCAGATTCTCTGGCAGGTCATCGACGATTAGCAGCGTGGCA
>DDWF01000077.1 GCA_002345845.1 Betaproteobacteria bacterium UBA2293 | reverse complement strand
CCCGAGATGGTCGAGGAAGCACCAGGCGCCGACCATCCGCCGCTGGCGGGTGGGCAGGGCGCGCAGCACGCTCATGCCGTCGCCGATCTCGGAAACGCGTCCGGCGATACGCTGGATGGTGGTCATCAGTTTTCCTCCACAGTCGTGGCCGCCCGCCAGGCCGTGTAGCCGCCGCGCAGCGGCCGCGCCGACAGGTAGCCGGCCTTGAGCAGGCGGTGCGCCGCCTGGATGGCGCTGGCGTCTTCCGGGCAGTTGCACAGGGTGACGATCGGCTGGTGTTTGGGCCAGTCGCCAACGGCATCGAGCAGGCGGTCATGCTCGGCGACGGTGGCGCCGGGCAGCGGGCCGGTCTCGGCGATCATGGCCTGGCCGCGCAGGTCGAGGACGAGCGGCGGCTGGGGCGTTTCCATCGCCGCCAGCAGTTCGGCCGGCGTGATGTGGGGCAGCGCCGACAACTGGCGGAAGCGGTATTTCTGCCACAGCTTCCAGCCCAGCCAGACGGCAAGAACGCTGGCGACGGCGAGCAGGGCGCTGCCGGCATGGCGGTCGAGGATGGCGATCGCCTGCTGCACTTCGCTGCGCAGCAGCCAGCCGGCGCCGAGAGCGAGGCCGGCCCAGAGCGCGGCGCCGGTGCCGGCGGCAAGGACGAAACCGGGCAGGGCCATGCGCAGGGCGCCGGCAATCGGCGGGGCGACGGTGGAAAACCCGGGGACGAACTTGGCGACGACCAGCGAACCGAGACCCCAGCGGAGGAAACGGCTTTCGGTCTGGCTGACGCAGGAGCCGGGATTGATTGACAGCCGGCACAACCCGGCCAGCACCCGGTAGCCGTAGGCGCGCCCGGCCATGTACCAGAGCCAGTCGGCGATCACCGAGGCGAGGATGGCAGCGGCCAGCATCTGGCCGAGTTGCCCGGAGGACAGGGCCAGGCTGCCGGCGAGCAGCAGCGTCGGCACGGCCGGCACCGGCAGGCCGGCCTGCTGCGCCAGGACGTTGAGGAAGACGACCCAGACCGCATCGCGCTGCAGGGAATCGGTGATCTGGGCTAGGTCCATCGGCATGTCCTGTCGGGGGCGCAGCGGGCTGGGGCTGCCCGCTTACGACCCCGTGGCGGCGAGTTGGTTCACCGGGCCTGGACGACGGCGGCTTCGAACAGGCCGGCCTGATAGTCGCGCAGGGTCTGCTCGATCTGCTCGCCGCTGTTCATGACGAAGGGACCGTACTGGGCGATCGGTTCGCCCAGCGGCCGGCCGGCGATGAGCAGGACGCGCGAGGCCTCTGCCGCCTCGATGTGCACCGCTTCACCGCCATCGTTGGCGAGAATGGCCATGTGCCGGTCGGCGACTTCGCTGCCGGCGATATCTACGCGGCCGCGGTAGGTGTAGGCGAAGGCATTGTGGCCGGACGGGATCGCCTGGACGAAATGGCTGCCGGCCGGCAGATGCAGGTCGAGGTACAGTGGTTCGGTGTGCGGCCGCTGCACGGCGCCGGCAACGCCGCGGCTCTCGCCGGCAATGACCCGCACGCGCACGCCGTCGGCGGTGGTGTATTCGGGGATCGCGGCGCTAGGAATGTCGCGGTAGTTCGGAGCGATCATCTTGTCGCGTGCCGGCAGGTTCAGCCACAGCTGGAAGCCTTCCATCAGGCCCTCCTCCTGTTCCGGCAGTTCGGAATGGATCAGGCCGCTGCCGGCGGTCATCCACTGCACGCCGCCCGGCCCGAGCAAGCCGGCATTGCCGGCGCTGTCGTGGTGGCGCATGCGGCCGGCGATCATGTAGGAGACGGTCTCGAAGCCGCGGTGCGGATGGTCGGGAAAGCCGCCGATGTAGTCGTCGGCATTGTCGCTACGGAAGGCGTCGAGCATCAGGAAGGGATCGAGCCGGCGCTGCAGGTTCTGGGTCAGCACGCGGGTCAGGCGGACGCCGGCGCCATCTGACGTGGCGATGCCCTGAACGAGACGTTCGACGGCGCGCAGCGGCACGGCGTTGGCGGTGGAATGAAGGCTCATGACGGTTCTCCTGGTGACCGGGCGGCAGCCGCCCGGCGTGTCTGATACTTAGGCAAAGATTTCGTCGAGACGTGCCTCGGCCTCGGCGAAGGCACTGGCCGCCGACTCGGCGCCCATGGCCAGGCCTTCGGCGAAGATGAATTCGACGTCGGTCATGCCGAGGAAGGCGAGCACGCTCTTCAGATACGGGGTCTGCGAGTCGGCCGGAGTATTGCGGTAGAGGCCGCCGCGGGCCAGCGCGACATAGACCTTCTTGCCCTTGAGCAGTCCTTCCGGACCGTTGGCGGAGTAGCGGAAGGTGACGCCGGCGCGGGCGATGGCATCGATCCAGGTCTTCAGTTGCACCGGCACGCCGAAGTTGTACATCGGCACGCCGAGGACGATGACGTCGACCGACTGCACCTGGGTGATCAGCGCATCGTCGAGGGCGACACGCGCCGCCTGTTCCGGCGTGCGCTGTTCGGCCGGGGTGAACAGGGCGCCGAGGGCCGGCTCGTCAAGCACCGGATGCGGGTTGGCGGCCAGATCGCGCAGTTCGACCGTGGCTTGCGGGTTCTGCGCTTGCAGGCGGGCGGTGATGGCGTCGGCCAGACGGGTCGAGTTGGCACCGGCAGAACGGGCGCTGGCGTTGATTTGCAGAATCTTCATGATGTTTTCTCCAGGGGTTGGGTGGCCAGGTCGGCGATTGCCGTTACCATGGAGGCCATTCTATTGACCCAATCGGCGCACCGTAAGCCGTTGAAATGGGTATTATTGTTCCAATATTGAAACAATTGGCTAGCCCATGAACCTCGATGCCAACGACCTGATCCTCTTCGCCCACGTCATGGACGAGGGCAGTTTTTCCAAGGCGGCGGAACGCACCGGTCTGCCGAAATCGACGCTGTCGCGGCGCATCACGGCGTTGGAAAACCGCCTTGGCGAACGCCTGCTGACACGCAGTACGCGCCGCCTGAGCATTACCGAATTCGGCGAGCGGATTCTCGAGCATGGCCGCCGGCTGCTGGAGGAAACCGAAGCCGCGACGGCCCTGGCCCAGCACCGCCAGGACATGCCGCGCGGCGTGCTGCGGGTCGCGCTGCCGCCCGATTTTGCCGAACTGGACCTGACGCCGCTGCTGCTGCAGTACGCCGCCAGTTACCCGGAAGTTCGCCTGGAACTGGACCTCTCGCCACGCCGCGTGGACCTGCTGGCCGAACGCTTCGACCTGGCCGTGCGCGCCGCCGCCCGCCTGCCCGACGACGCGACGCTGGTGGCGCGCAAGCTGTACGAGATGCCGAACGGCCTCTACGCCAGCCCGGCCTACCTGCAGCGCTTCGGCGTGCCGGCCCGCCCCGAGGACCTGCTCGCTCACGTCGGTTTGCGCATGGTCGCCGGTAACGGCGAGCCGCTGCCGTGGCGCCTGAGCCGCGGCAAGGAAATCTGGGAAGGCCTGCCGAATGGTCCGCTGGCGGCCAATTCCCTGGCCCTGCAGCGCGACCTGGCGATGCACGGCATGGGCATCGTTGGTCTGACCGAGGGCTTTGCCGGCAAGCCGGTGGCGCAAGGGCTACTGGTCCGCGTGCTGCCGGAGTGGTCCCTGCCGACCGTGACGCTGTGGTGCGTGACACCGGGCCGCCACCTGCTGCCGGCGCGGACCAGCGCCTTCATCGCCCTGCTGCGCGCCGCGCTGGGTTCAGGAAAAGCGGACTAGCCCTGACAGCGGGCCGGAGCATACGGCTCCAGCGTCGGCAGCAGCAACGGCCCCATCGATTTCAGGATCTGCACCGGCAAGCTCGAGGTGAAGCGGTAGCGCGCCGCATCGGGGCCGATGACGTAGGCCGTCAGCGTGCCGAAGTGGCGTGGCCCGAGATAGAAGACGAAGGTGGCGGTGCGGTTCAGCGCCACGCCACGGGCATTGCCGCGGCCGATGACGATACGGTTGTCGCCGGTGCCGGTCTTGCCGCCGACTGCGACCAGCGTGCCGTCGGCCAGCTTGAAGGCCCCGGACAGGCGTCCGGCAGTGCCACCTTCGACGACTTCGGAAAGGGCATCGCGCAGCGCGCTGGCGACTTCCGGCAACATCACCCGTTCGCCTTCGCCCGGCGCTGCTTCGAAGTGCGTCTCGTACGGTGTGCCGGTGGCGAAGGCCAGCGACTCGAGGCGTCGCGTCGGCAGGCGCACGCCATTGTTCTCGATGATGCCCATCAACTCGGCCAGGGCCGCCGGCCGGTCGCCGGAACTGCCGAGGGCGGTGGCCAGCGACGGCACCAGATGGCCGAAGGGGTAGCCGAGGCGGGCCCAGCGGCGATGGATGTCGAGGAAGGCCTCGACTTCGAGCATGGTGTGGATGCGCGAATCCTGGGCGCCCTTGAAGCGGCTGTTGAACAACCAGCGATAGACGGCCTGCCGCTCTTCGACGCTGGCCTTGACGACCTCACCCCAGGTGGCCTGCGGCTGTTTGCTCAGATAGGCGACCAGCCACAGTTCCAGCGGGTGCACGCGGGCGACATAGCCGCGATCCGGCAGATCGAAGGCATCAGGGCCATTGCGTTCGTACAGACGGACCAGTTGCGCGTCGCTCTGCCGGCTGCCTTCCAGGCGCTGGGCGAGGAAGGTGCCGAGTTCCTCGACCGGCGCCTGCGGCTCCAGATAGCGGAAGACCGCCGCCAGCCGGCCGGCGCTCGGCCGCAGGCCGTGCAGGAAATCGTCGCGGATCTCGCTGCTCGTCTTGCCCTGATACTTGTGCCAGAAGCGGCGCAGGAACACCTGCCCCTCGCGGTCGGCAAAGCGGGCCAGGTATTCCTGCCGGCGCGGATCGTCCTGGCGCTCGACCAACTGGGCGGAACTGCCCGGCACCTGGTACATGGTGTAGCGCACCACGTCGCGCATCAGGCGGACGAAGACCAGGTTGATCGAGGCCTGCAACGCCTGGCGCACGGTGGTCACGCGCTCATCGTCTTCACGGCGGAAATTGTTGAAGCGATGAACGCCGCCGCCGGTGAAGAAGGATTCGCCCGGGCTTGCCGAGTAACGGCGTTCCAGCGCCGCCTGCAGCATCGGCGGCAGGGTCTTGTCCTCGGTGCCGGCCAGGTAGGTGACGGCCCAGCGGGTCAGCTGATCGCGCTGTTCGACCGGCAGCTTGCGCAAGGCCTCCGGGGTTTCGGCGGCGTAGCGTTGGTGCAGTTCGGCGATGATTTCCAGATAGGTGGCCAGCACGCGCAGCTTGGCCGTCGAACCGAGTTCAAGCTTGCTGCCTTCGTTGATGTCGAGTGGCTGATCGGTGGTGTCGGTTTGCACGCGAACCCGGTTGCCGCTTGGCGTCTGCTCGACCAGATTGAAGCTGTAACGCACTGCCCCGAGTGTCGCCGGCTGCAGCATGCGGTCGCCGAGCAGGCCCTGGGCCCGGGCGAAAGCCGGGTCATCGAGCTTGCCGAGGAAGTCGCTGACCTGGCGCTGCAACTCGCCGTCGAGCGTTGCCGAGACCTCGAGATCGTAGCGATCGAGCTGATAGAGCGAGGTATCGAGCATGCCTGCCAGGCGGTTGCGGATGGCCACCGCACCCTTGCCGGCATCGGCCGGCAGCAGGGGAGGGTCCTTGGCCATATCGCGGAAACGCAACGGCTCGGCGAGCGCCGCATCGCGCAGGGCCGTCGTGATCACAGCGTTCTCTGCGAGCAGGCGGAGATAGCCCTCGGCCAGGCGGGCCAGGGCGTCACGGCCACTCGGCCAGAGATAGTAGGAGGGCCGGCGGTGGGCAATCATCAGCGCCACGACCTGATGCAGGGCGCGTCCCTGTTCGGCCAGTTGCGGACCGCTGGCATCGGCCGCGGCAAGCAGTTGATTGACCCGGGTGAAATCGGCGGCGAACCACACCCACAGCCCGTCGCCCAGGCCATTGACCTCGCCGTGCCGGGGCGCTGCCGAGAGCGGCACGGTGTTCAGGTAATCGACCAGGATCTGCCGGCGCGCTGGCAGCGTCTGGTCGCCATCACGGTAGGCGCGGACGCTGGCCGAGGCCATCTGCCGCCACTTTTCTTCGGCATCGGCAGTCACACCATCCGGCGAATGGCGAAATTTCTCGATTTGCGTCGCCAGCGTGCTGCCACCCGGGGCATCGAAATCGTCGCTGACCAGCCGCCCGATGCGCCCCAGGATGGCCCGGCCGAAACGCACCCAGTCGACGGCCGGATTGCGCGTCGGCCGCGATTCGTCGAGCAGGTCGCGGTTTTCGATGAACATCAGCGCCTGCGCCACGCGCGACGGCACGGCGGCAAAGTTGTCGTAGCCGCGATAGGGGTAGCGAAAGCCATACAGCCTTTCGTCCCGACAATCGGTAACCGTCAGACCGGCCGAGGTCTTTTCCCGGAAAGGCGGGAAATAGCCGCGGCCGGCATAGTCCATCAGTGTTTCCGGATGTTTCGCCTGACGGGTCAGGCGGTAGCCCTGAGCGGTCAGGCGTTCGCTGATGCGCGGCAGTTCGCTGTAACCGAGGCGCTGGTCGAATGGACCGTGCGTCGGAAAGCGGATGGACTCGCTGGCACCTTCCAGCATCTGGTAATTGAGTTCGCCGGCGTAGCGCGCCAGATAGAAGGCCTGCAGCCGGGAATTGCGAATCTCGTCGCCCAGCAGCAGGGCGCCGATCAGCAAAATGCCGAGCATGAACGGCAACCAGGGCAGGTGGCGGCGAAGTCTCGCCGGATTCAGCAGGTAGGCTTTTCTGTCGTCCGAGAGCACGGCGTTATCGTAGTTTGTTGTTGTGAAAGCAATGTGGCGGCAAGTATTCCGAAAGCAGCGGTGCCATTGCCATCCTGCCACCAACCAATGACAACAGTAAGCGGTGGAGGTTCTCTGCTGCCAAGGATTTTCGGTATTTGTGCAGCGTTCGCGGGCAGCTCACTCTGCCTGCTCGTCATGCGTCGTGGCGGTATTGCGGAAGAACAGCCAGTAAGCACCGCCAATCGCGCCGAGAATTGGCAGTTCGAACAGGAATGGGTATTTCCACGTAATGACCGTGAGGATGGCGAGCAGCAGCAGATAAGCGAGTACTTTCATGCCGCCGGCGTGGATTCCGGGCGCGGCTGATCATGGAAAGGCAGCGGCGTCGCGCCTGTGTATAGGTTCAGTGTCTGGTTCATGATGAAAATCGAACGGGGTTTCGCCGAAGCATCACGCGCTTCGGCATTGGTAGCCGGGCGGATTATCAACCGGCTAATCGATAACCGGGACGTTTCCGGTTCTGCGGGCGAACCCGGTGACGCAGCGTCGCCGATCCCGGCTTATCGGCGGAACGGATACTTCTCGGCATTGCTCCCGTCGATCGGCCAAAACCACGGCCAATAGCGCCAAAAAACATAACCAAAATCGAACAGACTCCCTCGGCCAGACTTAGCTGAAACCGGCCGTTTCTTGGCGCCAGTGCAGTTATTGTTGATCTGGCGGTCGTAGACATTCCTTGCTTCAGGCTGCTTGAGCGCCCGGTAGGCAATCGACACATCCTTGAACTTGCGCTCGCCATCACAGTCTTCAGTTACATCCGGATGAAAGCGTTGGGCAAGAATGCGGTAGGCCC
This sequence comes from Betaproteobacteria bacterium UBA2293, assembly GCA_002345845.1. Next base: position 1,819 of record DDWF01000077.1, on the reverse strand, counting down.
GCTTGATCTCGGCGCAGGTAGCGCATCGGTCGATGTTCAGGGTGGCATAGTGGTCCGGTTTTTTCATGAAAGGCTCCTTGGAAGCGGGAATCCTCCGCCTCGCGCCGGGCAACTTCTTTTGTCTCCGCTGCACCAGTTGCCGTTGATCAGAGGCTACACGTCCCGCGCCGGTAAGTCTGTGCCTTGCCGCACATAGTTTCGCCAGCTGCGACACATCACTCACCGCATCCGGTATGTGTGCCATCGAACAGAATCCGGCGCTGACCACAGGCATCCTCTGGCCATCTTTGAGCAGAGGCCGAGCATGATGAATTGGGGAACCGCCAATGACTTCGACTGAAACCGTACTTGCCGCCGACGAACGCCAACGGATGGACGCCTGGTGGCGGGCCGCCAATTATCTGTCGGTCGGGCAGATCTACCTGCTCGACAATCCGCTGCTCAGGCAACCGCTGCTGCGTGAGCACATCAAGCCGCGCCTGCTCGGCCATTGGGGCACGACGCCCGGCCTGAACTTCATCTACGTGCATATGAACCGCGTCATCAAGGCGCGCGACCTGAGCATGATCTACATTGCCGGCCCCGGTCACGGCGGCCCGGCGGTAGTCGCCAACACCTGGCTGGAAGGCAGTTACAGCGAGCTGTATTCCGACATCTCGCAGGACGAGGAGGGCATGCGCCGGTTGTTCCGGCAGTTTTCCTTCCCCGGTGGCATTCCCAGCCACGCAGCGCCGGAAACGCCGGGCTCGATCCACGAGGGCGGTGAACTCGGTTACGCGCTGTTCCATGCTTACGGCGCGGTGTTCGACAATCCCGAGCTGATTGCCTGCTGCGTCGTCGGCGACGGCGAGGCGGAGACCGGGCCGCTGGCCACGTCCTGGCATTCCAACAAGTTCCTGAATCCGCAGACCGACGGCGCGGTGCTGCCGATCCTCCATCTCAACGGCTACAAGATCGCCAATCCGGCCGTGCTGGCGCGGATCAGCCACAGCGAACTGGAAGCCCTGTTCGTCGGCTATGGCTACAAGCCGATTTTCGTCGAAGGCGAAGAGCCGGAAGTCATGCACGAATTGATGGCGGCGGCAGTCGACCAGGCACTCGACGAGATTCGCGACATTCAGCAACGAGCCCGCCACGGCGGCGAAACAATCCGCCCGCGCTGGCCGATGATCGTGCTCCGTTCGCCCAAGGGGTGGACCGGGCCGAAAGAAGTCGACGGCAAGAAAAGCGAAGGCAATTGGCGCTCGCACCAGGTGCCGTTCAGCGACATGGACAATCCGGAACACGTGCATCTGCTGGAGGACTGGCTGCAGTCCTATTTCCCGCGTGAACTGTTCGATGCCGAGGGGCGACTGAACGCCGAGCTGGCGGCGCTGGCGCCAACCGGCGAACGACGCATGGGGGCCAATCCGCATGCCAACGGCGGTGTGCTGCTACACGACCTGCGCCTGCCCGATTTTCGCGAATACGCGGTGGATGTGCCCAGCCCCGGCAGCAAACGAGCCGAGTCGACGCGCTCGATGGGCTTTTTCCTGCGTGATGTGATGCAGAAGAATCCGCACAATTTCCGCGTCTTCGGGCCGGATGAAACCGCATCCAACCGCCTCGGCGCCTTGTTCGAGGTCACCGACCGCACCTGGATGGCCGATCTGCAGGCCGACGACGACCATCTGGCGGCCGATGGCCGGGTCATGGAAATCCTTTCCGAGCACGCCTGCGAGGGCTGGCTCGAAGGCTATCTGCTGACCGGCCGGCATGGCCTGTTTTCCTGCTACGAGGCCTTCATCCACATCATCGACTCGATGTTCAACCAGCACGC
>DDWF01000242.1 GCA_002345845.1 Betaproteobacteria bacterium UBA2293 | reverse complement strand
AGTTGCCGCCGAGGTGATCGACGGGACGCGCAGCGTGGTCTGGGAAGAAGCCGAAAACCGGCTGCACGCGCAGAAGGCCTTGCTCGAATTCCTGTTGCTTGGCAGATTGCAATCATGAAGCCATTGCCTGTCCTGCCGGTGTTGTTCGCCATGTTTTGCGCCGTCCTGCCAGCGCCGACTTTGGCCGCTGCCGCGGACCCGCGCCAGTTCGTGGAGATGGCGCCCGAAGCACGCGCCACCCTGCGTGCCGAGATGCTCGACAATCAGCTGGCGCTGCACCAGATCATCGGTGCGCTGGCCGAAGGCAAGTATGCCGCGGCTGCCGACATCGCCGAAAAGGAACTCGGCATTGGCGCGATGGGCAAGCATCGCAAGCTGCCCGCGAACGCCCGTCCGGGCATGTTCATGACGGATGAGATGCATGCCCTCGGCCGTGCCTCGCATGTTGCCGCCAGCGATTTCGCCAAGCTCGCCAGGACGGGCGATCCGGCCACCGCACTGACTGCTTTGCAGGGCATCACCGGCGCCTGCGTCGCCTGCCATCGCAGTTACCGCACCCAATAATCTTTTTCGGGAAACAGCAATGAACCAAGCCAAAAAAGTCGTCCTGGCCTATTCCGGTGGCCTCGATACCTCCGTCATCCTCAAGTGGTTGCAGGACACCTACCAGTGCGAAGTGGTGACCTTCACCGCCGACCTCGGCCAGGGCGAAGAACTCGAACCGGCGCGCGCCAAGGCGCTGCAGTTCGGCATCAAGCCGGAAAATATCTTCATCGATGACCTGCGCGAGGAGTTCGTCCGCGACTTCGTCTTCCCGATGTTCCGCTGCAATACCGTCTATGAAGGCGAATACCTGCTCGGTACCTCGATCGCCCGGCCGCTGATCGCCAAGCGCCTGATCGAGATCGTCAATGCCACCGGCTCCGATGCCATTTCGCACGGTGCGACTGGCAAGGGCAACGACCAGGTGCGCTTCGAGCTCGGCGCCTACGCGCTGAAGCCGGGCATCAAGGTCATCGCTCCGTGGCGCGAATGGGACCTGCTGTCGCGCGAAAAGCTGATGGCTTATGCCGAGCAACACGGCATTCCGGTCGACATGAAGCACAAGCAGGGTGGCTCGCCGTACTCGATGGACGCCAACCTGCTGCATATTTCCTACGAAGGGCGCCACCTCGAGAATCCGGCCGCCGAGGCCGAGGAATCGATGTGGCGCTGGACGGTGTCGCCGGAAGCCGCCCCGGACAAGGCCGAATACCTCGATATCGAATACGAGAAGGGCGACATCGTCGCCCTCAACGGCCAGCGCATGAGCCCGGCCCAGGTGCTGGCGACGCTGAACAAGCTCGGTGGCCAGCACGGAATCGGCCGTCTCGACCTGGTCGAGAACCGTTACGTCGGCATGAAGTCACGCGGCTGCTACGAAACCCCGGGCGGTACGATCATGCTGCGCGCCCACCGCGCCATCGAGTCGATCTGCCTCGACCGCGAAGTCGCCCACCTGAAGGACGACCTGATGCCGCGCTACGCCAGCCTGGTGTACAACGGCTACTGGTGGAGCCCGGAGCGCATTGCGCTGCAGACGCTGATCGACCACACCCAGGGCTGCGTGAATGGTTCCGTTCGCGTCAAGCTGTACAAGGGCAATGTCATCGTCGTCGGCCGCGATTCGAAGACTGATTCGCTGTTCGACTCGACCATCGCCACCTTTGAGGACGATGCCGGTGCCTACGACCAGAAGGATGCGGCCGGCTTCATCAAACTCAATGCATTGCGCATGCGCATCGCCGCCAACCTGCGCGCCAAAAAGGGCCAGGCCTAAGCGATGGAGAGTGGCACCGTATTCGGCCTGAACGAGGAGCAGATCGCTGACTTCTTCTCGACCTGGGGCGTCGGCGCCTTCATCCTGTTCATGCTGTTCATCATTGGCGAAATCGCCTGGAAGTCGAAGGCCGGCAAGATGGGGACATTCATCCTCTTCTTCGTGCTGGCTTTCGGCATGGTCGGTTTCATCGCCAAGTCCGTCATTCAGAAAATCTGGGGTATCTAAATGTCGCAATACGACAACGTTTCCGTGGTCAAGAAGGCCAATGTCTACTTCGATGGCAAGTGTGTCAGCCACACCGTGGTGCTGGCTGACGGCACGAAGAAAACGGTCGGCGTGATTCTGCCGTCGTCGCTGACCTTCAATACCGGGGCGCCGGAAATCATGGAAGGCGTCGGCGGTTCCTGCCGCGTCAAGCTGAAGGGCGAGTCCGAGTGGACCACCTACGGTGACGGCCAGTCCTTCAACGTGCCGGGCAACTCTTCCTTCGAGATTTCGGTCGCCGAAGGCGACGCCTATCACTACGTCTGCCACTTTGGATAAGCGCCATGCCGAGCTTTGACTTCACCTCCGAAGCGGACATGGTGGCGTTGAAGAACGCCATTGATGTCACCTCCCGTCAGATCGACAACCGCTACGACTTCAAGGGCACCACCGCCAAGGTCGAGCTGAACGAGAAGGACAAGGTCATCACCCTGTGGGGCGACTCAGACTTCCAGCTCGACCAGATCAAGGACCTGCTTTTTCCAGCCATGGAAAAGAAGGAGAAGGAAAGCGTCAAGCGCCTCGATCACCAGAAGGTGATCAGCGTCTCCGGCAACAAGGTCAAGCAGGAGATGAAGATAAAGGACGGCATCGACAGCGATCTGGCGAAGAAGATCGTCAAGCTGGTCAAGGATGGCAAGCTCAAGGTCCAGGCCTCGATCCAGGGCGATACCGTACGGGTTCAGGGCGCCAAGCGCGATGATCTGCAGGGCTGCATCACGCTGATTACCAAGTCGATTACCGACTTCCCGATCAAATACGGCAATTTCCGCGACTGAGCGGATTTCCGTATCGGCGAACAAACGGGCAGCCAGGCTGCCCGTTTTGCTTTCAGCGACGCAGGCCGCTGATCCACACCGAATAAAGCTGTTCCGACAGTTGGCGCATCACCGGTAGGCGGGCGGCAATCTCGTCCTGCATTGCTTCCGGCGTTTGCACACTCGGCTGGTCGGCTACGGCAATTGCTTCGTCGGCCCACTGGCCGCACCAGGTGGCGATCATCTCCGGCGTCATCTCGACATGGCACTGCATGCCGAGGTGTGGGCCGAGGGCAAACATCTGGTTGGCGCAGTAGTCATTGGCCAGCAGGCGGGTGGCACCTAGCGGGAGGCTGAAGGTTTCGCCGTGCCACTGGAAGACCGTGGCCCGCTGGCTGGCGTAATCGCCGAGCCAGTGGTGGGCGACCGCATCGCTCTCGCCGCAGGCTTCGCCCCAGCCGATTTCCTTCACCGGATTGCGCGTCACGGCGCCGCCCAGAGCTTTGCTCATCAGCTGACCACCCAGGCAATGACCGATGACCGGAATCTTTTTGGCCACCGCGTCTCGAATCAGCGTGCACACCGGCTCAATCCACGGCAGCGGGTCATTGACGCTCATCGGCCCGCCCATGAAGCAGAGTCCGGAAAAACCCTCGGCGGTGGCGGGAACCGGCTCGCCTTCATCGATGGCGATCAGCCGCCAGGGAATCCGGTGATGCTCGAGGAATATGGCAAAATAGCCCGGTCCTTCGGTCGGAGAGTGGCGAAAAATGGCAACAGGCAACATGGCAGGCATCCGCAGTCTTGGCAAGATCCTGCATTCTACGCTGCTGGCGTTGGCGGTTTTCGCGGCGGCTCCGGCGACAGCCCAGGATGTCGGCCTGGCCGGCATCATGGGCAGCAAGGCGATGCTGATGGTCAACGGCGGCGAGCCGGAAGCCGTGCGAGTCGGTGAATCGCTCGGTGGCGTCAAGGTGGTGGCCATCCAGGGCGATCAGGTGATTGTCGAAGTCGGCGGCCGCAAACGTCCGCTACGTATCGGGCAACATGCCATCGGCGCAGCTGCCGCCGATGGCTCCGGCAAGATCACCCTGACCGCCGACGGCCGCGGGCATTTTTATACGACCGGGACGATCAACGGCACCTCGGTGCGTTTTCTGGTCGATACCGGGGCCACGATGATATCGCTGGGGGCCAGTGATGCGCGCCGGCTCGGTCTGGATTTCAATCGCGGACAGAAGGGGTTTTCGCAGACGGCCAATGGCCAGGTGGTGGTGAGCAAGGTCAAGCTCGATACCGTCTCCATCGCCGGCGTCACCCTGCGCCAGGTCGATGCCCTGCTGCACCAGAATGACATGCCGATCGCCCTGCTTGGCATGAGTTTCCTCAATCGCATGGAGATGCAGCACGATGGGGGTACCATGACGCTACGCCAGCGATATTAGGAGAAACGTCATGCCGCACCGCGATCAGGAAATTGCGCTCTTGCGCCGGGAAGTTGAAATGCTGATGACGGAACGGCAAGCCCTGTTGCGTGTCGTCGGCGCCGCCACGGTGCTGATCGCCAGTCTCGACAGCAAGCGCCTGCCGGTCGGCGCGGTGGAGGCGGCCGATATGGTGGCCACCTCGATCAACGGCCTTGGCGAGGAAACCCTGCAGGATGCACTGGCTTCGGTTCATGCTGAAATCGAGGAAGACTCCACCCAGGCATGATGCTGGACCTGCAACGCCTTAGGGCCTGCTTGCTCGATCAGCCGCAGGCCACGGATTTTGTCGAGGAGGACGGTGCTGCCTGCCAGGAATTGACGCCGGCTGCCGTGCTTTTTCCCATCGTTATGCGGCCGGAGCGGCCGACGGTGTTGCTTACCCAGCGTACCGCCCATTTGCGCGATCATGCTGGCCAGGTCAGCTTTCCCGGCGGGCGGGTGGAGGTGGAGGATCTTTCCGCTGTGCATACGGCACTGCGCGAGACCGAAGAGGAAATCGGCCTGGCGCGTGACCGTATCGAAGTCCTCGGCTTCCTGCCGGAGTATCGAACCGGTACCGGCTTTCGCGTGATACCGGTGGTCGCCCTGGTCGAGCCACCATTCGACCTGCGGCCAGATCCCTTCGAGGTCGCCGAAGTGTTCGAGGTGCCGCTCGATTTCCTGCTCGACCCGGTCAATCACAAACAGCATGAAATGCATTACCGGGGAGCTTTGCGCCGCTATTACGCAATGCCTTACGGCGACTATTTCATCTGGGGCGCGACGGCCGGAATGATCCGTTCGCTGAGCGAGCGCCTCGGTCTCCATGCGTCGGTGCCTTGTGGTATCGTGGCGCTTTAGAACAAGAAAACAAGCCGAAAACGGCACTCTCGGCACCCCATGAGTCTTCTCTCGCTGATTGCAGTTTTTCTCATCGAGCAGCTGCAACCCCTCAACTACCGCCGGGTCGTCGCGGAGCCGCTCGGCGCCTGGGCGGATTTCATCGAATCCTGCTGCAATGCCGGAAGCCGTCGTCATGGCATTCTCGCTTGGTGCCTGGCGGTTCTGCCGCCGGTCCTGGTGCTGGGGCTGATCTACAAAATTCTCTATTCGCTCAGCCCTCTGTTGGCCTGGGCACTGAACGTCGGCGTTCTCTACCTGACCATGGGTTTCCGCCAGTTCAGCCACCACTACACGGAAATCCAGTTGGCCCTGCGTCTCGGCGACCTGCCGCGCGCGCGCCAGTTGCTCGGTGAATGGACGGGGCGATCGACCGAGATGCTCGGGACCGAGGAAATTGCCCGGCTCTCCATTGAGCAGGCGCTGGCTGCCTCGCATCGCCATGTTTTCGCCGTGCTGCTCTGGTTCGTCATCCTGCCTGGTCCCTGCGGGGCGCTGCTCTACCGTATGGCGGCGGTGCTGCGCGAGCGCTGGGGGGAGGCCGACGGGGCGGCGCGCAATGAATTTCCCGACTTTGCCCGGCGGGTTTTCGGTATTATCGACTGGCTGCCCTTGCGCGCCACGGCTGCTGCTTTTGCCATCGTCGGCGATTTCGAGGATGCGGTGTACTGCTGGCGAACCCAACCGGCACGCTGGCCGGACCGCGATCTCGGGATTGTCCTGGCGAGTGGGGCAGGGGCGCTTGGCGTGCAGTTGGGCCGGCCGCTGATCGACGGAGCGGAAACCTCGGATGGTGCCGAACTGGGCCTGGGCGATCCGCCCGATGTCGATTTCATGCAAAGTGCTGTCGGACTCGTCTGGCGGGCCACGGTGCTATGGATGTTGTTGCTGTTTCTGTTGGGGCTCGCCAGTCTGGTGGGCTGAATAATTCTTACAAGGAGTTTCTTATGAGCAGAGATGTTGTCGTTCTGAGCGCAGTTCGTTCCCCCATCGGTGCCTTCGGTGGTTCGCTGGCCGATTTCGAGTCTACCGAACTGGCCGGCATCGTCATGAAGGAAGCTATCGCTCGCTCCGGTGTCGATCCCCAGGCCATCAACTACGTTACCGTCGGTACGACCATGCCGACCGATTCCCGCTACGCCTACGTTTCCCGTGTCGCTTCCATTCAGGCTGGCCTGTCGATGGACTCCGTCGCCATGCAGGTTTCCCGCCTGTGCGCTTCCGGTCTGCAGGGCATCGTCACCACCGCCCAGAACATCATGCTGAACGATGCCGACTACGGTATCGGCGGCGGCGTTGAAGTCATGTCCAAGGCTGCCTACCTGATGCCGGCGTTGCGTTCCGGCGCCCGCATGGGTGACACCAAGGCCGTCGACTCGATGGTTGCCGTGCTGACCGACCCGTTCGGCGTCGGCCACATGGGTATCACCGCCGAGAACCTCGCGGCCAAGCATGGCATCACCCGCGAGCAGCAGGATGAGTTCGCTGTCGAGTCGCAGCGCCGCGCCGCGGCCGCCATCGATGCCGGCCACTTCAAGTCGCAGATCGTGCCGATCGTCAAGCAGACCCGTAAGGGCGAAGTTGTGTTCGATACTGACGAGCACCTGAAGCGTGGCACGACCATGGAATCCCTGGCCAAGATGAAGCCGGCCTTCAAGAAGGACGGTACTGTCACCGCCGGTAACGCTTCCGGCATCAACGACGGCGCTGCCTTCTTCGTGCTGGCTGCTGCCGATGTCGCTGCCAAGGCTGGTCACAAGGCCCGCGCCCGCATCGCTGGTTACGCCGTTGCCGGTGTGCCGAACGACATCATGGGCGAAGGCCCGATCCCGGCGACCAAGCTGGCCCTGAAGAAGGCTGGCCTGACCCTGGACCAGATGGACGTCATCGAATCCAACGAAGCCTTTGCTGCCCAGGCCCTGTCGGTCTCCAAGGTGCTCGGCCTCGACCCGGCGAAGACCAACCCGAACGGCGGCGCCA
>DDWF01000256.1 GCA_002345845.1 Betaproteobacteria bacterium UBA2293 | reverse complement strand
CGTCCCGCCAGCGCCGACTTTTGTGGTGGTGTGGGTCAGGTCTTGTCCATCGGCGTTGCCGCGACCACCGCTGACGCCCACATTGAGCATCAGGCCGTCAGTGCCGAAACTGATACCGACGCTGCCGCTGCTGCTCTGGTTGCTGCTCTTCTGGTCGGCTGTGCTTTTGGCGGCGAGCAGGCGGATTTCGTCTGCGGCAGCGAGGGTGAGGTTGCGCCCGGCCTGGGCCTGGGCGCCTTGCAGGGTGATGTCGCTATCCTGGCCGGCGCCAGTAGCGGTGATAGTGATGTCGCGGCCGGCGGCGGCGATGAGAAGGGCGTTGTCTGCGGTGACGTACAGCCCGGCGACGCGGTCGAGGTTCGTGCGGCTGCCCTGGACGTTGGTCTGCGTGCGCGTGGTGCTCGGCATCGGGCTTTCCTACCGCGGCACGGCACGAGTGTCCCGGTAACCCTTCTCCTTCATGCAGGCATGCCATTCCTGGCTTAGGCGGTTTTCCGTTTGCCGTTCTGTTTCACCGGGGCGCTGGGCGGCTTTGATTGCGTTGGAACCGAATTGTATGGACTCGTTAGGGGGGCCACCGCATGCCGCAGAATCCCCCCTGCGCCCCTCAACGGTCCAGCCCGGCTTTTCCCAGTATTGCAGGTGGGGTTTGATGGCTTTCTGGTAGTCACTAAACTCCTTGCCGCTAGCAACCAGAACGGTTGTATTACACCCGGTCAGCAACAAGCCCAGGCAGGGCGCTATCCATAGGAGCCGCTTCATTTCGCCGCTCCCAACAGTATCGAAATGGCCTTCCACATTTCGGGCGGAATGAGTTCCACCATAGCGAAGGGCGCAGAGGGGGCAATCGCAACCGCCGACCATGTGTTGTATGACGTTCTTTCCGCTCCCGTCATCCCCTGCCTGATATTCCCCTGCCCGTCATACAAACCCGTGGCCTGGCCGCCGATGTAGTCATGCTCCCCGCCAAAGGCTTTGAACACCCGATCCACCACCCCGCCCGGCGGGTAGGCGTATCCCATGAACGTGGCCTTGCCGCCCTGGATGCCGCCGGTGATGCCGTGCATCTTTTTTCCTTCGTCGGTATTGGCGAGGAAGTCGTAAATCGAGACTTCCTGGCCATCTGGTTTATAGGTGAACTGCATCCTGCCCTCGGCATTGTAGGCAAGCTGCGGCTTGCCGTTGGCGTCGAGTAGCAACTTGCCATCCGCGTCAACTTGCTTCACGCACCGCTCGTACCCCGGCCCGCAAATCCCGTCCGGGTCGAGGCGCGTGCCGGCCAGATCGATGTCCTGGCGCAGTTTGTCCTTTTCTCCTCGACGCAGGTTGGTGAGCACGTTGCCGTAGGCATCGACGAATCCCGGAGACCTCATCGAGTTCTCGACCGAGATCCGCTGCATTTCGTCCCCCGCCAGCGCCAGGGTTTCCTTGGCCAGCGCCGAACCGGAGAGTCCGGTCACCGCGCCAATCAGCACGTTCATCACGCGCTCTTGCAGGATCAGGTCGTCAAATTGGGCCTGAATGGCGGCGCGCTCCGCGTCGAGGGCATTCTTGTACGCTTCCCGCAGCGTTTGTTTTTGTGCTTGCACGTAGTCGCCCACCGCCTGACTCGCCTGCTGCCCGAAGCTCTGGGTGATGACCCCCTGGGCAGTGATCTCCTTTTGCACTTTTTCCGCATCGAAGATTCTGCCGATGCCGGTTTCCTTGTCGCCGGTTCTCGCTTGCGTGTTGCCGGCGATGCCGCTGATCGCCGCCAGGGTCATGCTTTCGGCCTTACCCGAGTCCTGGCCGACGCCGGCGCTGCTGCCGCCGGGGATCAGCTTGCCGGCGAAGCTGGTGCCGGCGCCGAGGCTCACGCTGGCGGATTTGGCCGTGTATTCGGCCTGGTTCTGGATGTCGGCGAGGGTCAGGCTGCCGCCGGTTTCGAAGCGGTTGCGCTGTTCGTCGATGGCCTGCTGCGTGCTGGTGACGGCGCCGCCGGTGAGGGTGGCGGCCCGCCATCGCCTTGCCCTCTTCTCCATCACTTTACGTAACGGTATCCCTTGGCTTTCATGCATCCGCCAATGGTCTCTCTCTTAATTGCGGCCGATTCCAAGATGGCCTCAGTCTTTGCCCCTGACGGGGCATCGCTCGAGTAGCTACCATTTACCATACCCCCGCACGCTACCCAGTCCGTCCGCCGACTCTCCTCCGTCATCCCGGGCTTCTCCCAGTAGTGGAGGTAGGGTTTGATGGATTTCTGGTAATCGTCATACGCCTTGCCGCTCAACGCCGGCTCTATGTTGATGCAGCCTGTGAGCAGAACTGCTATTGAGCCTGCCAAGCAAATCTGTTTCTTCATTTCGCTGCCCTCAGAAAAATCGCGACGGCTTGCCATACCTCGGGGGGCAAGAGTTCCGCTGCCGCGAAGGGAGCGGAGGGAAGGATGGCAACGCCACTCCATACGTTGTAGCCGGTTCTCTCGGTACCACTCATCCCCCGCTTGATGTTCCCCTGCGCGTCGTATAGCCCGCTTGCCGTCCCGCCGATGACGTCGTGCGTTCCGCCGAAGGCCTCGATCAGCCTGTCCTGCCAGCTGCCGGCAGCATAGGCAACGCCGAACAGCGTGCCCTTCCAGCCCTGGATGCCGCCCGTGGCACCTGCGGCTTTCTTCCCTTCGTCGGTTTCGAGAAACTCCGCCAGGGTTTTACCATCGGCTTCCGACGGCAAGAATACAACCTGCCCCCTCTCATTAAGCTTCAAACTTCCATCACTATTCGTTGCGCATCGCTTGTTATCCGCCCCGCACAGGATATCCAGATCGACCCGCGTGCCGCCGGTTTTGGTGCTGTCCCCGCGCAGACCATCGCTTTCTCCCGACTTGTTGTTGAGTTCCGTTTTTCCATCGGTGACGCCGGCGAAGCGCTTCGAATCCTCGATGGTGTAGTCGCGCATTTTCTCGGCCGCCAGCGAAAGACTTTCCTTGATTGCGATCGAGCCGCCCATGCCGGTCACCGCGCCGATCAGCATGTTCATCACCCGCTCCTCGTTGTTCAGCTCGCGGATTTTCTCCTGGATCGCCGCCTTGTCCTTGTCAGTGGCGGCATTCCTGAGTTGCTCTTGCAAGGTTTTTCTCTGGTCTTGCACGTAGTCCCCCACCGCCTGGCTCGCCTGCTGCCCGAAGCTCTGCGTGATGACCACTTGGGCAGTGATCTCCCGCTGCACCTTCTCCGCATCGAAGATCGGCCGGATGCCGATTTCGGCGTCGCCGGTTCTCGCTGCGGTGTTGCCGGCGATGTCGCTGATGGCGGCGAGCGTCATGCTTTGGGCTTTCCCCGCGTCCTTGCCCACGCCGGCACTGCTGCCCTGCGGGGTGAGTTTGCCGTCGAAGCTCGTGCCGGCGCCGAGGCTCACGCTGGTGGCCTTGGCAGTGTATTCGGCCTGGTTCTGGATGTCGGCGAGGGTCAGGCTGCCGCCGGTTTCGAAGCGGTTGCGCTGTTCGTCGATGGCCTGCTGCGTGCTGGTGATGGCGCCGCCGACGAGGGCGGTGTCGCCTTGCACGTCGATCCGGAAGCCACCGTCGCCGGCCTTGATCCCGGATTGTTCATTGACGCTGGCGTAGGTGCTGGTGGCGGCGCTCTTGGCGGCGCTGACGCCGCCGCTCATCTTGCCGTAGCCGATCGAGACGCTGACGCCCAGGCTTTGCTGCCTGGCGTCGTAGCTGCTGGAGTCTTGCAGGCTTTCAACAGCGAGGTCGCCGCCCACTTCGGCGACGATTTGTTTGGCTGCGACGGTGGCCCCGGCGAGCGTGGCGTCGCCGCCGGAGATCAGTTGTGCCGTCCCGCCAGCGCCGACTTTTGTGGTGGTGTGGGTCAGGTCTTGTCCATCGGCGTTGCCGCGACCACCGCTGACGCCCACATTGAGCATCAGGCCGTCAGTGCCGAAACTGATACCGACGCTGCCGCTGCTGCTCTGGTTGCTGCTCTTCTGGTCGGCTGTGCTTTTGGCGGCGAGCAGTTTGATCTCGTCTTCTGCCGCGAGAAGGATGTCGCGGGCGGCGGTGGCGTTCGTGCCTTGCAGGGTGATGTCGCTCTGGCTGCCGGCGCCGCTGGCGGTGATGGTGATGTCGCGGCCGGCGGCGAGGGTCGATGCGGCCGCCGTGTCGCCGGTCTGCGTGGTGTTGCTTTGGCTTTTACTGCTGCCGAGGCTGAGGGTGATGCCGATGCCGCCGGCCTGGTCGGCGGCGGTGGCGTCGCGGCTGCCGGTGACTTCGCCCTTGTCGTTGAGGACGGGGATCTGGTTGGCCTTGCCGTCGATGGTCGTGCCCTGCCCGGCCTGGAGGGCGTCGTAGCCGCTTTTCGTCGCCAGGGCGGTGTTGGCGGCGGCGAGAGCCTTCATGCGCGGGTCGTCGGTGTCTTTGGCCGCATCGGCCATTGCCTTGGCGGTCTGCACCGCCGTGATGACCGGGCTGGTGATGGCCAGGGTGAGCCCGGATTGCTTGCTCTTCTGTTCGATCGTGGTTCTGCTGGTTTCTCTTGCTTCGACGATGCCCACCCGCTGCGCGGCGATGGCGATGTCGCCTTGCACGGCGAGGACGTCGCTGCCGACCTGCCGGTAGGTTTCGCCGGCAAGCAGGGTGATGTTGCCGTCTGTGCTGCCGATGGTGCTTTTGGCGGCGAGGGTGGCAGCGGTTTTCTGGTCGGTGCTGTTCTGCTTGCTGCCAATGGTGAAGCCGGCGCCGCCGCTGCTGAACACGCCGCTTTGCTTGGTTTTGCTGTAGTGCGTTTCGTTGTGGCTTTCTGCGGCGACTTCGATATTCAGGTTGCGCCCGACGATGAGGGTGGTGTCGTGGGTCGCCACCACATTGCTGCCTTTGACCTGGAGGTCCTGGTTGGCGATCAGCGTGACGGTGTCGCCGCTGAAGGTGCTGGCAATGGCGGTGATGTCGCTGCGGGTGTCGCGGGTGGTGGTCTTCTTGCTGGAGAGGAAGCCCTTCGATTTGTATTTGTGCTGCTCGGCAGTGTTGAGCGTGCTTTCGCCGGCTTCGATACGCAGGTCGTTGCCGGCACTGGCAAGGATGCTGCCGGTGCGGCTGCTGACTTCGGCGGCGCGGGCGCTGAGGTCGCTGTCGGCGCTGAGGGTGATGTCGCCGGTGGTCACTATCGTGCTGCCGATTTCCTTGCTGCCTCTTTCCTGGCGGGCGTGTTTGCCGTCGCCAACGCTTTCGGCATAGGCGGCGCTCACGGTGCCCAGCGTCAGCTGGTTGCCGGCGGCGATGCGGGTGGTGTTGGTGGCGGCCTGCTCTCCTTCGCTGCTGCTCGCCGGCCCGGCGGCGGTGGGGGCGGTGTTGATGAGGTAGGCAGCCAGCAGGCTGATGTCGCCGTTGGCGGCCAGTTGCAGGGTGCCGCCGGGGTTGTTCACGTGCAGGCTGGCGATGCGGTTGAAGTTCGTTCGGCCGCTTTCGTTGCGGATGGTGCTTTCAATACTGATGTTGCGCCCGGCGGCGAGGTCGAGGCGGTTGCCGGCGTCGAGCTGGCCGCCGCGGTGGTTGATGTCCTGGCGGGCGGTGAGCCAGACGTCTTCGCCGCTGATGCGGCCACCGAGGTTGTTGATGTTTTCGGCAGTCAGCGCTACGAGTTGGCGGCCGGCGAGGGTGCCGAGGTTGTCGAGATTGCCGCTGACATTGAGGTCGAGGGTGTTGTCGGCAAGAAGGCCGCCGGCCGGGCCGAGGTCGCCTTCCCGGATGCGGGCGTAGAGCTGGGGGGCAAGCACTTTCTGCGTTGAGCCGTCGGCCAGCGTTACTTCCTGCTCAACCAGCCAGACGATGTCGCTGGTGAGTTGCGCCATCTGCGCGGCGGTAAGCGCCACGCCGGGGATGAGGTTCCAGGCTTGGGCGTAGGTGATGCCGGCGTTCATCAGGGCTTTGTATTGCTCTTCTTCGTTCTGGTAGCCAATGAGGAAGCGGCGCCCGGTGAGCTGGGCCACTTGTTCGTTGATCAGGCGCTGTTCGTAGAAGCCGTCACCAAGGCGTTTCTGGGTGGTGGCCGGGTCGAGGGCGAGTTGCGCCAGCATGTAGTCGCTGGTGAGCCATTGCCGATAGCTGGCGAAACGGGGGTCGGTTTCGATCAGGTAGGTGGCGGTGGGGGTGGTGGTTTGCCGGTAGAGACTGTTGCTCGGCAACGATCCGTTGAGGCTGACGGTGGCGACGATGTTGGCGGCACCGCCCGTGGCTTCGGGGAGGCTGACCCGGGTGATGCGGGCGACACTGCTGTTGTTGCCGAGGGTGGCATTGACGCCGTTGGTGCCGGCGACGCTCTGGCCGACGTTGCCAACAGTGCGCACAGCCACCGTGGTGCCGCTACCCCCCGTACCGGTGTTGCCTTCGAGGCGGGCAGCAGTGAGGCTGATGCTCTCGATGGTCAGCGCCGGGTTGTAGCCGTAGGCATCGCGGTCGGAGTCGCTGTGGTCGCTGTCGCGGAAGACGTACCACGCTGTGCCGCTGTCCTGCACGATGCGCTGGCCGGCAGTGGCGGTATTCTCGACGCTGCCGAAAGTGCCCACCAGATTGCCGCCGGCGAGGATGTGGCTGTTGTCGTTTTTCAGCGTACCAGCAGTGATCGCCATGTCGCCGCCAGCCGTGATCTTGCCGGGGGCCGAGGTCAATACCTGGCTTTCCTGCGTACTGCGGGTGTAGCTGTAGAGCCAGAAGTTTCGGGTGCTGCCACTGGGAGAATGCAGCCAGACATAGTTGTTGCTGTTGTCGCTGAAAAATCCCTGGCTGCCCATGTAACTCATGCCATCGGTGGCAGGGGGGTAATAAACGACACCGGGCCGGGATGTCCAGGTGAGGTAGACCTGGTCCGGGCGGTAGCGGCCGCCGTAGATGTACTCATCAATGCCGATGCTGCTGACCGACACCAGCTGGGTGCTGAAATGCTCATTGGTGTTGTTGATCTGCGTGGCGGCAAGGCGCAGATCGCCCAGCGCCTCGATGATGCCGCTGGCGTTGTTCACGGTGCCGGCCTGCCCGGTGGCGCGGTTGCCCCCATCGAGCGTGCCACCGATGGCCAGATCGCCGGCGGAAAAGATGAGGGCGCCTTCGCGGTTGTTGACGGTACCAACAGCAAGGTCGAAGCGGTCGCGGGCGGCAATCACCGGGGCGTTGCCTGCCTCGGCGTCGTTGTTCAGGGTGCTTGTGGCAATCGAAAGATGGTCGCCGTAGATGCGACCGGTGCCGAGGTTGTTGAGGGTGATGGCGTCGAGGCGGGTGTCGCCGCCGTCGATCAGGCCACGGTTGGTGAGGGCGTGGGTATCGGTCGCCGTGAGCTTGAGGTCGGGGGCGATGATTTCGCCGTTGGCGAGGTTGTCGATTGTGGCGACGGTGAGGGCGAGGCTTGTTCCGGCCTGCATCGTGGCGCGGTTAGTCAGCGTGCCGGCGGTTTCCAGCGTGGCCCGGCCGTTGGCGGTGAGTTCGCCGCTGTGGGTGAAGCCGGCGCTTGTTCTGATGGCGAGATCACCCTGTGAGAGCAGCTTGCCGTCGCCGCCAAGGCTGGCGGCGTCGATGTCGAGTTGCTGGCCGGCAATGACGGTGCCAGCGGTGTTGGCGACGGCCAGTGTTTTGCTGGCGCCGGCGTCCTTGATGGCAAGGGTTTGGGCCGAGGTGATGAGGCCGCCGCTGTTATCCAGCGTGCCGCTGCTGTTGATGCGCAGTGCCGTGTTGGCGCGCAGGGCGCCGCTGCGGTTGTCGAGAGTGTGGGTGCTGAGGGTCAGGGCATGGCCCTCGATGCCTTGATCGGCACCCAGGGTGCTGGCGTTGGCGAGGCTGGCGGTGGTGATGTCCAGCGTCTGGCCGGCGCGCAGCAGACCGCCGCGGTTGTCGACACCCTCGCTGGCGCGCACGGCGAGGTCGCCGGCGGACTGAATCTGGCCGCTGCGGTTGTCGAGCTGGCGGGTGGTGAGCGCGATGACGGTTTCACCCACGATGAGGCCGCTGGCGGTGTTGGCCAGGGTGTCGGCGGCAACAGCCAATGCACCGCCGGCGCCAAGGAAGCCAGCGGCGTTGCTGAAGGCGCCGGCCGCTACCGTGACGCCGGCCTGGCTGGAAGTGCTGCCGGCCGACGTGTTGTCAAACGCCTGGCCATGCGTGTCGATGCGGAGCGCAGCGGTGGCCTGGATCAGGCCGGCTGCATTGCTCAGCGTGCCGGTCTGCAGGTTCATCGTGCTGCCGGCAACGAGGCGGCCCCGGGTGTTGTCGAGCGCCTGACTGCGCGTGTCGATGGCGAGCGCGGCGCTGACCACGGTGCCGTCGGTGTTGGTGAGGCGGGCGCTCTCGAGGGTGGCGCCCTCTGCGGCTTCGATGCGCCCCTGGGTGTTGTCGATGGCGCCGGTGGTGTTGGCACTGAGCGTGCCGGCGATAGCGCCGAGCGTGCCGCCGACGTTGCCGAGGTGACTGGCGGTGAGGGTGAGGTCGGTGCCGGCCACGATGAAGCCGGCGGCATTGCCGACCCCTTGCGCCACCGTGGCCTGCAGCTTGCTACCGGCGCTGATGCGGCCACTGTCGTTGGCGAGCTGGTCAGCGCTGAGGTCAATCTCGCCACCGCTGACGATTTGCCCGCCGCCGCGGTTGTCGATCTCGCCGCTGATCAGCGTGGCCTTGCCGCTGCTGGCGATGCGGCCGCCGGTGTTGTCGAGGCGGCTACCGGCCTTCAGCGTGCCGTCGCCGCTGCCGGTCTGCACGATCTGGCCGCTGCGGTTGGCAAGCGTGCCGACATCGATGGCGAGCGTTGCGGCCAGGGTGCTGCCGGCATCGAGCGTGGCGCTCTGCGCCGTCAGGTCGAGCGTGCCGTTGCTGGCGATCTGGCCGCGCGTGCCGGCCAGTGTGTCGGCGGCAATCACCAGCGTTCCCGCACCGGCGTGTTCGATGCGGCCGTCGGTATTGGCGAGCGTTTGCGCGGCGAGGATGAGCTTGTTGCTGTTGCCGGCGATGCGGCCCTGGGTGTTGTCGAGATCGCCGGCGAGCGCGATGGTGGTATCGCCACTGCCGGTCTGCACGATTTCGCCGCGCACGTTGGCGAGGCTCGCGGCCGCCAGGTCGAGCTGGCCGGCGTTGCTCTGCGCGTCGTTGTGCCGCAGGGCGTGCGTCGTATGGGCGGCGAGCATGCCGCTGGCGACGGTGCTGGAGCGGGAAAGATTAAGATCACCGGCGCTGGCGCTGAAGCGGATGTTTCTGCCGCTGTTCTGGCTGTCGGCAAGGTCGAGGCTGCGCGCGGCGATGGCGAGGTCGCCGCCGGCGATCTGTTGGCCACGCAGGGCTGCCTGCTCGCTGGCCGCGAGGCCGAGATTGCCGCTGGCAGCGAGTGTGCCGTCAGGATTGAGACCGGCGGCGAAGACTGACCTGGCGTCACCAACGACGCGGTTGCCGGCGCCGGTGGCCGCCAGCGTAGCGTTGCCGCCAGCGGCGATGAGGCCGCCGTTGTTCTCGATGACATCGCGCGCGACGAGATCAAGATTGCCCTGTGCATAGACGGTGCCGGTATTGCTGACGCCGGCGCGGGTATCGACGCCGACATGGCCGGCGGCAATGACGCTGCCGCTGTTGATGAGTTGGCCATCGACGGTCACCACGACTTCGCCGGCCGAAGCACCAAGGTGCCCGGCGTTCCTGACGCCGACACCGGCCTCGGTGCCAACCAGCATGATCTTGCCGGCGTACATGCCGCCGAGACTGGCAACGTCGATGGCGAAAGCAGGGACTGGGCCGGGGCCGACGCCTGCGGTGGCGTAGGCCATCGGTGTGGCTTGCGTGTTGCCGGCGTCGACAGTATTTGTGCCGGCGGTGACTTTCAGCGTTTGTGCCCACACGCCAGCGTTGATAGCCACCGAGCGGGCGATCAGGTCGGTGTAATCCGCCTGGCTGGTGTCAAGGCCGGCGCCTTGCACCGCGATCTGGCCGCGCTGCACGACATAGCCGTCGAGGCTGCCGCCGTTGATGATGGGGGTGCCGGTGCTCAGGGTGGCGCGGCTGGCGTTGATGAAGCCGCAGCCGTCGCAGGTGACGCCGGCCGGGTTGGCGATGACGACCTGGGCGCGTTGGCCGGCGACTTCGACATAGCCATGCAGCAGGCTGGGATTGCTGGCGTTGACTTCATTGAGGATGACGCGCGCGCTGCCGGCGGCGAGCCACGGATTGCCTTGCACCCAGCCGCCGAGTTGGGTTTGTGCGTTGCTGCGCGCGTTGTTGAGTATGGCACCCTGTTGCTGCACATCGAACTGGCTGTAGGTGTTGCGCGAGACCCCGGCGGCGCTGGGGGTCTGGATGTTGACGAGCGGCACGCCGTTCGGCGCACTCAATATGGTCGGTCGTTGATTGCCCGGCGCAGCGGGGTCGGCAACGATCTGGGCTTGCCCCGACGTGGACCACATGACCAATCCGAATGCCGCCCACAGCGCCAGGGCGAGGGCGCGCACGCTAACCCGCTTTGGCTTGGAAGCTCTGCCAGGGGCCACCCCGGCTGCCTTGCCATGACTGGTCGCAGTTTCGGCCACGGCCATGAGCTGGCCGCGAGACGGGTTGAAGACGATGCGGTAGCGGTTGGCGTTCATGCGCGTCCCTGTGCTTAAAAAGAAAGAATGATGTTGAAACCGGCAACACTGGAGGCGGTTTTGAAGCCCGCCGGCTTGTTGATCGGCTGGCCGATGAACAGGTCGTAAGCCAACCCTTGGTAACTGCCCCGCAGCCCGAGCACGACACCGGTCAGGCGTCGGCCGACGAGCAGGTCGGCGCCGCGACCACCGACTTCGCCGTGGTCGATCCCAAGGTAGAACTCCTGGCCGCTGTTGCCGAGCAGCAGCCTGAGGTCGTTGCGGATCAGCCAGCCGCGCTCGGCCGATAGCACGCTCTCGCCGTCGAAGCCGCGCACCGTGTGGCGTCCGCCGATGGCAAAGCGGTCTTGTGGCACCAGCGGTGTGCGCTGCCATTGCGCACGCCAGGCGGCGGTGTAGCGCAGGCTTTGCCCGCCAAGTGCACACGGCATGTTGAAACGCGCGTCGGTCGTGACGATCTCGGGGCGGGACGTGCCCTCGCCAAAGGCTTCTTCAGGTGCGGGCAGGGCGTTCATGGCGCCGGTGCCGCGCCGATAGTTGAGGTTCGCATCGAGCGTGGCGGTGCCGATGAATTCCCGGTGGGCGACACCAAAATCCCAGCCGGCCATGCGGCGGCGCTGCACTTCCACTTCGGTATCGTCGATGAAGTTCTGCGATGAGCGCGTCCAGGCCCGCAGCGACAGGGTGGTTTTGCGTACCGCGTCACGATAGACGAGGCGGGACAGTTTGATGTCGCTGTTCTGGCTTGTGCCGCTGTAGATGTAGGTTTGGCTGGCGCCCGCGACCGACTGATGGTAGCGGTTGGCGCTGGCGGTGAAACCGAGCAACCAATAGCCGAATGGCAGCGAATAGTGGGCGGTATGGCCCTGGGTGCCGCGCCGCGCCGAATCGCCGCCGACCAGATCGTGATTGAAGCTGACATAGAACAGGTCGTTCAGCGTCCACCAGTTGTCGTAAGAAAGCGTGACGGCGCCTTGCTGCTTGCCGGTTGCCCGGGTGCCCGAGTCGTCCACGGCAATGCTCAGGCGGAACGGAAAGCTTTGCCGCCAGGCGATCAGCAAATCACTTTCGCCCGGCCTGGCGTCAGGGCCATCGGCGGGAGTGATTTGAATATCGGCTTCGGCGGATGGCACGCGCTTGAAGTTTTCCAGCGCCTGTTCGATATCGCGAATGTTGAGCAGGTCGCCCGGACGGACGGGCACCGCATTCCATTGCGTGGCGCGCGCATCCGTTCCCGCGGCAAAACGAATGCCGCGAATCCGGCCGGGGATCAGGGTCAGTTCGAGCGTTCCGGCGTTGAGGTCTTGCGATTCGGCGAGCACGCGGGTGGTGACGTAACCACGGCTCACCATCGCGTTTTGCACGCGCTTCATCACCAGGTTGATGCCGCGCGAGCCCAGACAGCGCCCACTGGCCGCATCGGGCAGTCCGTCCACTGCGTTGTTGGCCGCGGCAAGCGCCCACTGGAACTGTTCCGCGGCATCGCCCACCAGCAGGATGCGCTCGATGTTGAAACAGGGGGATTCAGTCCCGGGCAAGCGCCCCGGTTCCGCTGCTGGGGCCGGCCGTTCCAGTCGCACGTCGGGCGCCATTTCCTGCTGCTGACGGAATACCCGCTCGCGCTCCTGCTGGCGCAGCAATTCCTGATGGTCCGCCGCCGCGGGCGCCACGGGCTGTGCCCATGCCCCCGTCAATGGCAGGGACGCCAGGATCATGGCACACAAGATTCCGCCCACTGTCCGCGCGCGACAGCGTGTCTGAAGCGATTGAAGCACGTGCCGCACCTCCCAGTGCCACAGCCAAAGCGAATTGCGTTTTTTAATCTTTTTATTGGATCGGCATTGGCCGGCATACCCCGCTGCACACGTCGGATGATGCCGACTGAAACAGCGAATTGGCGCTGCGGCCCGCACAGCATATATGTCGCATCACTACGACCCGTACATCATATCCGGGGACGCCAACAACATATAAGGATTTTCTTATGCCCCGAGAAGTTTTGTGCATTCCCAAACCGGCGCACCTGGTTTTTCAAGGTGCCGATGGGTAAGCTTCCAGATTGAATATCGCCACCCACCGCAGCTGGGTAGAATCAGCCGACTAATAACAAGGGGGAACCACAGATGGACAGCCAGGCATTTCAGGATTTTTACCCGGAGGAATTGAGCCACTGCTACGGCTGCGGCAAGAACAACCCGCAGGGCCATCAGTTGAAAAGTCATTGGGATGGCGA
>DDWF01000025.1 GCA_002345845.1 Betaproteobacteria bacterium UBA2293 | reverse complement strand
CCCTCGCCGACGGCATCAAGCGCGCCACCGATGTCATGGTCGCCGGCAAGGTGGTGGTCATCGCCGGTTACGGCGACGTCGGCAAGGGTTCGGCCCAAGCCATGCGCGCCCTGTCGGCGCAAGTCTGGGTCACCGAAATCGACCCGATCTGCGCCCTGCAGGCAGCGATGGAAGGCTACCGCGTGGTGCGCATGGATGACGTGGCCGATCAGGGCGACATCTTCGTGACTGCGACCGGCAACCTCAGCGTCATCAATCACGACCACATGGCGAAGATGAAGAACGAAGCCATCGTATGCAACATCGGCCACTTCGATTCCGAAATCGAGATGAGCTTCCTGGNNCCGATCTGCGCGCTGCAGGCGGCGATGGAAGGCTACCGCGTCGTCACCATGGATTACGCCGCCGACAAGGCCGACATCTTCGTCACCACGACCGGCAACTTCCACGTCATCACCCATGACCACATGGTCGCGATGAAGAACAACGCCATCGTCTGCAACATCGGTCACTTCGACAACGAAATCGACGTCGCTTCCATCGAGAAGTACCAGTGGGAAGAGATCAAGCCGCAGGTCGACCACGTCATTTTCCCGGACGGCAAGCGCATCATCCTGCTGGCCAAGGGCCGCCTGGTGAACCTCGGTTGCGGTACCGGCCATCCGTCCTACGTGATGTCCTCGTCCTTCGCGAATCAGACGATCGCCCAAATCGAACTGTGGACCGAAGCCGTCAAGGGTTCCAACAAGTATCCGATCGGTGTCTACACGCTGCCCAAGCATCTTGATGAGAAGGTCGCCCGTCTGCAACTGAAGACGCTGAACGCTCAATTGTCCGAGCTGACCGACGAACAGGCCGCCTACATCAGCGTGCCGAAGGAAGGCCCGTACAAGGCCGACCACTACCGCTACTAAGCGAGGCCCCCGTGCTGAATCTGCTCGCCCTCTGGATCGTCAATGCGCTGGCCCTGTTGGCGCTGCCCTATGTTGTTCCGACGATCCAGGTGGCCGGGTTCGGCACGGCGCTGCTGGTCGCTGTCGTCCTCGGCCTGATCAACACGCTGCTCAGGCCCGTGCTGGTGCTGCTGACCCTGCCGGTGACGCTGCTGACGCTGGGCCTGTTCATCTTCGTCATCAACGCCCTGCTCTTCCTGCTGGCCGGTTCGTTGATCGATGGCTTCCACGTCGGCGGCTTCTGGTCGGCGCTGTTCGGTTCGATCGCTTACAGCCTGATTTCCTGGGCCCTGAGCGCGCTCCTGCTGCGGAAAAAATAAGCCGGGCCGTCGATGAGCATGAACTCCTTCCACGCGCGGCAGAAAAAGCCGCGCCCGGAACCCGAGCCGGTCCATCAGAGACCGCCCGGGATGCTGCGCGCAGATGCCCTGCTCGTCGCCCAGAAACTCGCGCCTTCCCGTACGGCAGCGCAAGCCATGATCAAGGCCGGCCGCGTCAGTTGGGCCGGCGGGCCGATCAGCAAGCCGGCGCTGGAATTGCCTGAAGCCACGCCGTTGATTGTCGCTGCAGATCCCGACGCCCATTACGTCTCGCGCGGTGGCCTGAAACTGGCCGGCGCCCTGGCCGAAACCGGCCTCAACGTAACCGGCAAGCACTGCCTTGATGTCGGCCAGTCGACCGGCGGCTTCAGCGACTGCCTGCTGCAGGCCGGCGCCCGCCATGTGGTCGGCGTCGATGTTGGCCACGGTCAGTTGCACTCGCAACTGCGCCATGATGCGGCGGTCACCGCCATCGAAGGTATCAACTGTCGCACCCTGAGCGCCGCCGATCTCGGCGCCGCGATGCCGGCTGGCGGCTTCGATCTGATCGTCGGCGACGTCTCTTTCATCTCCATGACCCTGATCCTGCCGCAACTGCCGGCCCTGCTCGCCGCCGACGGCGACCTGCTGCTGCTGGTCAAGCCGCAGTTCGAAGTCGGGCCAGACAACATCGGCAAGGGTGGCATCGTCCGCGACCCGACGCTCTACAAGGCCGTCGAAGCCAAGTTGCGCAGCAGCGCCACCGAACTCGGCCTGCAGGTTCGCGCCTGGCTGGACAGTCCAATCACCGGCGGCGATGGCAACCGCGAATTCTTCATCTGGTTGAACAAATGAAACCCGAAATCTCCATCGAATTTTTCCCGCCGCAGACCCCGGAAGGCGTCGACAAGCTGCGCGCCGTCCGCGCCGAGCTGGCCAAACTGCAACCCAGCTTCTTCTCGGTCACTTTCGGCGCCGGCGGCTCAACGCGCGAACGCACCTTCTCCGTAGTCAAGGAAATCGCCGCCGAAGGCCATGACGCGGCGCCACACCTGTCTTGCATCGGCTCGACCCGCGACAGCATCCGCGAAATCCTGGCCGACTACCGGGCCGCTGGTATCCGGCGCATCGTCGCCCTGCGCGGCGACCTGCCCTCGGGTATGGCCGAGACCGGCGAATTCCGCTACGCCAACGAGCTGGTCGAATTCATCCGCGCCGAAACCGGCGACTGGTTCAGCCTCGAGGTCGCCGCCTACCCGGAATGGCACCCGCAGGCCCGCAGCCCGCAGGACGATCTCGACGCCTTCGCGCGCAAGGTCAAGGCCGGTGCCAATTCGGCGATCACCCAGTACTTCTACAACGCCGACGCCTACTTCAGTTTCGTCGAGGAAGCCCGGGCGCGCGGCGTCGATATCCCCATCGTGCCCGGCATCATGCCCATTGTCGGTTTCACCAAGCTGGCCCGTTTCTCGGATGCCTGCGGTGCCGAAATCCCGCGCTGGATGCGCAAGAAATTCGAGAGCTTCGGCGACGACGCCGACTCGATCCGCGCCTTCGGCCTCGATGTCGTCACCGAACTGTGCGAGCGACTGCTCAAGGGCGGGGCCCCCGGCCTGCATTTCTATGCCATGAACCAGTCGGCGCTGACCACCGAGATCTGCAAGCGGCTCAGCTGAAAGAGATCATTTTTTCGCTAGCTCAGTGCTGAAGCCCTTCCTTGGAAAGGAAAGGCTTCACTTCCCATCCTGCACAGCCGGCAGCCATGCGCCTGGCTAACACTATCTCCGGGCTGGTTGGATATCGGCCAAGGCACGGTCAAACTCCCCGGCCGACAAGGTCTCGAGTTCCGTTGCCTGGGGCTCCGGAATGGCTGGCGGGTCATCATCGTCAAGACTAAAGTGCTTGCGGCCGTTCTTTTCCTGCGCCGCCCTGCTTGCCTCGAAGCGCAGCCTGGCCTCTTCCGCCCGGCGCTCCCGCGCTTCATGTTCGGCCTGCTGCCGTAGCCTTTCATTATCGTGACGAAGCTTCCAGGCATAGACAAATTCGCCGCTCAGCGCGAAGAGGCCAAGTACGCCCAGCGCCATCAGCATCGCCTCGAACGGCTTGTCCACGACAGCGTGCAGCACCAGGAAGACGAGAATCCCCCGCCAGACGAGGAGCAGCGGAAAATAGGGATGTTCGGCCGGATTGTGGTATTTCATGCGTTAATTTCGGACTTTCGGGGGTCAAGATTTTAGCGCCCCACACGAAATTGCCAAGCGCACCACGCGGGCTCGACCGGGGCGCCACCATCGCGCCGGGCTGCGTTGTCCTATCCCGGGCAAATCAACGAATCGCCCGCTATCACAAGAATTTTGACGAGTGCGTTGACGCTCTCCGGGAGCGTGGATATAATGCGCGACTCCCGTAGGCCGGGTCGGTAGCTCAGTCGGTAGAGCAGCGGACTTTTAATCCGTTGGTCCCGAGTTCGAATCTCGGCCGACCCACCAGGAACCTGTTTTCGGGGCGTTAGCTCAGTTGGTAGAGCAGCGGACTCTTAATCCGTAGGTCGAGTGTTCGAATCACTCACGCCCCACCAGATACAAAAGCAAAAGGGCCAGTCTTGGACTGGCCCTTTTGCTTTTGTGCTGGCGTTCCGCTTAGACGCTACTTGCGCCCAAATTTCTCGGCCAACTGGCTGAGCTTGGCGGCGCGATGGGCTTCTGCCCGGGCAGAAGCCTCGGCGGCACGGGTGGCGGCTTCGGCGGCCTTGCGCTGCTCGATCTGCTTCTTGAAGCGTTCCTTGAGCAATTCCGTGGCGTGCTGGCGGTTTTCGTCGGTCACTTCGCCGGCCGGGGTGCCGTCGAGATTCAGGCGGACGGTGCCTTTTTCCATTTCCTTCAGATAGCGGGTGGAAATGGTGTGGCTGCGCATGGCCAGACGCAGGGCCTTTTTCTCCAGTTCCGGCAACTGGGCCAGCACCTGCTTGTCGATGCCGATGGCCAACGGACTAAAGTTGCGAAACACGTCGAAGCGGGTTTGCAGGTCCTTGAGCAGGGCGCGGGCGTCGATCGGTTTGGCGACGGGAGATTCGGCTGTAGTCATGTTCGGATAATAGGTCTTACGAGGCGCGAAGCGTAGCACGAAGCCACGCTCGAACGCGGCAAAATCGCCGTTCGCCGGATTGCTGCGGTGACCATTCGTCTCGCGAACAACACGCCTCCCCGCAGCACTGATCAGGCTGCTGCGGGGAGGCGCCGGACAACGGCTCAGACGCCGTGTTTGGCAAACCAGGCCAGCATGCGCTGCCAGCCGTCGGCGGCATCTTCCTTGCGATAGCTCGGCCGATAGTCGGCATGGAAGGCGTGCGGGGCGTTGTCGTAGAGATAGATTTCCGACGCCCGGGCGGCCGCGCTGCCGCTTTTCAGCTTTTCCTCCATGGCCTCGACGGTTTCCAGCGGGATGCCGGTGTCGAGTCCGCCGTAGAGACCGAGTACCGGCGCCTTCAGTTCACCGGCCAGTTCGCTCGGGTGCTTCGGGGTGAATTCATTGACTACGCCGACCAGACGGCCGTACCAGGCGACACCGGCCTTGAGTTGCGGGTTGTGCGCCGCATACAGCCAGGTGATGCGACCGCCCCAGCAGAAGCCGGTGATGGCCAGGCGGCTGGCGTCGGCGCCCTGGGCGGCAGCCCAGGCGACGGTGGCATCGAGATCGCCCATCACCTGGGCATCCGGGGTCTTGCTAGTGATTTTTGCCTGAATGTCGGGAATGCTTTCGATGGTCCGCGGATCGCCCTGGCGGGCAAAAAGTTCGGGAGCGATGGCGCAATAGCCGAGCTTGGCCAATCGGCGGCAAGTGTCGCGGATGTACTCGTGAGCGCCGAAAATCTCGGAGATGACCAGCACCACCGGCGCCTTCTTCGCTCCTTGCGGCAGGGCACGGTAGGCGACCATCTCGCCATCCTTGACCGGCACTTTGATCTCTCCGGCAAGCAAGCCAATATCGTCAGTCTTGATTGCCGTCTGCGCCATCACCGGCTGCGTGGCCAGGGCGAATCCGGCACCCAGGCTGGTCACGAGAAACGTCCGACGATCAAAGGACTGCGCAGGGATAAGGGCATCAAGTTCAGAATTGGTATTCATGATTGGTCTCCATTGTGGTCGTCACGTCATTACGATGGCGCACTGCTTGTTCAGTTCAATTCGGTACGCAACGCCGATATTTTATGGTCGATATTACTTTAGGCTAATATTAAGGTTGTCAGCGGCCTGGCAAGGCCGGATACAACAACAAAGGGAGAGAATCATGCTCGCGAATCTGTCGCTCAAGGGCCGCCTCTGGCTGCTTGGCATTACCGCCGCTCTGGGCATGGGCATACTAGCAACCTCTTCGATCATGTTCACCGCCAGCAGCGAAGGCATTTTCGTCGGCTTCGTGGACCAGCGGATCGCCACCCGCCATGCGGCGACGCTGGCCTACGCAAACGGCCTGCAAAAAGGCCAGGCGATTCGCAACATCCTGCTCGATCCGGGCAAGAAGACCGCCTACGACAACTTCGACAAAGCGCAGGAAGTGTTCACCCGGGAAATCGACAAGCTGCTCCCACTGCTGGCCGCCAACAGTGAAACCCAGGGCATCGCGACGCGTCTGAAAAACAACATCGAGCAGTGGCAACCGTTGCAGAGCCAGGTCATCGAGCTGGTCAAAGCCGGCAACAGGGATGGCTCACAGGCCCTGCTGGTAGAGAAGGAAACCCCGGCCTGGCGCAAGGTTCGCGACGATCTGCTGGAAATTGGCAAGCTGGCCGAAGCCGCCGCCGAGCAGGACCGGCTGGCGCTGGTCTCCGGCCTCGAGCGTTCCGGCACGCTGGCCATCGTCCTCGGCGTCGTCAGTTTGCTCGCCGTGGCCAGCATCATTGTCCTGGTCGGGCGCGGCATCTACCGCCAGGTCGGTGGCGAACCGGTCGCCACGGCGGCCTCGCTCAACCGCATTGCCCAGGGCGACCTGACGGAAAGCCTGCACGTTCTGCCCGGTGACACGACCAGCATCGTGGCGGCGATGCAGGTCATGCAAAGCCAGATTCGCCAGTTGATCGTCGATACCGTCAAGAGCGCCGACTCTGTCGTCCAGGAAAGCGAATCGATGCTGGCCGACGCCTCGCGCCTGGCAAAAACAGCCGAGGAGCAAAGCACGGCGACGTCGGCCATTGCCGCCGCGGTGGAGGAATTCACCGTCAGCATCGGGGTCATGTCGGAAAACGCCAACGATGCCGGGCATCTGTCCGAACAGTCGGAGCGCCAGGCGCACAACAGCCTGGACGTGGTTTCCAATGCCACCGAGATCATTCATCAGGTAGCTTCCGGCATGTCCGACGCAGCGTCGACGATGGATGTGCTGTCAGCCCGTGTTGCCGACATCACTGGTATCGTCAAGACCATTCGCGATATCGCCGACCAGACCAACCTGCTCGCCCTGAACGCGGCGATCGAGGCAGCACGCGCCGGCGAACAGGGGCGCGGCTTTGCCGTGGTCGCCGACGAGGTGCGCAAGCTGGCGGAGCTGACGACGAAATCGACCCAGGAAATCTCGGCGATCGTCAGCGGTGTCCGGCAAACGACCGATACCGCCTTCGCCACCATGACCGCCGCCAAGGAACGGGCACTGGCCGGCGCCAGCCGAACGGAAGAAGTGCGTAGCGCGGTCGACAACATGGATCAGTCATCGGTTCGCGTCGGCAAGGCCATCGAATCGATTGCCGAATCGCTGCGCGAACAGACGGCAGCCAGCACCGACATCGCCCAACGCGTCGAGATGATCGCTCAGGGAATCGACCACACGCATGCCGCTTCGGCCGAATCGAGCCGGCGTTCAGGCGTCCTGGTCAATCTTTCGCATACCCTCAAGGAGAGCGTGCGCCGCTTCCGGGTGTAACCCGGAGCCGCCTCACATCAGGACGATGTCGTACTGCTCGGGCGAATAGCTGGGTTCGGACTGTAGCGACACGGATTTGCCGATGAAGTCGGAGAGCATGGCCAGGGACTGCGATTCTTCGTCGAGAAACAGATCGACGACCGCCGGGCCGGCGAGGATGCGGTATTCGCGGGCATTGAACTGACGGGCCTCGCGCAGTAGTTCGCGGAGGATTTCGTAGGCCACGGTGCGTGCGGTCTTCACCTCGCCGCGCCCGCCGCAGGTCGGGCAGGGTTCGCAGAGGACGTGCGCCAGCGACTCACGGGTGCGCTTGCGGGTCATTTCGACCAGCCCGAGCTGGGTGAAACCATTGACCGTCAGCCGCGTGTGATCGCTGGCCAGCGCCTTGTTGAACTCTTCCAGCACCGCCTTCTTGTGCTCCTCGTTCTCCATGTCGATGAAATCGACAATGNNTGCGCAGGCGCAGCTGGCGGGCGATGGTGACCGCCGCCTCGAGATTGGTCTTGAAGATGGTGTCGTCGAAGTTGCGCACCCCGACGAAGCCGCCGGTATTGACGTCGATGGTGGTCATCGCCTCGGTCTGGTCGATGATCAGGTAGCCGCCGGATTTCAGATCGACGCGGCGGGCCAGCGCCTTCTGGATTTCCTCCTCGACGCCTTGCAGGTCGAATAGCGGGCGTTGGCCGGTGTAATGATCAAGCAGACCGCAAACTGCCGGCGTGTATTCGTCAGCAAAGGCCGTCAGCTTCTGGAAGTTTTCCCGCGAGTCGATGACGATGCGTGCCGTCTCCGGATTGACGAAGTCGCGCAGCACGCGCTGGCCGAGCGACAGCTCCTGATAGAGCACGGTCGGTGGCCCGGAGGTTTTGGATTTGTCGCAGATGTCGGCCCAAGTCTTCTTCAGGTAGGCGATGTCGGTGGCGAATTCCTGATCGCTGGCATTTTCGGCCATGGTGCGGACGATGAAACCGCCCTTCTCGTCTTCCGCCACCAGGCGGGTCAGGCGTTCGCGCAGCAGCTCGCGCTCGGCTTCCGATTCGATGCGCTGCGAGATACCGATGTGCTTTTCCTGCGGCAAATAGACCAGCATGCGGCCGGCAATGGAGATCTGCGTCGATAGCCGGGCGCCCTTGGTGCCGATCGGGTCCTTGACCACCTGGACGACGATGCTCTGCCCTTCGGCGAGAATCCGTTCGATCGGCCGGTCGGTCGCCGTTTCGCGCGGCTGCCAGATGTCGGCAACGTGCAGGAAGGCAGTGCGCTCCAGGCCGATCTCGATGAAGGCCGACTGCATGCCCGGCAGGATACGGACAATGCGCCCGAGATAGACGTTGCCGACCAAGCCGCGGCTGGCCGTGCGCTCGATGTGCAATTCCTGGACGACCCCCTGTTGCATGACGGCAACGCGGGTCTCCTGGGGGGTGAAATTGATCAGGATATCTTCGCTCATACACTCTACAATTCGCGGTTTTGCTGGATTCTACTATGCGCAAGGCACCCGAACTTCTCGCCCCGGCCGGCTCGCTCGAAATGATGCGCACCGCCTTCGCCTTCGGCGCCGATGCGATCTATGCCGGCCAGCCGCGCTACAGCCTGCGCGTACGCAACAACGCCTTCGGCACCATCGCCGCGCTCAAGGAAGGTATCGACGAAGCGCACGCTGGCGGCAAGCAGTTTTTCGTCGTCAGCAACATCTTCCCGCACAACGCCAAACTCGCCACCTACCTGGCCGACATGGCGCCGGTCATCGCCCTCAAGCCGGACGCGCTGATCATGTCCGACCCCGGGCTGATCGACATGGTGCGCGAGACCTGGCCGGAACAGGCGATTCATCTGTCGGTGCAGTCCAACACCGTCAACTGGGCGACCGTGCGCTTCTGGAAAAAGTTGGGGCTCACGCGCATCATCCTGTCGCGCGAACTGTCGCTCGACGAAGTCGCCGAGATCCGCCAGCAATGCCCGGACATCGAACTCGAAGTCTTCGTGCATGGCGCGCTGTGCATCGCCTACTCCGGCCGCTGCCTGCTCTCCGGCTACTTCAACCACCGCGACCCGAACCAGGGCAGCTGCACCAACTCCTGCCGCTGGGACTACAAGGTTTCAACCTCGGACAATCCCGGGGTGCAAACGACGCAACCGGTGTCCTTCTACAGTCACCCCGAGCAGGAAATCCTGCTCGAAGAGCGCCAACGCCCGGGCGAACTGATGCCGATCGAAGAAGACGAGCACGGCACCTACATCATGAACTCCAAGGACTTGCGCGCCATCGAGCACGTCCAGCGCCTGGTCGACATCGGCATCGATTCGCTGAAGATCGAAGGCCGTACCAAGAGCCCCTACTACGTCGCCCGCACCACGCAGTCCTACCGGCAAGCCATCGACGACGCCGTCGCCGGCCGGCCGCTCGACCCGAAGCTGCTGAGCGAACTGGACGGCCTGGCCAACCGCGGCTATACCGACGGCTTCTACCAGCGCCACCACGACGCCGACTACCAGAACTACCTGCGCGGCCATTCCGAGTCGGATCGCAGCCTCTATGTCGGCGATGCCGTCGCCTTCGACGCAGCGCGCGGCTTGATGGAAATCGTCGTCAAGAACAAGTTCACGCTCGGCGACCGCCTGGAATGCGTGCATCCGGCCGGCAACCATGTCCTGACGCTGGAACACATGGAAAATGCCGATGGCCAGCCAGTCAGCGTCGCCCCCGGCAGCGGCCACCGCGTGTGGATTAATTTGCCAGCGCAGTACACCAATTGCTTCGTCGCGCGTTTTGTCTGAGATCCTCCAGACCTAGCGCCGATCCGGCGCCCGCCCACCGGCGCCATGCCCCAATCCACCCATCGCATGCCCCTGATCGACGCTCTCAAGGCGATCGCGGCGCTGCTCGTCCTGCTCAATCACTTTTCCTCCTACGGCCCGCTGGCCGCTGCCGGCCGTAGCGCCCTGCCGGAACTGTTCGCCTGGTGCTATGACTACGGCCGCATGGCCGTGCAGGTCTTCCTGGTCATCGCCGGCTTTCTCGCCGTCCGCGCCCTCTCGCCCGACGGCCAGCCACTGGCGCATTCGCCCTGGCCGCTGCTCGGCAAACGCTACCTGCGCCTGGTCATTCCCTACGTCGCCGCACTCGTTCTGGCCATCGCTGCCGCCGCCGTAGCCGATATCTGGCTGAACGACGGCGCCATTCCGGCGCCGCCGACCCTGCCGCAACTACTTGCCCATGTACTGCTGCTGCACGGGCTGCTCGGCGTCGACGCGCTGTCGGCCGGTGTCTGGTACATCGCCATCGATTTCCAGCTGTTCGCCCTGCTCACCCTGCTGCTCTGGGCGGGACGGCGCGACCGGCTGGCACCGGCCTTGGTGCTGACGGTTGCGGCTCTGTCGCTGTTCTGGTTTAACCGCGATGCCAGCTGGGACAACTGGGCCATCTATTTCTTCGGCTCCTACGGGCTGGGCGCCGCCGCCTGGTGGGCATCCGGCCAGGCCCGGGCCCGGCTGCTGCTCGGGCTGGTCGCCATCGTCACCGTAAGCGCCCTGCTGGTCAATTTCCGCCTGCGCATCGAGCTCGCCCTGATCGTCGCCCTGCTCCTCGGTTTCGCCCGTCACGGCCGCTGGTTGGAACGCTGGCCGGATGTCGGCCTGTTCAATTTCCTCGGCCGCATTTCCTACTCGCTGTTCCTCGTGCATTTCCCGGTACTGCTACTGGCCAATGCGCTGTACGCCGGCCTGGCGCTGGCAACGCCGGGCGCGGCGCTGCTGGTGCTGCTGGCGGCGTTACTGACCAGCGTCGGCCTCGCCACGCTGTTTCACCGCTGGATCGAAAGCCCGGCAGCCGGACGACGCATTAGCGCCGCCCTCGGCCTGCGCGTCTAATCGGCCAACTCCGCCCGGTCGCGGAAGTAGTCCAGCGCTTCCGGATTGGCCAGCGCTTCGACGTTCTTCACCGGCCGCTCGTGCACGACGTTGCGCACGGCCAGTTCGACGATCTTGCCCGACTTGGTGCGCGGGATGTCCTGCACTTGCACGACCTTGGCCGGCACATGGCGCGGCGTGGTGTTGGCGCGGATCTGCTGCTTGACCCGCTCGACCAGCGGCGCATCAAGCGTCAGCCCGTCCTGCAATTTGACGAAGAGCACCACGCGCACGTCGTCGAACTTGCCCGGCGGCCAGTCCTGGCCGATGACCAGGGATTCGAGGATTTCCGGCAGCTGTTCAACCTGGCGGTAAATTTCCGCCGTGCCGATGCGCACGCCGCCCGGATTGAGCGTCGCGTCCGAACGGCCGTAGATGATCATGCCGTCGTGTGCCGTCAGCTCCGAGAAGTCGCCGTGGCACCATATATTGGCGAAACGCTCGAAGTAGGCGGCGCGGTACTTGGCGCCGTCGTCATCGTTCCAGAAGCCGACGGGCATCACCGGGAAAGGCTTGGTACAAACTAGCTCGCCCTTTTGCGAACGTCCCGGCTGGCCGTCGTCGTCGACCACATCGACGGCCATGCCCAGGCCGCGACACTGGATCTCGCCGCGATACACCGGCAGCACCGGGTTGCCGAGCACGAAGCAGGAAACGATGTCGGTGCCACCGGAGATCGAGGCCAGCAGGATGTCCCGCTTGATCTCGCGATAGACCCAGTCGAAACCTTCCGGCGACAGCGGGCTGCCGGTCGAGAACATCGCACGCAGTACCGACAGATCGTGGGTTTTGCCGGGAGTGAGTCCTAACTTGGCGGCCGCATCGATGAACTTGGCCGAGGTGCCGA
>DDWF01000211.1 GCA_002345845.1 Betaproteobacteria bacterium UBA2293 | reverse complement strand
CGAACCGGCTGCGCCGGTTAAACCCCTGGGCGACTGGCCGTTCCCGGTGGCTGCGGAGGCTGCATGAACGGCTCGACCTGGTCCGCGCGCGACCTCGAATTGTTGCGCCAGACCTACCCGGATCTGCCGACCGCTGACGTGGCCGCGCAACTCGGCCGCAGCACGCGCGCCGTCTATTCCATGGCCAAGCTGCAGGGCCTCAAGAAATCGGCCGCCTACCTGGCCAGCGAATCCGCCTGCCGTCTGCGCCGGGGCGACAACGTCGGCGCGGCCAGCCGCTTTCCCAAGGGCCACGTTCCCGCCAACAAGGGCCTGCGCCGGCCCGGCTGGGCCCCCGGGCGCATGGCCGAGACGCAGTTCAAACCCGGCACCCGACCGCCCAACTGGCAACCCGTCGGCGCCGAGCGCCTCAGCAAGGAAGGCTACCTGCAGCGCAAGCTCACCGACACCGGCTACCCGCCGCGCGACTGGGTGCCCGTGCATCACATCATCTGGCGCGAAGCCAGCCGCGCCATCCCGCCCGGCTTCCGCCTCATCTTCACCAATGGTGACAAGACCGACATCCGCCTCGACAACCTGCAACTCATCAGCCTGGCCGACAACATGCGCCGCAACTCGGTGCACCACCTGCCGCCCGCGATCAAGGAAGTCGTCAACCTCAAGCGCGCCATCGTGCGACGCATCACCATTGCCACCCGCAAGGAAGCCACCCCATGACCGGCAACACCATCACCGCCCTGCGCGGCCACCTGTTCGACACCCTGCGCGCCCTCAAGGACCCGACCAACCCGATGGACATCGAGCGCGCCAAGGCCGTCTCCGATGTCGCGCAGACCATCATCAACAGCGCCAAGGTCGAAGTCGATCACCTCAAGATCACCGGCGGCAAAGGCAGCGGCTTCATCCCCGAAGCGCCGCAGCATCCCGCCCTGCCGGACGGCACCAGCGTCATCGACCAGAAGCCCGGCGTCACCGTCACCCGTCACCAACTGAAAGGATAACCATGCTCCTCACCGGAATAGCGCGCCTCGGCCGCGACTGCGAACTGCACTACCTGCCCGATGGCACCGCCGTTGCCAATCTGGCTCTGGCCTTCAACTACGGCGCCAAAGCCGCCGACGGCAAGCGTCCGACGCAATGGCTCGACGGCGCCATCTTTGGCAAGCGCGCCGAGGCCCTCAAGCCGCACCTGCTCAAGGGCACCGCGCTCGGCGTCACGCTGTCCGACCCGCACATCGAAACCTTTGCGCGCAAGGACGGCACGCGCGGCGAGAAACTCGTCGGCCGCATCATCGACCTGGAATTCGCCGGCGGCGCAGCCCAGCCCGCCCAGCCCGCGAACACGACGGCACCCGCCGCTGCACCAGCTGCCTCGCCAAGTGCGCCCGCAGCAGGTGGGTTCAATGACTTTGACGACGTGCCCTTCTAGGATGTGGCCCGACCTCATCAACGGCAGCTTTCAGCTGGTCGGCGCCTACTTCACCTGGCGCAACTGGCTGCAGCTGCGGCGCGACCGCACGCTGTCCGGTGTTTATTGGCCCACCACCGCATTCTTCAGCGCCTGGGGGATGTGGAATCTCATCTACTACCCAGCACTCGGACAATGGGCCAGCCTGATCGGCGGCATGGCCCTGGTCGCCGGCAACATCGCCTGGGTAGCCCTGGCCATCAAAATCCGCAGCACCACCCCGATCAAGGATAGCGCCCATGCCTGATGCCTGTTTCATCGCCGGAGTCATCGCCGGCGCAATCATCGCCACCAGCCTGTGCGTACGCTGGGGATGGCGGGCGATGAACCCGTTTGAGTAAGCCATGGCCGCGCTGGCCCAACAGCGCCGCGACTGACAAGGAGAACGACATGGAAGGCAGCAGCTTCAGGATTTTAGACATGGGAACACCAGAAGGCCGAGCAGAAGCCGAGAGCTACGACCGCTCGAAGGCTGAGAAGGTGCGCAGCGGACAGCAGCTTTACGCCAAGATCAAGCGGTCGAGCAAGTACTACGGCCAGGGCGAGAAGGGGAAATTGTTTGAAGTTTTCGTCGAGGCCGGCAACCCGCTGGCCTATCTTGTGCAAGGCGGCCCCGGCGGGCAATACAGACTGGCCGACGTGAACCTCTTCATCGTCGATGAAGGCCGCGAGGTGCGGATTTCGTGATGCAGAACGACGGGTTAGAGGCGTGACGGTGGACACTACGAAGAAATTTGCCACAGGCGGAATGATGCCGACCGACTTCAAGTTGCCGGCCGTCGAGCGTGGGTGGTGGAAATGCGCGAAATGCGGACGACTCTTTGAATCGTACAGCAACCCACCAATCTGGGATGAGCACGCATGCCTTCATTGGGAAAAGAACACCTCTAACGCCATGCTGAAGGCGAGGGCATCATGAAAGAGCGCCCGATCCTATTCAGCGCGCCGATGGTGCGCGCCATCCTCGAAGGCCAGAAGACGCAGACGCGGCGGATTTACAAGAACCGCAAACACCCAGATTTTGGTTGCGATATGGCCGGCTGTGAGTTGGTCAGAGAGCAGCAGCACGTTATAGACCGCATCTGCCCCTACGGCCAGACCGGCGACCGGCTTTGGGTGCGGGAGGCGTGGCAAGGCGATAAACACGACTTTGACGCCGGCATCATGCCCCTGTATCGAGCCACTGACGAGCGCACCGAGGCCGGATGGCGGCCCTCTATCCACATGCCACGATGGGCCTCGCGCATCCTGCTGGAGATCGTCGCCGTCCGTGTCGAGCGGCTTGCCTACATCAGCCGCGAGGACGCCGAGGCCGAGGGCGTTGGGCTGCAGCGTGTCTCTGAAACAGATTACCGATGGATCGACTACAACCACAATGACGAAGGCCACACCTTCGGCGATCCGCGCCACAGCTTCTGGAGCCTTTGGAAGTCCATCAACGGAGAAAAATCGCACGACGCGAATCCGTGGGTCTGGGTGGTCGAGTTCAAGAAACTCGGCGTTGGCGGGACGGCGGTAACACGGGAAATGATCGGAGCGGCACACGACATCATGCTGGCACGCGGGGATTTTGTTTTGTCGGCGGCGCTGCTGGAGAAAATCTACTTGGCGATGGAGGCGAAGAAGCCATGAATGGAAGATGCGAAACATGCAGCGCGGAAAAGGTTTGTGCGTACCCGTACAAGCCAACCGAATGCGCGAACCAGCGGAAGTTTGAAATGCACCCGGACGCAGTTGATTGTCCGAACTGCAACGGCAGCGGGTATGCGTATCCGTGGAAGTGCAAGCCGTGCAACGGAACCGGGCTGGTCTTGAGGCATAACGCTTAGGTGTGGGGCCTGCGCGGCTTTTCGCGCAGGTCCCACACGACCGCCGTGTTATGCGGCGCAACCACGGAGAACGAAATGCTCGACACAAATGATTTGAGGCACCACACGGAAGTAGGAACCGGCTACAGCAAAAACGCCATGCTTGCGAAGGCTGCGGACGAAATTGACGGCCTACGCACAACGATGGTTGATCTGCTGGAGATTTTGCGCCAGTGGGAGCCTGACCATTCCAGCGGCGAAGACCGGAGGCGCATTGTGCTGGCGATGTACCAGATCGGCGTGCTGCGAGACCCGACAGAGACCGTCTCGGCAATCACGGGGAGCGTTTGGAATGCGGCTGGAGGGTCGGCCATTGGCAACGACGCATAACGCCGGCCATGAGGGGTGAGCGCAGCGAATCCCCTCGATGGGATAGTTAGAGCCAACGATTAAAGGAGAACCGAAATGGCAACGATGCACGAACTTTTTGATGGAAGTGATAGCTCGCTAATTCCAGCGGAAGCGGCTGATGAATGGCTCGACAAGCAAGAGTCTGGCGTAGCGGCTTGTGACCACCTGACTTTTGCAAGAAAGGTCTGGGAAGCGGCGCAACAGGCAGAGCGCGAGGCATGCGCGAAGGTGTGCATGAAACAACAGAAGGATTTACGCACGCGGCAATTATTTGCGTCCGCAATAAGGGCGCGCTCTAACGTTGATGTAACCGGCGCTGCGCCCACGCGAGTAGGAACGAAGGCATGACGACCAAGAGCGCTACGAAGGACGCGACGCCCGCTGGCGCAGCGTCCGTGTTGACAGAAATGTTATGCGGCTGCGGACGCCCCGTGCGGTACATGACGCAAACCGGCGATGCCTGCAACAAATACCGGCGGTGCCTGACCTACGAAGAACTCGGGCAGGCACTTACTCAAGCCAACATGCTGATTCTGGCGTACCGCGCCAAGCGTGCCGTTGATGGTTTGAACGGCAGGACGTGGGATGCCCGCAAACACTTCGAGGCGGAAGCGAGAATCGAAGCGCTGGAGCAGACGCATAACGCAGAGTTGAGCGGCGCGACGCTTGCGGAGCGTCCGACTCAAACGCCGGGTTAGGTTTCGGCGAGCTACGGAGAACGAAATGAAACAACAAATTGCGGTTGCAGAAACATACAGCGTTGAATATCCATTTGTACGCGAAACGGTTGAACTGTTTGACTATGACGGCCCTACCAAAACAGAAACATGGAGGCCCGGAGTGCGGCACGAGCCGGATGGTTTTGACGGCGCGATTAGCGTGGCGGACGCTCACGGCGAAATGCTGCTGACGGTAGAAAGCATTCATAGGCCGGGGCGGTTTCCCGAGCGAATTTTCTACACGCGCCAGTGGAAAGACCCGGACGGGAAATTGTTTGGGAAGGGAAGCCTTCGCATTACCACGACAGTTGCTTTCCGGCGAATGCTGGCTGGCTACAGACATGACTACGAGAAACCTAACGCTGAGGTAACGGGCCGAGCAAGCGCAGCTTGCGAAGGTCCGCGTTGACCGCCGGGTTGGGCGGTACTTGAAAGGAGATGAGATGGCAACCGAAGTGACAGTATCGATGCCTCTGGCGCTGACGTCGGAGATGATTCGCGCTGTGCGTGACCACGACACCACCGCGACCGACGACCGCGACGAATGGCACCGACGCCTTGGGTGGTTGATTTGTGCATGGGATGTTTTGATTGAGCACAGATCAGCACCTGGCGGCGACGGAGTTGTTGTTCCGCGAGAGGCGTTGGAATGGCTGCTTGGCGAGCGCGGTGAGTTTGAGCCGAGCGACGCACACTTGCCACAACCGGAAGGCTACAAGCGCCCGCAGTTCTGGTGGAGAGGCGAGTTCAGGAAGCGGGCTGGTTTGTGACGCCCAACGACAGAGTGGAGGGGCGCGACGCGGCTTTATCGCGGCGCGTCCCTTCGCACGACGGGTTGTGCGTCAAAACGTAACTACGGAGAACGAATGAATGAGTTGGCACTTTTTGCAGGGGCAGGAGGCGGCATCTTGGGAGGGCACTTGCTTGGCTGGCGCACCGTCTGCGCTGTTGAAGTTGATGCCTACGCCAGAAGCGTGCTGCTCGCTCGGCAACGCGACGGACTGTTGCCAGCCTTCCCGATCTGGGACGACGTGCGGACCTTCGACGGCCACCCATGGCGCGGACGTGTGCAGGTTGTCAGCGGCGGATTTCCCTGCACCGACATTTCCGCAGCCGGGAAGGGCGCAGGAATTGACGGAGAAGCCAGCGGGCTTTGGCTGGAAATGGCCCGGATCATTTGCGAAGTTCGACCGCGGTTCGTCTTTGTGGAGAACTCGCCAATGCTCACTACTCGGGAACTTGAACGAGTTCTCGGGGACTTGGCCTCGATGGGGTTCGATGCGCGATGGGGAGTGCTGGGAGCAGACGACACAGGCGCACCGCACAAGCGGGACCGAATCTGGATTGTGGCCGACACCCAGGGCGAACGACGCGGAGAAGCGCGGCAATTTCGACACGACGAACCCAAGGAACGGACTGCCGGCAGCCGTGAAGCGGTACATGACGCCGACGGCCTCGATTGGGACGAAGTGCGGCGGGCGACACAACGGGAAAGCGGACACGCTGGCGAGCCAAATAGCCGAGCTCGAAGGAATGCAGCAGACCTCGACTGGCCAACTGAACCCGACGTGGGTCGAGTGGCTTATGGGGTGGCCAAGCGGGTGGACAGACTGCGCTGCCTTGGCAACGGACAGGTTCCGCGCGTGGCAGCAAGCGCATGGCGGATTTTGACGCACAACTTAATATTAGACACCGATAAAGGTGCCTAACTCCGAACAAGCCGACAAATACACACAGAAAGCGATCAACAGTGAAAACCCACACCCTGGACACCGCCGCCGAACTACTGGCCACTGACCCCACCACCGTGCGGGCACTGATCGAGGACGGCACTATTCCTGCCGCCAAGATCGGGCGCGCCTGGGTTATGATCGAGGATGATCTTGCAGAATATCTGCGGCAACGTATCCGCGAGCAGACAGCCGAGCGCA
>DDWF01000236.1:5849-21569 GCA_002345845.1 Betaproteobacteria bacterium UBA2293 | reverse complement strand
TTCCAGCCGAGCAGCGACTCTTCGATCAGCAACTCGTTGGTCGGCGAGGCTTCCAGACCGCGCTTGCAGATGGTCTCGAACTCTTCCATGTTGTAGGCGATACCGCCGCCCGTACCACCCAGCGTGAAGGACGGCCGGATGATGGTCGGGAAGCCGATCACCGCCTGCACCTGGTAGGCCTCTTCCATGCTGTGGGCGGTGGCCGACTTGGCGGAACCAAGACCGATCTTGGTCATCGCGTCCTTGAACTTCTGGCGATCTTCGGCCTTGTCGATGGCTTCCTTGGAAGCACCGATCAGTTCGACACCGAACTTTTCCAGCACGCCTTCGCGGTCGAGGTCGAGCGCGCAGTTCAGCGCGGTCTGGCCACCCATGGTCGGCAGCAGCGCGTCCGGGCGCTCCTTTTCGATGATCTTGGCGACGACCTGCCAGGTGATCGGCTCGATGTAGGTCACATCAGCCATTTCCGGGTCGGTCATGATCGNNATGATGGTGGCCGGGTTGGAATTGAGCAGGACGACCTCGAAGCCTTCCTCCTTCAGCGCCTTGCAGGCCTGAGCGCCGGAGTAGTCGAATTCACAGGCCTGGCCGATGATGATCGGGCCAGCACCAATAATCAGAACACTTTTTATATCTGTACGTTTCGGCATCTTGTATCTCGCTTGTTATGCCCGTTGCAGTGCAGCCGTGCCGCGCGTCATGGTGTCGAGGAAGCGGTCGAAGAGGTAGGCCACATCATGCGGGCCGGGACTGGCTTCGGGGTGCCCCTGGAAGGAGAAGGCCGGCACATCGGTGCGGGCGATGCCCTGCAGCGAGCCATCGAACAGCGACACGTGCGTGGCGCGCAAGTTGGCCGGCAAAGTATCGGCATCGACGGCAAAACCGTGGTTCTGGCTGGTGATCAGCACCTGGCCGGTATCCATGTCCTTGACCGGATGGTTGGCGCCGTGGTGACCGAACTTCATCTTCAGCGTCTTGGCGCCGGAGGCCAGGGCCAGCAACTGGTGGCCAAGGCAGATACCGAAGGTCGGCAGACCGCGGTCGAGGAATTCACGGATGGCGGCAATGGCGTAGTCGCAAGGTTCCGGGTCACCCGGGCCATTGGACAGGAAGACGCCGTCCGGCTTCAGCGCCAGCACCTCGGCCGCCGGCGTCTGCGCCGGAACCACGGTCAGCTTGCAGCCACGTTCAGCGAGCATGCGCAGGATATTGCGCTTGACGCCAAAATCGTAGGCAACAACGTGGAAACGCGGCTCGGGCGCCGAACCGTAACCGGTCAGCGTCCATTCGGCCTCAGTCCAGTCGTAGCCGGCCTTGGCGGACACCACCTTGGCCAGGTCCATGCCATTCAGCCCCGGGAAGGCACGTGCCGCAGCCAGAGCCTTGGCTTCATCGACTTCACCGGCAAGGATGCAGCCGGCCTGGGCGCCCGTCTCGCGCAGGATGCGGGTCAACTTGCGCGTATCGATACCAGCAATGGCGACAATGCCGTGCTGCTTCAGGTAGGACGACAGATCGCCCTCGCTGCGCCAGCTCGAAGCAACGCGCGGCAGATCGCGAATGACCAGGCCGGCGGCGTAATTGGCGGCGGACTCGAAATCTTCCGCGTTGCACCCGGTATTGCCGATATGCGGATAGGTCAGCGTGACGATCTGGCGGCAATAGGAGGGATCGGTGAGGATTTCCTGATAGCCGGACATGGCGGTATTGAAAACCACTTCGCCGCTGGTAACACCATCTGCGCCGATGGATTGGCCCCTGAATACCGTTCCGTCGGCGAGGGCGAGAACGGCGGGTGTGAATGAGGGCAGCAGCGACACGTCGGCTCTCCAGTAACTTTTTTGTATGTTCATGTGCCAAGCGGGAAGGCTCGCGCCTCCCCGCTTGTGCTTTTTTAACCTTGCTATTTTAGCCGAGAAGAGCCTTTTCAGGCAAATTCAAGGGATTACGTGCGTGTCCATGAACTGCTTGAGAATCGGCTTGATGCGCTCCATTTCGTCTTGCAGCAGCGCAAAAACCAGCTGCGACTTTCGCCAGTCCACGGTGGCGGGATCGATGGCCGCAGCTTCCAGCGCCATCGCTTGTCGGCGCCCGGCTTCGGCATGGAACATGGCAAGCAGGCTCTTCAGGGTATGCGCATGCATGCGCAAGTCTTTGGCGTCGCCATCAGCCAGCGCCTTGCTCACCCGCGCCAGGTGATCATCCCATTCGGCCAGCAACATGCCGACCATGGTCGCAAAAAGGTCCACATCCCCGATATCGCGCAGAGCGGCACGCAGATCGAGCCCGGGTGCGGCAGCGTCGACCTGTCGGCGATCGCCTGGCGGTTCGGCGACATCGTCGCTGCAGGCCCGAGCCAGCGCCGCCTCCAGCTCGGCCGGGCGTAATGGCTTGGCCAGGTAGTCGTTCATGCCGGCCTCGCGGCAGCGTTGGCGATCGCTGGCCATGACGTTGGCGGTCATGGCAACGATGTATACCGGGCGAAAATTCTCCGAAATCACCCAACTGCGCCGCATTTCACGGGAGCGGATGGTTTCCGTCGCCTCCAGCCCTCCCATGACCGGCATCTGCATATCCATGAGAATCACGTCGAAGTGCTGGCTGTCAAATTGCTCCAGCGCCTCCACTCCGTTGTTGGCGACGGTCACGCGGTGAGCATGACGCTCGAGCAAACGCCGGGCCAGTTCCTGATTCACCGGATTGTCCTCAACCAACAGGATATCCATCACCTTGCCCGCTCCGGCCTCAACCTCCTCCAGAGCAAACGGCGCCAGCCCGACTTCGCCGCCGCTCTCTGCCAGGGCCAAGGCATCAGCCAGATCTCCGGCGCCGACCGGTTTGACCAGATGGGTATTGACCTCAAGCCGACGCAGGCGTTCGATATCCTGCCGCTGGCTCTCGGTACTGATCATGGTCAGCAGGCGCTCTTTGCCGCCGCTGGCCCGCCAATTTTCGACCGAGGCAAACCCGGCGGGCGCCGGCATGTGCGCATCGAGGACGATGTAATCATAAGGGAAGCCTACCTCCCGGGTGCGCTCGACCGCCGCCTGGCCAGCCACGGCATCGCCAACCAGTGTCGCCTGAATGC
Organism: Betaproteobacteria bacterium UBA2293; assembly: GCA_002345845.1. Next base: position 18,481 of record DDWF01000236.1, on the reverse strand, counting down.
CGGCACGGGCAAGCAACTCAACCAGGCAGTCGCCGGCCCGCGCATTGTCCTCGATGACAATGGCCCGTCGGCCGCGGTAGCGGTGACTCTCAAGCGGTGACGGGCGGGTCGCCGCTTCGGCATCGACGCCGAAGCGGGCGGAGAACCAGAAGACCGAGCCACAATCCGGCGCACTCTCCAGCCACAAGCGCCCATCCATCATCTGCACGAGCCTGGCGCAAATGGCCAGACCAAGGCCCGTTCCGCCGAAACGCCGGGTCGTGGAGACGTCGGCCTGGGAAAAGGCATCAAAAATGGCCTTCTGCTTGTCCGCCGGGACACCGATGCCGGTATCGCGGACAGCGAAGCGAAGATAGGCCGAGCGTTCATTGATTTCCTCGACATCAACCTCGATGGCCACTTCACCGTGTTCGGTGAACTTGATGGCGTTGCCGAGCAGGTTGGTCACCACCTGGCGCAAGCGGGTCGGATCGCCAACAAGGCGCTGTGGCACCGCCGGCCGAACGTTGACGATCAGCTCCAGACCCTTGCGATGGGCATCTACCGCCAGCATGCGGGCGGTTTCCAGCACCATATCGCCGACCGAGAAGGAAAGCGCCTCGAATTGCACTTTGCCAGCCTCGATCTTGGAGAAATCGAGAATGTCGTTAACGATGGTAAGCAGCGACTCGGCAGAGGACTTGACGGTTTTCAGGTAATGCCGCTGCTCGGCATCGAGGTCGGTATCGAGTGCCAGTTCAGTCATGCCGATGATGCCATTCATCGGCGTACGGACTTCGTGGCTCATGTTGGCCAGGAAGGCGCCACGCGCCAGATTCGCCGCCTCGGCCTGCTCCTTGGCAGCAATCAGGGCCGCTTCGGCATTCTTGACTTCGCTGATATCGCGCTGCAGCACGAGAAACCTGAGCGGCTCCCCGGCCAGATCACGGGCAGCCACCGCACCACGCAGCAGGAACCAGCGCCACTGGCCATCGCGGGCACGCAAACGACATTCCAGATGGAAAAATCGCTGACCATCCGCGCTCGCCTGCTCCGCCATTCGTTTCTGCAACGCAGCAAGGTCATCGGCATGCAGCAGGCGCTGCCACTGGGCGATGCTGTCGTCAAGTTCGTCGGGCGCATAGCCAAGCATGCCCTTCCAGTGCCGACCCGACTCGATTTTGCCGCTGCGCAGATTCCAGTCGGTCAGCGCGTCGCCGGAGAGCACGGACTGCCATTTGCTGAGTCCGCCGTAGGCAGCATAGCCCTGATCCACCAAGCCAATCAGCTTATCGACCCCCTGCGCCAGATCGGCATGGCCGGTACTGCGCGCTGCCGCCAACAACTGACGCAAACGCACATCCGTGTCGCCGCCAAAGGACTCCGCAATCTGGCGAGCGAGCAAGCTGGATTTCATCTGGATCAGCGTAAGCCGAGCACGTCCTGCATGTCGAAAAGACCGTTTCGCCGGCCGGCGAGGAAACGTGCCGCGCGCAGGCTGCCCAGGGCGTAGGGCATACGACTGCTCGCCTTGTGGGTCACTTCGACCCGCTCACCCAGACCGCAGAACATCACCGTATGATCGCCGACTATATCGCCGCCACGCACCGTGGCAAAACCGATGGTCGACGGGTCCCGCTCGCCGGTCACACCCTCGCGACCATAAACGGCACATTCGGCGAGATCGCGTCCAAGCGCGCCGGCCACCACCTCCCCCATGCGCAGCGCGGTACCCGACGGGGCATCGATCTTCAGGCGGTGATGGGCCTCGACGATTTCGATGTCGTAGCCCTGGTTGAGGATGCGCGCCGCCGTATCCAGCAACTTGAACACCAGGTTGACGCCAACCGCCATGTTCGGGGCAAAAACCACCGGAATATCATTGGCAGCGGCAGCAATGGCCGCCTTGCCTTCGGCTTCGAAGCCGGTCGTGCCGATGACGATGGCGACGCCAGCCTGACGGCAAAGCTCCAGATGCACCAAGGTGCCTTGCGGACGGGTGAAGTCGATCAGACAGTCGACATTGGCGAGTCCGGCGGCCAGGTCGTCGCCAACCCTGACGTCGCTGGCCAGGCCAACCAGTTCGCCGGCGGTCTTGCCAACGAAAGGGCTCCCCGGTTGCTCGAACAGCGCGCCGAGCGCCAGTTGTTCATCCTTCAGGGTCGCTTCAATCAACATGCGACCCATGCGGCCGCCGGCACCCACGATACCGATACGTGTCTTGTTCATTTCAGAATCCGAACATGTTCATCATCCGGCCGAAGAAACCGGGTTCCTGACGTGGCGGCAGCGGTGCCGCATCCTCGGGCAGCGTACCGAGATCGACCAGGCGGCTCCGCGCTGCCGGCATTGCCAGTTCGCCCGTATCGGCAACGGCCACATCACCATCAACCCGCGCCAGGCGGCCTTCGCCATCGAAGAATACAGCGAAGCGCCGCGACTCGACCGCGCCGGTCTTGCCGCTCTGGAAACGATAGACGTAGTCCCAGCGCTCCTGGTGGAACATGTCGGCAATCAGCGGGGTACCGAGCAGGAAGCGCACCTGGTCGCGGGTCTGCCCGGGTTTCAGCTGGGCGACCATGTCCTGGCCGAGCACATTGCCCTGCTGGACATCGATCTTGTATTCGTTGATGAAGGTCGGCTTGGCCGAGCAGGCGCCCAGGGCGACACAGGAAGCTGCGATCAGCAGCATACGGGAGCAGAGCATGCGGGTTTCCGGAGTTTCTCAATCGGCTTTGAAGCGGTATATCATACCCGAAATCCCCGACTGGCCTGCGCCGACACCCCCACTGGAATCATCACGATGAGCGACCCCCAAAGTCTCAAGAACATGGGCCTGAAAGCCACCTTTCCGCGCCTGAAGATTCTTGAACTTTTCGAGAAAAGCACCCAGCGTCACATGACTGCTGAAGACGTCTATCGCATGCTCATCACCGACCACATGGATATTGGTCTGGCGACGGTTTATCGCGTGCTCACGCAGTTCGAACAGGCCGGCCTGCTGGAGCGCCACTTCTTCGAATCCGGCAAGGCCGTCTTCGAGATCAACCGCGGCAAGCATCACGACCACCTGGTCTGCATTGACTGCGGTCGCGTCGAGGAGTTCTACGACCCCGAAATCGAGCGCCGGCAGAATGCCATTGCCAGTGAACGTGGCTTTGCCATCCAGGATCACGCACTCTATCTCTACGCCCAGTGCACCAAGGACGCCTGCCCGCACCGCAACAAGCCGGACGACAAGTCCTGAAGTCCTGAAGTCCTGAACTCCTGATTCCCGATGTCCGAGTTTGTTAGTACCGGGCTGGCCGCCTGGCTGTCGTCGGCTGGCGCCACCTTTCTGCTCATTGCCCTGGCCGAATTCGGCGACAAGAGCCAGTTGGTCTGCATGACCCTGGCGGCCCGCCATCGCGGCCTGCCGGTGGTGCTTGGCGCCGTCACCGCCTTCGCCTTCCTCAACCTGCTTGCTGTCCTTTTCGGTGCCGCCGTTGCTGCCTGGCTGCCGGAATGGATGGTGACCGCAGTCGTCGCCCTGCTCTTTGCCATCTTCGGCATCAGCGCCCTACGCTACAAGGAAGAGGACGACGATGACAAAATCGAGGAAAAGCCCGGCCACGGTGTCTTCGCCACAACCTTTCTGCTGATTTTCCTGGCCGAATTCGGCGACAAGACGCAGATCGCCGTCGCCGGCCTCGGTAGCACGACCGACACGGCAGCCGTCTGGGTGGGCGCCACACTGGCCCTGGCCGCCACTTCAATACTCGGCGTTTTCGCCGGGCGCAAGTTCCTGCACCGGTTACCGCTACTGTGGATTCACCGCATCAGCGGCGTATTTTTCCTGACTCTGGCGCTCTACGCGCTCTCGCGCCTCTTTTAGGCCACCGCCGAGAAGCCGCTGCTGCCCTCCTTCGCCGCCGACACCTGGCGGTAGGCAGCAAGTGCGCTATCGACCTGACTGTTACCCGAGCGCTGCTCGTCATCCGCCTGCGCCAACTCCTGGCGCGCCTGCATTTCCATCTGGCTGGCCGCTGCCGCCACCCGCCGGTCCTGTGTCGATGGATCGGCCGGCGCCAGGGCGGCGGCCCGAATCTGCTGCGCCTTGGCGATGGTTTCTGCGGGTGTGCGGCCGGGCGAGGTATCGATGGAGACTTCGCCGGCTACCGCGTAGCGCTTGTTGTCCGGTCCGGCCTGGTAGGAAAAGCTGCTACCTCGCACCAGCCCGGCCCCGGCAGCCATGTGCGCCTGCTCGTGCGAACGCACCTTGCGGTCAGTCTGCTTCAGCGCCTCGACCTGGCGCTGCTGTTCCGGCGTCAGTTCGGCCCCGCGTCCAGCAGAACGGCTGGCGGCAGCAGAAGACGAAGCGGAGAAACTGGCTACAGCACCAATCATGGTTACTCGACGATCAGGTCACGCCTTTACTATAGCGCCGGCGGCGCCAAATTTCAGGCGGCCTGCCGGGCTGCGCGACTGGCGAGCAATTCGCTGGCGTGCTGGCGGGTGATCTCGGTGATGTCGACGCCGCCGAGCATGCGGGCGATTTCCTGCACCCGGCCAGCCGCATCGAGCGCCTGGATGGCACTCAGGGTGACGCCGTCGCGGCTCGCCTTGCTGACCTGCCACTGCCAATCGGCCTGGGCGGCGACCTGCGGCAAGTGGGTGACGCACAACACCTGCCGCTCGGCGCCCAGTTCGTGCAGCAAACGGCCGACGATCTCGGCGACGCCGCCGCCGATACCGACATCGACCTCGTCGAAAATCAGGGTCGGCACGCTGGCCGAGCGCGAAGTCAGCACCTGGATGGCCAGGCTGATACGTGACAGCTCGCCACCGGAAGCCACCTTGGCCAGGGGTCGGGCTTCGTTGCCGGCGAGGCCGGCGATGCGGAACTCAACCTGCTCCAGGCCATAGGCGGCGCCGTCGATGGGGAGCAGAGCGACCTCAAAACGTCCGGCGGACAAAGCCAACTGGCGCATCACCTCGCTCACCGCCTGGCTCATTTCGCCAGCAACCTGGCGCCGACCAGCGCTCAATTGCTGTGCCCCGGCCTGGTAGGCCGCCTGGGTGCGAGCGACTTCGGCAGTCAGCGCCTGCAGGTCACTCGCTGCCTCCAGCGAGGCCAGGCGTTGCTGCCAGCCGGCCAGCAGGGCCGGCAGCTCTTCCGGCTGCACCCGGTATTTGCGCGCAGCGGCCAGCACCGCGTCGAGACGTCGTTCGACTTCGGCCAGACGGGCCGGATCGAGATCGACGCGGTCGACGTAGCGACGCAGCGTGGACACGGCATCGGACAGTTCGGCCTGCACCGACTGGACCAGCGCCGCCACTTCACCGAGCGCCGGATCGTATTCGGCCAACGTGGTCAGGCGGCCGGCCACGCTATCGACCTGGCGCTCGCAGGCAGCATCGTCGTCGGCCAGCACAGCCAGGGCGAACTGCGCCCCATCGAGCAGGCTGGCGGCATGGCCGAGGCGGCGATGTTCAACCTCCAGCTCGCTCCATTCAGCCGCCGAGAAGGCCAGCGATTCCAGGTCGCGGACCTGCCATTCGAGTTGTTCGCGTTCGCGCAGCAGAGCTTCGGCGCCGGCCCCGGCCTCATTCAACGCCTGCTCGGCGGTGCGCCAGGCGCGGAAGGCGGCGGCCACTTCGGTGGCCAGCGGCAGCAGGCCGGCATGGGCATCGAGCAGCGTGCGCTGGGCGTCGGCGCGCAGCAGCGATTGATGAGCGTGCTGACCGTGGATATCGACCAGCCAGTCGCTGACTTCGCGCAACTGCTGGACAGTCGCCGGCGAACCGTTGATCCAGGCGCGCGAACGACCACCGGCATCGACGACGCGGCGCAGCAGCAGTTCGTCTTCAGCATCGAGATCGGCTTCGGCCAGCCAGGCACGCACTTGCGGCACGGCGGCGATATCGAAGACGGCGGTGACTTCCGCCTTGTCGCAGCCGGAGCGGACGACGCCGGCATCGGCACGTTCGCCGATGGCCAGCGCCAGGGCATCGATGAGGATGGATTTGCCGGCCCCGGTTTCGCCGGTCAGGGTGCCGAAGCCACTGGAAAAATCGAGTTCCAGACGGTCGACGATGACGAAATCGCGAATCGACAGATGACGCAGCATGCGCTTACGGCCCCTTCGGCCGTTCGCTCCACTGCAGTTTCTGGCGCAGCATGGCGAAGTAGCGGTAGCCGGGCGGATGCAGGAAGCAGATGGTGTGTTCCGAACGCCGCAGGCGGACGCTGTCGCCGCGCAGCAGGTCGAGGGTTACCTGGCCGTCGAAGTGCACGCGCGGATCGTCGGCGTGGGTGATGCGCAATTCGATGTCGGCCTGGTCGTTAACGATGATCGGCCGGTTGGTCAGGGCATGCGGACAGAGCGGCACGAGGGCGATGCCGGTCAGCGTCGGGTGCAGAATGGGGCCACCAGCCGACATCGAGTAGGCGGTGGAACCGGTCGGCGTCGACACGATCAGGCCGTCAGCGCGCAGGTTGTAGATGAATTCGCCGTCGATGAACAGTTCGAACTCGATCATCCGCCCGATCGCCCCCTTGTCCAGCACGACGTCGTTGAGCGCCATATTGGCGGCCACTTCGCGGCCGTCGCGGATCACCTCGGCGGCCAGCAGCATACGGTTTTCCGGGTTGAAACGGCCGTCGAGCAGGTCGTCCATGCAGGTCAGCAGGTCCTCGCGGGCGATGTCGGTCATGAAGCCGAGCCGCCCCTGATTGACCCCGACCAGCGGCACGCAGTAGCGGGCCAGACGGCGCGCCGCATTGAGCATGGTGCCGTCGCCGCCAAGGACGATGGCCAGGTCGGCATGGGCGCCGATGTCGTTGAAGCCGCAGGTGACCCAGCGTGACAGGTCGACCTGCTTGCCGATGTGCTCCGAAGTCTCGCGCTCGATGAACACCGAGACGCCGCGCTCATGCAGATATTCGGCGAGACGACGCAGCGACTCGGCAATTTCCATACTGTGGTATTTGCCGACCAGGGCGATGGTCCGGGGAGCGCTGAGAGAGGCGAAGCTGCGATTCATGGCGCGAATTCTTGCACAAAAAACGGTCGCCGCGCCGTTCGCGGATTTTTGTACAATCCAGGGCCATGCTGGACGAACGCTCGCGTACCCTTCTCAAGGCCCTGGTCGAACATTACATTGCCGACGGGCAACCGGTCGGCTCGCGCGCCCTATCGAAATTTTCCGGCCTCGACCTGTCGCCGGCGACGATCCGCAACGTCATGGCCGACCTCGAGGAAGCCGGCTTCGTCGCCAGCCCGCACACCTCAGCCGGCCGCATTCCCACCGCTCGCGGCTACCGGCTGTTCGTCGACAGTCTGCTCACCGTCCAGCCTCTTGAAATCCGCCAGATGGGGGTGATGGAGGAAGCGCTGCAGGGCCGGCCATCGAACCAGGTGATTGCCAGCGCCTCGCAACTGCTCTCCAGCCTGACCCATTTCGCCGGCGTCGTCATCGCCCCGCGGCGCAAGACCAGCCGCATCCGGCAGATCGAATTCCTCAGCCTGTCCGAGCGGCGCATCCTGCTGATCATCGTCACCACCGACGGCGATGTGCAGAATCGCATCCTGAACACCGAACGCGCCTACTCGCCGAGCGAACTGGTCAGCGCCGCCAACTACCTGACGCAAAACTGCGCCGGACTGGATTTCGAGCAGATCCGCCAGCACCTGGCCAGCGAAATCCAGCAACTGCGCGAAGACATCAAGCCGCTGATGGCCCAGGCGCTCGATGCCGGCGATGCGGCACTGGCGGAAAACGCCATGCCCTACGTCATTTCTGGCGAACGAAACCTGCTCGACGTCGAAGAACTGTCCTCCAACATGAAGCGCCTGCGCGAATTGTTCGACCTGTTCGAGCAGCGTTCCAGCATGATGCGCCTGCTCGACGTCTCGAACCGGGCCGAAGGCGTACAGATTTTCATCGGCGGTGAATCAGGCATCGCCTCACTCGACGAATGCAGCGTCATCACCGCCCCCTATGCGGTCGATGGCCAGGTGGTCGGCTCGGTCGGTGTCATCGGCCCGACGCGGATGGCCTACGAGCGCGTCATCCCGATCGTCGACATCACCGCCCGCCTGCTCTCCAGCGCCCTTTCCAGCAAAGAAGAATAACCATGCCCCGCTTCACCACCGAACCGTCCTACCGGCACGGTACTGCCCCCGCCACGGCAGTCGTCCTGGTCAACCTCGGCACCCCCGAAGCGCCGACGGCACCAGCACTGCGCCGTTATCTGAAGGAGTTCCTTTCCGACCCGCGCGTCGTCGAAATCCCCAAGCCGGTCTGGTGGCTGATCCTCAACGGCATCATCCTCAACATCCGGCCGAAGAAGTCGGCGGCCAAGTACGCCAGCGTCTGGCTGGCGGAAGGTTCGCCACTGCGCGTCCATACCGAGCGCCAGACCAAACTGCTCAAGGGCTTTCTCGGCGACCGCGGCCACCGGGTAACGGTGACCTCGGCGATGCGCTACGGCCAGCCGTCAATCCGCGGCGTCCTCGACCAACTCAAGGCCGACGGCGCCAGCCGCATCCTGCTCGTGCCGATGTATCCGCAGTACGCCGCCAGCACCACCGCCACCGTCGTCGACGAAGCCTGCAAGTGGCTGCTGCAGCAGCGCAACCAACCGGAAATGCGCTTCGTCCGCAACTTCCACGACCGCGAAGGCTATCTCGCCGCCCTCGAACAATCGGTACGCAAGCACTGGCAGACCCATGGCGCGCTGGGCGAGAAGGACCGCCTGCTCATCAGCTTCCACGGCCTGCCCAAGCGCAGCCTGGAACTCGGCGACCCCTACTTCTGCGAATGCCAGAAGACCGGCCGCCTGCTCGCCGAGCGCCTGAACCTGCTGCCCGACCAATTCCGCATCTGCTTCCAGTCGCGCTTCGGCAAGGCCGAATGGCTGCAGCCCTACACCGCACCGACGCTGCACGAATGGGGCCAGCATGGCGTCCGCCGCGTCGACGTGATCTGCCCCGGCTTTGTTGCCGACTGCCTGGAAACCCTCGAGGAAATCGCCCAGGAAGGGCGCGACGACTTCCTCGCCGCCGGCGGCAAGGAATATCACTACATTCCGGCGCTCAACGAGAACAACGACTGGCTGCTGGCCTTGACCGACTTGGTCGAAAGCCATCTGGCCGGCTGGCCGACCACCACCCCCGTCGATCCGCAAGCGCTCGACCTGTCGGCCCGAGAAGCGCTGAAATGGGGCGCCCGGACTTGAAATAGGAACGCCCGTCCCAATATCAGCCCAATCTGATATTGGAGCCCAGCATGAGTGATTCCCTGCATGTCGTCTGCCCGCACTGCGCGGCAGTCAATCGTCTGCCCGCCGAACGCCTGACGCAGAACCCGAACTGCGGCCAGTGCAAACAGCCGCTGTTCAATGGCGAACCTGTCGAACTGAATGCCAGCAATTTCGACCGCCACATCGGCCGTAGCGACNNCTGGGCGCCGTGGTGCGGCCCCTGCCGGATGATGGCACCGAACTTCCATCAGGCGGCCATCGATCTTGAACCGCGTGCCCGTCTGGTCAAGGTCGATACCGAAGCCGAGCAGCAGCTGGCCGCCCGCTTCAATATCCGCTCCATTCCGACCCTGGCCATCTTCAAGGGTGGTCGCGAAATTGCCCGGCAGAGCGGCGCGCTCGACCTCGGCAATCTGAAACGCTGGATCGAAGGGCACCTGCAGCATCCTTAACTTTCGTGATGAGCGGCCGTTAACGAATCCTAGCCACAGGATTTGCGGAGGTCGCCATGAAAATTGCCAGTGCCAGTCTGCAGATGGCTTCGACGCATGCGCGTGAGCAGCGTCACGAAGTCAAGGAATCGCTGAAGATGTGGGTCAGCGAACGGCGGCCGGTGTTCGCCGACGAAGCTCCCCGCCGCGCGCCGCCCGCCGAACTGGTCTCCTTGTCGGAAGCCGGCAAGGCCGCCCAGTCGGCGGATGCCATCAATGAACAGCAGGAAGCTGCTGTCGAGGGCGATCCGAAACTGATCCTCATTCGCCAGATGCTGGAACTCTGGCTCGGCCATGCGGTAAAAGTGTTCGATGCCAATGAGTTGCAGGCACGGATCAAAGGCGCTGAGCAGTCCGCCGCCTCGGCTGCACCGGCGGCACCGCCGGCCGGGCAAGCCGCATCAGCCGGTTTCGGCATCGAATACGATCGCCATGAGCGTTACAGTGAGGTCGAACAGACACAATTCGCTGCCAGTGGCACGGTGAAGACTGCCGATGGCCGCGAAATCAACTTCCAGCTCGAACTCTCCATGCAGCGCAGTTATTACGAGGAAAGCAACGTCAGCATCCGTCTCGGCGATGCGGCGCGCAAGGTCGATCCGCTGGTCATCAACTTCTCCGGCAACGCCGCCCAGCTGAGCAATCAACGCTTCGCCTTCGATCTCGACGCCGACGGCGAGACGGAGCAGATCAACTTCGTCACCCCCGGCAGCGGTTTCCTGATCTTCGATCGTAACCAGGACGGCAAGGTCAATGATGGCCGCGAACTGTTCGGACCAACGACCAACGACGGCTTTGCCGAACTGGCGGCGCTCGACGACGACGGCAACGGCTGGATCGACGAAAACGACGCTGCTTTCGAAAAACTGCAGCTATGGAGCCGCGACGTCGCTGGTAACGATCAACTGCAATCACTGGCCGCCGCCGGCGTTGGCGCCATCGCCCTGAGCCACGTCGGCAGCCCCTTCGACATCAAGAACAATGCCAATGAGCTGCTTGGCCAAGTCCGTAGCACGGGGATTTTTTTGCAGGAAGATGGCGTGGCTGGCACAATTCAACAGATAGACCTGACCGCCTGACCGGGACGGGGGCTGCAATCGAGGGGAGAATATGCCGCGTATCGCTGATTTGAAAATTTGGGTGCGCCTGACTGCCGCCATCTGGTTGATTCTGGCCATCATCTGGGCTGGAGCGATCTTCTGGACCACCCAAGTCAATCGCGACACGGCCATCCGTCAGGCCCAGGACTTTTCCCAAAGCATCCACGAAATGACCATGGCCGGCCTGACCGGCATGATGATCACCGGCACTGTCGGCCAGCGCGAAGTCTTCCTTGACCAGATCAAGCAGCTGTCGATCATCAAGGATCTGCATGTCGCCCGTAGCGAAGCGGTGAGCAAGCTCTACGGCCCCGATACCAAATCGAACCGCACGCTGGACCCGCTCGAAGTGAAGGTGATGCAGACCGGCGTACCGTACATGGCAGTCGAATCGAACGACAAGGGCTCTTTCCTGCACGTGATCAACCCGACCAAGGCCTCCGCCAACTATCTCGGCAAGGACTGCCTCGTCTGTCACCAGGTACCGGAAAGCACTGTCCTCGGCGTCGTCGCCATGAAGGTTTCGCTGGACTCCGTCGAAGCGGAAGTTGCCGCTTTCCGCCTGAAGATCGGTGGCGTCGCCATCGCCGCCCTGGGCGCCCTGCTGGTCATCATCTACCTGCTCACCCACCATTTCGTCACCGCCCCGCTTGAAGAGTTGCGCAAGGGCCTGCGCGACATCGCCAGCGGCGAAGGCGACCTGACGCGCCGCCTGCCGGTCAAGGGCCAGGATGAGGTCGGCCAGTCGGCTCAGGTATTCAATGAAATGATGGAGAACTTCAATCAACTGGTCCGCCAGGTCCGCGACTCGGCCAGCCAGGTATCGGCCCGCGTCACCGCGCTCTCCGACAGCGCCGACCGGGTCTCGCAAAGCTCGCACCTGCAAAACGAAAAATCCCGCGAAGCGGCTGCCGCAGTCGAACAACTGGTGGCCAGCATCTCCTCCATCGCCCAGAGCGCCGCACACGTGCAGAATCAGTCGCAGGAAAGTCTGTCCCGCGCCAATGAGGGCAGTCGCAATCTGCAGGTGTTGCTCGGCGAAATGAATGTCGTCGAACGGGCGGTCAAAGAAATGGCCGAATCAGTCAATAACTTTGTCCGCAACACCGAGGCCATCACCCAGATGACCCGCGAGGTCAAGGACATCGCCGAACAGACCAACCTGCTGGCACTCAACGCCGCCATCGAGGCGGCCCGCGCTGGCGAACAGGGCCGCGGCTTTGCCGTCGTTGCCGACGAGGTGCGCAAGCTGGCCGAGCGCACGACCAAGGCGACCGGCGAGATCGCGCTGATGATCAGTGATATCCAGGAACGCTCGCGCAGCGCCGTCTCGGCGATGGAAAACACCATCGAGCGCATCGAGAAGGGTTCCGAACTGGCCGGCAAGGCCGGTCACGCGATCGAGGCGATTCGTGCCGCCAACGGCGAGGTGCAACGCGTTTTTGCCGACATCAATGAGGCCATGCGGGAACAGGGCGCGGCCAGCTACGACATCGCCCAGCGCGTCGAGCGCGTCGCCCAGGCTTCCGAAGAAAGCAGCATCAGCGTCCGCGAATCGGCGGCGCAGTCGGCCAATATCCACGAGCTGGCCAACGCCATGCGTGGCAGCGTCGAGTTGTTCAAGATCTGAGGCACGCCCGGCCGTTCACGCCGGGCACTCGTCGCAGCGGTGGATTTCCACGGTGACGTGCACGATTTCCTCATGGATGGCCAGCGCTTCGCGTACCTGCAGCGGCGTTAGCGCCATGTCGTGGGTGAGCAGCGAGATGGCGCAGGCGTAGGCGCCGTTGCCGACGCGCCAGACGTGCAGGTCGG
>DDWF01000236.1:0-5842 GCA_002345845.1 Betaproteobacteria bacterium UBA2293 | reverse complement strand
ACCGGATGATCCATCTCGCGGTCGAGCAGGACGCGGCCGGTTTCGCGCAGCAGGTTTTTCGCCCATAGCGCGACCAGCACGGCACCGACCAGGGCGCAGGCCGGATCGAGCCAGTCCCAGCCCCAGAACCAGCCGCCGGCGAGAGCGGCGATGGCCAGCACCGAAGTCAGGGCATCGGTCAGGACGTGGATGTAGGCGGCCTTCAGGTTGAGGTCGTCGTGAGCGTGGGCATGGCCGTGATCGTGGCCGTGTTCCGGGCCGCCGGCCCGATGCAGGATGGCGGCACAGACAAAATTGACGACCAGGCCGAGGATGGCGACGACCATCGCCTCGGCGTAACGGATCGGCTGCGGTTCGAGCAGGCGGTCGACGGCGCCGAGGACCATCAGCGCGGCGACGGCAATCAGGAACAGGGCGCTGGTATAACCGCCGAGCACCTCGATCTTCCAGGTGCCGAAGGCGAAGCGCGGGTCGTCGGCGTAGCGCCGGGCGGCGCCGTAGGCAAATACCGAGAGGCCGATGGCCAGCGCATGTGAGCTCATGTGCCAGCCGTCGGCAAGCACCGCCATCGAGTTGAACCACCAGCCGGCGGTGATCTCGATAACCATGGTCAGCAGCGTGATCCACAGCACCCAGCGGGTGCCTTTCTCGGCGCGGGCATTGCCGACGCCGTAATTGTGCGTCTGCTCCCAGCGGCTCAGGTCGTGGTGGGCGTTCATTGCTGTCCGTAACCAGAGAATTTTTCCAGTACCGCCGCCATCTCGTCCGTGCCGAGCAGCACCGGCTGGCCGAGCTGGCAGGCGCGCCAGTATTGCTCGCACAGCTCTTCCAGTTCGATGGCCAGGGCCAGCGCCTCGTCGAGGTCACGGCCGGTGACCAGTAGGCCGTGATTAGCCAGCAGGCAGCCCTGGCGACCGGCCATCGCTGCCAGCGCTGCCGCCGACAGTTCGGCCGAGCCGAAGATGGCGTAGTCGGCGCAGCGGATGGTGTCGCCACCGAAGCGGGCGATCATGTAATGGAAGGGCGGAATGTCGCGGCGCAGACAGGCCAGGCTGACGGCGAAGGGCGAATGGGCGTGCAGCACGGCGCCGACTTGCGGCCGGGCGGCATAGAGGTCGCGATGGAAGCGCCATTCGGAGGACGGCTTGCGCCGGCCGGTATGCGAGCCGTCCAAGGCCATCAGCGGAATGTCGTCGGCGACCAGGGTGGAGTAGGGCATGCCGGTCGGCGTGATGTAGAAATTCTCGCCGTGGCGCACGCTGACGTTGCCGGCGGTGCCGCGATTGAGGCCGGCCGGCTGCAGGGCGCGGGCAGTGGCGATCAGGGCGTCGCGCAGGTCAGTCATGAGCTTCTTCCGGGTAGAGGCCGAGCAGGCCGTCGCGGCTGGCCGGGCAGATGCCGCGCTCGCTGATGATGGCGGTGATCAAACGCGCCGGGGTCACGTCGAAGGCCGGGTTGCCGACCGCTTCGCCGGGTGCCAGTTGCAGCAGCGCCGCCGGCCGGCCGCGCGGATCAAGGCCGTGCACGACGCGCAACTCATTGCCGTCGCGCTCCTCGATCGGAATCGCGGCGCCGTCCGGGCAGGCGAAATCGAGCGTCGAGCGCGGTGCGGCAACGTAGAAGGGAATGCCGTTGTCGGCGCAGGCCAGCGCCTTCAGGTAGGTGCCGACCTTGTTGGCGACGTCGCCGTTGGCAGCGATGCGGTCGGCGCCGACGATCACCGCATCGACCTGGCCTTCGCGCAGCAGGATGCCGGCGGCGTTGTCGGCGACGACCGTGTGCGGCACGCCGTGTTGCGCCAGTTCCCAGGCGGTGAGCAGGCCCTGGTTGCGCGGCCGCGTTTCCGAAACCCAGACCTTCACCGGCAGGCCGGCATCGTAGGCAGCATAGACCGGCGACAATGCGGTACCCCAGTCGACGGTGGCCAGCCAGCCGGCATTACAGTGAGTGAGAATGTTGACCGGCTCTCCTCCCCCCTTCTTTTCCCGGATGGCCGCTATCAAGGTTGCCCCGTTCCGGCCGATGGCCTCGTTGGCGGCGACATCCTCCTCGCAGATGTGCCCGGCCTCCCGGTACGCCGCAGCCAGCCGCTGCTCCTCCGGCAAGGGCAAGAGCAGTCGCAGCATCCGGTCCACCGCCCAACCCAGATTGATCGCTGTTGGCCGGCAGGCAATTAGACGATCGGCCATGTTCACCAAGGCTGCCGAGGAAGTGTGCCGCCGCAATCCCAGACAGATGCCGTACGCTGCCGTAGCGCCGATGAGTGGCGCACCGCGGACCAGCATCTGACTGATTGCCGCCATCGCCTCTTCCACGCTCTCCAGACGAACCACTGCAAAACGAAAGGGGAGTTGGGTCTGATCAATAATTTCAACGCCTTCGCCATCCGCCGCCAGCCAAATTGACCGATACGCCTGCCCATTTACCTTCAAAAGTCACCTCGTTGTGGGAATTATCGTCATTCCGGTGAACGCTACCGTCACCGGAAAATTCGCTCCGTGCTCGTGATTACTCATACCTACCTAAACGGCGCACCATGGGTCAAGCGATTTGTACGCCACCATCGATCAATTGGGCTAGAGGCCATCAAAAATAATGGGTGCCTAAAACTTGGTTGCTGGATTTTTCTTCGACGCTCTGCTATACAATCCAAAGTAGCCTGTTTTAAGAGAGTTACATTTCACCTGCCCATGTTATTGACCATGACCACTGCCCACAGCGTTCTCAGCACTCTCAAAATCTCCGGCAACCTGCCGAGCATGCCGCAGGTCCTGGTGCAATTGATCGACAGTTGCCACGAAACCGATATCAATCTCCAGGCGATTGCCCACATTGTCGATAAAGATGCCGCCATCAGCGCCAAATTGCTGCAACTGGTTAATTCCGCATTCATTGGCGCGCGCAGGACCTTTACCAATGTGGAGCAGGCGGTGGTCTATCTGGGCGGCAATACCGTAAGAAACCTGGCCATCAGCATCTCGGTGCAACAGGTCTTTCGCCGGGTGGAAAGCAACGGCCTGCTGTCCATCGACCGGTTCTGGCATCATAGCTACCTCAACGCCCTGCTGGCCCGCAACATCGCCGTCGCCACCTCCTATCCCGACCCTTCGGAAGCCTACCTGGCCGGACTCCTGCACGATATCGGCAAACTTCTGCTGTGGATGGCCTTCCCCGGCAAATACGCGCCGCTTTTGCTCAAAGGAGTGCGCTGCAATAGCGGTCGCCTCACCTTTCTTGAAGAGGAAAAACTCCATGTCAACCACTGTTCGGCCGGGGCCTGGCTCTGCGAACAGTGGCGGCTGCCCACCTTGATCGCCGATGCCATCCGCTACCACCACCATCCGCTCGACGAGGTCGAGCAGGCTCTGCCGTTAACCAGAATCGCTTATCTGACCGATTTGCTCAGCCATAGCAGTACCGCCGGCAAGGACTGCCTGGAGGCTGCCGACCGCTTCTTCAACCTTTCCCCAACGCTCGTCAAGGCACTCTACAAGGGGGTAGATGAAGAAATAGCGGAATTTGCCGAACACCTGGGCATCCATATTCCCCACAACGCTAAAACCTCCCATGACCAAGAACCGGAAAGCCAGGAGACGCACAAAGAAATTTCCCTGGGGCTGATCAACCGCATCAGGGAAATTACCCAGATGAGCGGCCTGCTCGACAACCTGCTCCGAGCTGAAAACACGGTACAGGTTGTGGCCGCAGTGGAACAAGGCATGAAAATCCTCTTTAACGAGGAGGCCTGCGTGGTGATGGTGTTGAACCCGCAGACCGGCGAGTTGCGCTGCTCCACCTCTCCGGACAACAAACTGGCCCGGGAAATGCGCGATTTCACCTTTGCGCCCACGCGGTATGCTGACAGCCTTCCCGGAAAAGCCCTCCAGCAACAACGCCTGCTGCACACCTTCCGGCAAAAAACCGAGGAGAAGCATCCGGTCAATCTTGTTGACGCCCAACTGCTGCACCTTCTCGGGACCGAGGGCATGGTCGCCCTTCCCATGATCCATCAGCAGGAACTGCTGGGCTTGGTCCTCATCGGCCTGACGGAAAAAGCCTTCCACAACTTCAATGGTCAATGGACCCCGCTCCGCCTCCTGGCCAACCATGCGGCTATATGCTTCTCCCTGGAGCGAATGCGCGCAGCCCAAGCGGAGAGGATTGCGGCTGAACGTGTCGAGTCGGCCGCCCTGGTTGCCAGAAAAATTGCGCATGAGCTCAACAACCCCCTAGCCATTCTCCGCAACTACCTCCATATCCTCGGCAAAAAAAATGAACAGGGCGAGGCGATCAACGAAGAACTGGCCATTCTCGACAACGAACTGGAACGGCTCGGGCATCTTACCTTGGGACTTGAAGATCTTGCCCGCGAACAGGATGAGCTTCACCTCGAGCAGCTGGACCTGCACCGGCTACTCGAAGAAACACTGCATCTGTTTCAAGCCACCTCCGGCAAGGACCACCTGATCGATTTCACCTTCACCCCCTGGACCCAACCGCTTTACGTACGCAGTGACCGCAGAAGCCTCAGTCAGATCCTGCAAAATCTGTTGGGGAATGCGGTGGATGCTGTTGCCGGACACGGCGCTGTTGCCGTTCGCCTGGCAGTCGACAACGATAACATCCTGATTTCCGTCGAAGATAACGGGCCCGGTATCGATCCGGCCCTGACCGCAACACTTTTCACGATCGGCGCCTCCACCAAAGATGGCCGCCATGGCGGACTGGGCCTTGCCATTGTCCATAACCTCGCAACGAAGCTGGGTGGTTCAATCAGCTATCAAACCCGTCCGGGACAGACGATCTTCACCCTTACCCTTCCGGCCTGAAAACCTTGTCCCCATTGAATAATTGTTTTTTTCATTGGACTTTTTCCGGCAAACACGTTTGAATGACCCACATGGAAAATCAACGGCTTTTTTCTCAATAAATCTCGATTTAAACAAGCGGTTTACCCTGCCCCCATGACTCGGTTACACACTGTTCTCGTCATTGATGATGAAGTACACCTTTGTAACAGTCTTGCAATCTTACTCAAGGCGGATGGGTATCAAGTCGACACCGCCAATTCAGGGGCACAGGCGTTTAACCTGCTCCAGCAGCATGCCTATTCCGTGGCTCTGGTGGATATGGACCTGCCCGACACAAGCGGCAACCACATTGCTGCCCGCATCAGGGACGAACACCCCGGTACCGCCATCGTTATCCTGACCGGCAACGCCACCGTCGACAACGCGGTGGAATCACTTCGCCAGGGGGTCTACGATTACCTTCGCAAACCCTGCCCCCCGGATCGTCTGCTTCGCACCATCACCAGAAGTATTCAGCACAAACAACTCAAGCAGGATCTGCACAACAGCGAAAAACGCTTTCGCCAACTTTCCCAGGCAACCTGGGAAGGCATCATCATCTACGACCGGGGCGAACTGCTGCAGACCAACAATCAGTTGTGCAGGATGTTTGGCTACGAGGAAAACGAATTACTGGGCAAACAGATATTTGATGTCCTGTTGGACCGCAGCACCATTCATGCCATGAACATGCCGGCCGATGCTGACTCGGTAGGACCGTTTGAGGCCCGGGGCATCAAAAAGGACGGTACCTCTTTCCCGGTTGAATTCAGGGTCAAACATATCGATTTTCAGGGGCGGCAAGTGCAGGTGGCTGCTATCCGCGATGTCACCGACAGTGAAATCGCCCTGCAGCAAAAAATGTCCCTGATGGAGAAACTGGCGGATGCCAAACGCATGGAATCCCTTGGCCTAATGGCCAGTTCCGTGGCCCATGACCTCAACAACATCATGGCGGGAATCATCACCTACCCGGAGCTGTTGCTCATGGA
>DDWF01000182.1 GCA_002345845.1 Betaproteobacteria bacterium UBA2293 | reverse complement strand
GAACGGCGCGAAGAAGGTCAAGTAAAAAGCTTGATGTGACTTAAGGCAAGAACCAGGGGGCTCGGTCAATCTGTCCCCTGGTTTATCAAAATAGGGAAATACCATGAAAATTGTTCTGACTCTGCTCGCCACCGCCCTGATGACCGGCTCGGCCTTTGCCGCACCGGACGGTGCCAAGTTGTTCGCCGAAAAGACCTGCAATGCCTGCCACGGCCCGA
Organism: Betaproteobacteria bacterium UBA2293; assembly: GCA_002345845.1. Next base: position 6,875 of record DDWF01000182.1, on the reverse strand, counting down.
AAGGCGACAAGCCGCTGATGCCGAATTACCCGAAAGTCGCCGGCCAGAATGCCGCCTATGCCGAACAGCAAATGAAGGACATCAAGAGCGGCGCCCGCAACAATGGCCAAACCGCCGCCATGAAGGGCGTCATGCACCTGGTCAACGACGAGGAAATCAAGGCCATCGCCGAGTATCTGGCGAAGGTCAAATAGGCTGAAAAGCCCCGGCAGCGGGGCTTATGACATACATCAATGAATGCTGATATTCATCCGAAGACAATGAATCCAGCCTTCCGGACCACCTGCACAAAGAGGACACCCATGAAAACATCCGCACTCCTGATCGGCCTGCTCGCGGCAGGCGTCGCCTTTGCCGGCCCCCCCGCCCCGAAACAGGGCGGCATCGAAACGAAAGACTACAAATGGAACGCCCAGGAAGGGGAAAAGATCGAAGCCCTCAAGCTGAAGGGTGACAAGGTCCGTGGCGAAGAAGCCTACGAAATCTGCGGCGCCTGCCACCTGCCCTCAGGCGCCGGTCGTCCGGACGGCACCTTCCCGCAATTGGCCGGCCAGCACACCACCGTGCTGATCAAGCAGATGGCCGACATTCGTGCCGGCCTGCGCGACAACCCGACCATGTACCCATTTGCCGCCACCCTGGTCGATCCGCAGGAACTGGCCGACGTCTCGGCCTACATCGAAGGCCTGTGCATTCCGACCGAACACGGTAAGTACGAAGGCGCCGATGCCGCCATGCAGGTCGCCAAGGGCAAGGAACTGTACGAAAAGCAGTGTCTCGAGTGCCATGGCAAGAACGGCGAGGGCGACAAGGCCAAGTTCTACCCGGTGATCGCCGGCCAGCACTACAAGTACCTGCTGCGCCAGATGACCGAAATCCGCGACGGCCACCGCCGCAACGCCAATCCGGACATGGTCAAGGTCATCAAGCCATACACCAATGACCAGCTGGTGGCGATCTCCGCCTACCAGTCCAGCCTGGTGATGCCGGGCAACATGTGCAAGCCGAAGGCCAAGAAGAAATAAGCTCCACCCCGCCCCGCCAGGGGCGGACCGGAGCGGGGACGGGTGGGTGAACCCGTCCCCCTCCTTACCTCCCCGAACAAGCGGGAGGAACAAAAATGCACGAGAACTATGAGAGAGCAGCGAACATGGACAAGCAGAACAAAATCGTCGGTGGCCTGAGCCTGATCGCGCTGATCGCGCTGATCGCCGCCTATTTCGTGCCGATCTGGTGGGTTTCGCTGACCGCGCCAAATTACCCGGCCGACGCCTTCCCCGACGGCATCCGCATCCATTTCCATTTCGACGGTGTCTACAACGGCTGCACGGCGGCCGGCAAAGGCACGCGCATGGCCGCTGAGATCATCCAGAAGGATCTCTCGCACGAAGACGAACGCTACAACCCGATCACCGACAGCGGCAAAGACCTGAACAAGGGCGCCGAGGGTCTCGACTGCGTGCATGAAATGAACACCATCAACCACTACGTCGGGATGTTCCCGATCGCCACCGGTGCCCCGGTCGAGAAGCCGCTAGCCAAGTTCTTCTTCGGCTTTTTCGCGGTGATGCTGCTGGCCTTCGCCATGCCGGCGAAGAAGTCCCGCCTGCTGGCGCTGATCGTCGGCTTCAGCGGCGTCGCCATCTGGATGCTGGTCGACCAATTCGCCCTCGGTCGCCTGGACAGCCACGTCCAGGACTACATGCGGGAATCCGGCACCTTTTTCAAGGACATGGTGCGCATCCAGCAGTGGGGTGACAACGTGCGCAACGTCTCGCTGGCGGTCATCTTCGGCCTGATCGCCGTGATGGGTGTGGTCATTGCCGGGGTTGCCAAAATCCGCAGCTTCCAGTTGCTGCTGGCCCTGGTCCCGGCCCTGCTGCCACTTTACTTCGTCATCACCTATTCCGGCTGGCTGTGGTTCTTCGGCCACAACATGCATCCGTGGGGTGCCTTCACCGTCAAACCGTTCATGCCGACCGTCTTCGGCGAAGGCAAGGTGGCGCAGTTCTCGACCTTCTCCTACCCGCATTGGGGCTATGGCCTACTGCTTCTGATCTTCGTCTGCCTGATGCTGGCGCTGCTGATCCGTCGCAAGCAACTGCGTGAAGGCGAAGCCGAGTAAGCCGCCATGCCTACCCTGAGCAAATTCGGCAAGACGGCGCTGGCGGTGACGCTGATGCTGACCTTCAGCCTTGGCAACACGCAGCAGGAACGCGGTTCGAACGCCGACCTGAGCACCGCGCCACGAGTCGGCATCGACCGCCCGAAGCAGACCTTCATGCTGCACGAGCGCGACCCGCGGGTGCACGGCCTGAAGCCATTCCAGGAGCTCGANNCCCCCGCCGGTTCGGTACTGAAGCCGCCACCCGGCATCTACGCCGGCCCGGTGGTTATCGACAAGCCCCTGACCATCGACGGCGGCGACCGGGTCACCATCGATTCCGGCGACAAGGGGACGGTGATGATCCTCAATGCCAGCAATTCGGTATTGCGCGGCCTGCACCTGACCGGTTCCGGCGATTCGCATGACACCGACGATTCCTGTCTCGACGTTCGCGGCCACCACAATGTCGTCGAGAACATCCGTGCCGACAACTGCCTGTTCGGCCTCGATTTCAAGCAGTCGAACCATAACCTGATCCGTGGCAACGAAGTCCGCTCCAAGGATTTCGAACTCGGCGTCCGCGGTGACGGCCTGCGCCTTTGGTACAGCCACGACAACATTGTCGAAAAAAACCAGATCATCGATTCGCGCGACATGGTCGCCTGGTATTCGCACCGCAACATCTTCCGCGACAATATCGGCAAGCGCAGCCGCTACTCGATCCACTTCATGTTCGCCAACGACAACATCGTCGAGCGCAACCAGTTCCATGACAATGCCGTCGGCGTCTATTTCATGTACACCGAGGGCGGCATCGCCCGCGACAACGTCATTTCCCAGGCCACCGGCGCCACCGGCATGGGTATCGGCTTCAAGGAAGCCTCGGGCACGGTGATCGAGAACAACGAGATCATCTACTGCGGCGTCGGCATCGGTTCCGACCTCTCGCCGTTCCAGCCCGACGGCACTATCGAGATCCGCGGCAACCGCCTCGCCTACAACGGCATCGGCATCCTCTTCAACAGCGAGACCGGCGGCAACAACGTGGTCGACAACATCTTCGAGGGCAACCTGACGCAGGTTACCTACGGCGGTCGCGGCGACAACAACAACAATCCGAAGAACTTCTGGCAGGGCAACTACTGGGACGACTACCAGGGCTTCGACCGCAACCATGACGGTATCGGCGACCAGAAACACGAGTTGTACGCCTATGCCGACCAGATCTGGATCGAGATGCCGGTGGCCCGCTTCTTCCGCAGTTCGCCGGTCATGGAATTGCTTGATTTCCTCGAACGCCTGGCCCCGTTCTCCAGCCCCGACCTGACATTGACCGACGAGAAGCCCCGCTTCGACAAGCCGGTACGGGAAGCCCGCTCATGAACGCCCCGACCAGCAAACCCCGGCCGCCAGCCACTTCGCTGGAAAAGAGCCAGAAAGCCCGGCGCAAGTTTCTCCAGTCCGTCGGCCTGACCGGCGGCGTCATCGGCCTCTCGTTGCTCGGCTACCTGCCGGTCGTCAATGCCCGCACGCCACGGCTGCGCCCGCCCGGCGCCCTCAACGAAGCCGATTTCCTCTCCTCCTGCATCAAGTGCGGCCAGTGCGTCCAGGTCTGCCCGGTGCAGGCGATCAAGCTCGGCGACCTCGACGACGGCTTCGGCGTCGGTGTGCCGTACATCGACGCCCGCGCCCAGGCCTGCGATTTCTCCTGCGACGCGGTGCAGTGCATCCTGGCCTGCCCGACCGGCTCGCTGACCTATGAGAAACCGGAATTCCTGAACATTCGCGATGGCGCCCTGCTGGCCGCGGCACCGATCCTGAAAGCCAAGGAAAAGGATCCCGAACCGACGCTCAATCTCAAGGAGCGCATCGGCGTCGCCCGCCTGGCCCTGCCCAATGCCTGTCTGGCCGTCCAGGGGCTGCCGTTCAAGGGGCAGGCCCGCGGTGCCGGCTTCACCGGCCAGTTGCGCTACATGGATGTCGATCGCTGGAAGCCGATCCCGATTGCCGACCATCCTTACGACCTGCCGCTGTGCGACCTGTGCGTCCGTGAATGCCCGGTCAAGGGCGCCATCGAACTGCGTCCGCTCAAGGCGGCCGACGGCCGCACACGCATGATCCCGGTCGTCCTCGAACCCTGCGTCGGCTGCGGCGTCTGCGAAATGGTCTGCCCGGTCGACCCGGCGGCGATCGTCGTCGACGCCCAGGCGACCTGGCAAGGAGAATCGGCATGAGCCGCTTTGCCGAACTGTTCATGGGCATGCTCGGTGCCGCGCCGAAAAAGCCGGAGAAGATCGACGCCAAGGTCCAGCAGATCATGGTCGTCAAGTTCGCCGACAAGGATCGCTACATCAAGGAAAAGCTGCACCTGCGCGACCATCACGTACTCAGCCACAAGTGGCGCAATCGCCGCTGGGCGGTACTGATTGCCGTCAACCTGCTGTTCGTCCTGTCCTTCTGGCTCGACATCCAGATTCTCGAAGGGGCGCTGACCGCTTCGCGCTTCGTCGGCTTCCACATGATCGACCTGAACTCGGCGCTACAGGTGATGCTGGCCCACAAGCACCTGATCGTAAACCTGGTGATCGGCACCGTGACGGTGTTCCTGATCTGGGTCCTGCTCGGCGGCCGCAGTTTCTGCTCGTGGGTCTGCCCCTACCACCTGGTTGCCGAATGGGCCGAGGCGCTGCACCTGAAGCTGGTGGCGAAAAAAATCGTCACCGACCACGAATTCCATCGCGCCACGCGTACCGTGTTCTGGCTGCTCTTCGCACTGCTCGCCGCGGTCACCGGCTACACGGTGTTCGAAACCCTGTCGCCGACCGGCATCCTGTCGCGCGCGCTGATCTACGGCCCCGGCCTGGCGCTCGGCTGGGTCGGCCTGCTGCTGCTGTTCGAGATTTTCTACTCGCGCCGCGCCTGGTGCCGCTACGTCTGCCCGATCGGCCTGACCTACGGCGTGGTCGGCGCCATTTCGCCGCTGCGCATCAGCTTCAACGTCGAGCAATGTTTTCACGAAGGCGATTGCCGCAAGGTCTGCCTGGTGCCGCACGTACTCGACGTCACCATCAAGGGACGGGCCAGCGCCGAACATATGAGCCTCGGCCCCGACTGCACGCGCTGCGGCCTGTGCGTCGACACCTGTCCGACCGGTGCCCTGCGCTATGACGTCAAGGGCTTGTCGAAACTGCTCTGAATTTTCAGTGATTTTCCCGCCGCCGCTAAGGGCTGGCGACTAAAACTGCGAGGGATCGAATGGTCGACAAGACTCAGTGGATTTCCACCGCTTCAGCTATCGCGCGGCTGCCGCTGTTCAACGGGCTTGCACCGGAGGAACTGGCAGCGATCGCTGGTTGCACGCGCAAGATCAGCGCCGCACGGGGGGAAATGCTGTTTTACAAGAACGACCCCTGCAGCGGACTGTTTCTAGTTATCCGCGGGCAGGTGAAACTTTTCTTCTCCTCACCGCTGGGCAATGAAAAGGTGCTCGGAGTCTTCGGCCCCGACCAAACGCTCGGAGAATCTGCCCTGCTGCAGGGCAAGAACTACCAGACCTATGCCCAGACCCTGAGCGAATGCACGCTGTTGCACATTGCCAAACCGGCAATCCTGGCGGCGCTGGATAAGAATTCAGTGTTTGCCCGGCGGATCATCGACCGCTTATCGCAAAGCCTCGCCGGACTCACCGAAGAAATGGAATCGTATTCGCTGTGCTCGGCACGCCAGCGCGTTGTTCACTACCTGCTACGCGTCGCCCTGACCACCCGGCACGGCGCCGACGACTACCGGCACCGGCCGCTGATCATCAGACTGCCGACCAGCAAAGGGGTCATCGCCTCCTGTCTCAACATCACGCCTGCGCATTTCTCCCGCATCCTGAACAACTTGTCAGCCGACGGTCTGCTATCGGTCCGTGGCCGCGACATTCACATCGAAAACCTGCAGGAATTCTGGCAATACGCCGACGATGCCCAGACTCTGGCGTATGAAGACGAAGCGTTGACCACGACTGCGGCCGCACCCAGGTATAGCTACGGAATGACAAAAGTGACCGCGACCAGCGGCTTGCACCATGTCACTTAGGAAAACTCTCGCCCGCCCGTTGCCGACCCGAAGTAACAACAGGCACTTCCTCCTGCCTGTGCACTTTGGCGGGCATGGGCGAAGATCGCCGCATTCGCGGACTCTTGACTCTTCTTCAGGTTGGACCCCAACTGCCTCTTAATAGCCACCCCATGATCCAGTTCAGCAATGTCATCAAGAATTTCCGCCGGGCTCGTGTGCTCGACGGCATCGATCTCAGTATCGGCCTCGGCGAACGCGTCGCCCTGATCGGTTCCAACGGTGCCGGCAAGACCACGCTGATCCGCTGCCTGCTCGGCGAATACACGCACGACGGCACGGTTTCGATCGGCGGCCTCAATCCGCGCAGCAACCGCACCGCCGTACTCGGCAACATCGGCTTCGTGCCGCAGCTGCCGCCGCCGCTGAAGATGCCGGTCGGCCAGCTGATCGACTTCTCGGCCTCGCTGTGCGGCACCGATCCGCAACGCATCCACGGCATTGCCCGACGCCTCGGGCTTGATGTCGATGCCATCCTGACCCGCCAGTTCGTCCGCCTCTCCGGCGGCATGAAGCAGAAACTGCTGATCGCCATCGCCCTGGGCCGCGAGGCCAAGCTGCTGATCATGGACGAGCCGGCGGCCAACCTCGACCCGGAAGCGCGCAAGATCTTCTTCGACCTGCTGGCCGAGCGCCTGGAGGATGC
>DDWF01000136.1:11888-12110 GCA_002345845.1 Betaproteobacteria bacterium UBA2293 | reverse complement strand
TGTAGAGGTTGCGGCCGCCGGCGATCAGGATGTCGGCCTTGTACTCGTGGTAGGTCGACAACAGCGCCTTCGGGCTGCCGTCGTCGATCATCTTGGTGTCTTCGCCCATCAGTTCGCGGATGCGTGCCTTGTCCTCTTCCGTGGATTTCTTGGTGCCGGTGGCGACGACCTTCATGCCGAGATCCTGCAGTGCCGAGACGATGGACCACGACTTGACGCCGC
>DDWF01000136.1:4452-11854 GCA_002345845.1 Betaproteobacteria bacterium UBA2293 | reverse complement strand
ATTGGCTTCCTCGCGGGCGATGACCACCTCGGTACGGGCGATCAGGTCGGGGTCGCCGATCAGCCGGGCGAAATCGCGCAGGGCGTTGGAGACGTCGGCGACGCCGTAAAAACTGCCTTCGAAGAAGGGGATGCCGAAGCTGTCCTGCATCTTGCGGGCGACGTTGAGCAGGGCCTTGGCGCAGACGACCATGTTCACCTTGGCCCGATGCATGGTCTGCACTTCGTGGAAACGGGCATCGCCGGACAGCGTGCACAGGATGCGCAGGCCGAGTTCGTCGANNAGATTTCCTTGAGTTTGCGCGCGACGTTGAGCAGTGCCTTGGCGCAGACCACCATGGTCGCCGCCGCGCGGTGCATGGTCTGGATTTCGTGAAAGCGCGCGTCGCCCGAGAGGGTCGCGAGGATGCGCAGGCCCAGCTCGTCGAACAGCGGCGCGACATGGAAGAACTCGCCGGCGATGTTGTATTCGCCGATCAGGTTGACGTCGTAGGTCGGCAGGCCGTCGGCGCGCGGCTTGGCCGGTTCCGGTTCGGCGGTGCCGATGACGTGCTTGAACATGGCTTCGCCGGCCAGCCGGTTGCCGAGATTCTTGGTGCCGTAGAAACCGGCGGCATCGACCGGCACGACCGGGATGCCGGCGCGTTCGCTGGCTGCCTTGCAGACGGCACCGACGTCGTCGCCGATCAGCGCGGTGACGCAGGTGTTGTAGACAAACACGGCCTTCGGCGCATAGCTGTCGATGGCCTGCTTGATCGCATGGAACAGGCGCTTTTCGCCGCGCCCCATGACCACGTCGGTTTCCGACAGGTCGGTGGTCATGCCGATCTTGTACAGCGTCACGCCGGAGGAGCGCGTGCCGCGGTTATCCCAGGAGGAACCGGCGCAGGCGATCGGGCCGTGCACGATGTGGGCGACGTCGGCGATCGGCAGCAGCGCGATCTGCGCCCCGTCGAAGGAACAGCCGCCGGCGGTGGCGCCCGGTTTCGGTTTCGAACAGCCGGACTTTTCCTTGGTGTTGTGGGTGCAGGCCGGCTCGTCGAGCAAGGCCTGGATTTCGCTGGCTTTCATGGCATTCTCCAGAGGACTGGTGAATCCATAGCAAGACAGGTGCCACACCCCAAAGGCTTGTTTTATTGGCAGAAAGCCGAAATCTGAATTGTCAGAAAGCCGACAACCGCCACTTGATGGCGGTTTTCAGCTGCGCTGGGCCAGCGGCGTCGGCATGTTGCGGATGGTCTTGTAGGCCTGGTAGTTCCAGGAAAACGAGATCGCCGTGCTGAACAGGCTGCGCGTCTTGCCGAAGGTGCGCAGGCCGCGCTTCAGCGACGCCGAGAACGAGGAGACCTCGGCATAGGCATCCTGCAGCCCCTCCCAGGCTTCGGCCGGGGTCATGCCGCGCATCTCGAAGACCGGTTCGAACAGCGTGTAGCGCCGCCAGTCGTTGGGGAAGTCGGTCAGCAGCAGGCGGTTCTCCGCCTCCATCTGCTTGTAGAAGGCGGTGCCAGGCAGCGGCGTTTCCAGCGACAACTGCACGGCGTCGATGCCGTTTTCCAGCACGAAGTCGATGGTGCGGCGGAAGGCATCCTTGGTCTGACCGTCGGAGCCGAAGATGAAACAGCCGACGATGGCCATGCCGTGGTCGTGAATTTTCTTGATCGCGTCGGCGAAATTGCGCGTATCGGGGCGCAGGTTGACCGGCTTGTGCATGGCGTCGATGGTCGCCGGATCAAGCGATTCGAAGCCGATCAGGAAGCCCTTGCAGCCGCTGCGCTGCGCCGATTTCAGCAGGTCGTCGTGCTCGACGATGTTGAGACAGGTCTGACCGGCCCACTCCTTGCCGCAGTCGGCCATGCGGTCGAACAGTTCCTTGGCCCGCTTGATGTAGCGCGGCCCGGCGCCGACGATGTTGTCGTCGATGATGAACAGGCGCTTGGAGGGGATGGAATTGATCTCGGCGATGATGTCGTCGATTTCGCGCACCCGGTAACGCGAGCCGTTGAAGGCGGTGACCGAGCAGAAATTGCAGTTGATCGGGCAGCCACGCCCGGTCTGCACGGTGTCGACGAAGTACTTGCCGGTCAGCAGTTCGCGCTTCGGCGGCAGCAGCTTGGTCAGCTCCGGCAGCTGGCAGGAGCGATAGACTCGCTGCATCTGGCCGCGCTCGAAATCCTCCAGCACTTTCGGCCAGATGTTCTCGCCCTCGCCGACGACCACGGTGTCGGCATAGCGCAGCGCCTCGTCGGTCATGTAGGAGACGTGGATGCCGCCCATGACGACTGGCACGCCGCGCTTGCGGAACTCAGTGGCGATCTCGTAGGCGCGCGGCGCCAGCGGCGTCATGCAGGTGATGCCGACCAGGTCGACCGACTGGTCGAAATCGAGATCCATCATCGCCTCGTCGATGATCTGCACGTCGTAGTGCTCCGGCGTGTACCGGGCGATCCACGCCAGGTTCAGCGGCGGCAAGGCCAGCACCTTGATGTTCGAGTGCAGGCTGCCCTTGAACGAGGGATTGATCAGCAGGATCTTTTTCATGGCAAGAATCGGGTTGGCTGGGGCGCCGTGGAGTATCGCCGATAGCGGGCCGGCTTGCCAATCGCATCCAGGCAAGGCCCGCCGCATCGACGACAGGCCTTGCCCGAGATCAGACCTTCAACAGCTTGCCGACTTTTTCCAGCAGCTTCGGACCCATGCCCTTGGCGCGCACCAGATCGTCGATCTTGGCGTAAGGACGGGCGGCGACAATGGCTGCGGCAACGGCCTGGCTGAGGCCCTTGACCGCCGCCAGCTCGCCGACGCTGGCCTTGTTGACCGAGACCGGCGCAGCGGCCGCCGCCTTGGCCGCAGGCTTGGCGACCGGCTTGCCGGCCGGCTTGGCAGCAGCCTTCGGAGCCGGCTTTTCCGCCACCTTCTTTTCGACCTTCTTTTCCACTTTCTTGGCGGTCGCAACCGTGGCTACCGGCGCTTCGGCCACCGTAGCCGGCAGATTGCGGTAGTCACGCGTCAGGTAACCGGCCGGCGTCCATTCGCGCAGCATCACGGTCAGCGCTGCGCCGGGGTTGGCGGTCACCGCCGGAACGCTGTAGTGGCAGTCGCTCCAGGTCGTGCCGCCGGCCAGGGTGCCGAGCACCAGGCTGGCGACCGGCGTGCCGACCCAGGCGCCACCGGCGTAGGGGGCATCCAGTGCCCAGACTTCCAGGGCCAGCGTGCCGCTGATGTTTTCCGCGGCGCGCGGGCTGGCAATGCTTTCGATGGCGATCTCGGCGACCCCGTCCTTGAGCTGGCAGCTGACGGCGCCGTGCATGAACGGCTGGAAGAAGGTTTGTGCGGTCGGATAGACCGACAGATCACACACCCGGACATAGCCATCGGCAACTTTCTCGACCAGCGCCAGGGCCATCACCTGCTGGGCGCAACCGGCCGGCGGCAAGGCGCTGACACAGGCGGCGACATTGAACGCACCGGGCGTCGGCTGCAGGGCCAGTTCGGCAACCTTGACGCCGTTCAGCGCCAGGCCGTCGAAACCGGCCGCGCTGGCCCACAACTGCAGGGCCCATTGGCCGCCGTCGGCCAGATCGGCTTCGGCCAGACTGACATCGGCATTGAGATGGACGAAGTCGCCATCAAGACAGTAACCGTGGTTGAGACCCAGACCGGTAGTCTCGATCGAGGCGGAATAATTCGTCATATGCACAGGCTGCTCCCGGGGAAATTGGCCGCGCATTATAGACCGCGAATTGTTTCGATTTATCAATCGCTTACAACATATTTTCCGCACAATTACGGTGCATGAAAAGGCCGATTTCTTGTACCAAACCCGACAAAGTCAGTCGTCCTCGTCCATGTCCTTGCGCGGCACGGTGGCCGGATCGCAGATGATGGCGCGGTAGATTTCGACGCGGTCGCCCGGGCGCAACGCGGCGTCAAGCTTGGCCAGCTTGCCGAAGACGCCGACCTTCTGGGCGCTCAGGTCGATGTGCGGGAACTGCTTGAGGATGCCGGAGCGGTCGATGGCTTCCTGCACCGTCGTGGTGTCGGGAACTTCGATGTTCAGCCAGATCTGCTGGCCGGGTTCGGAATAGGCGATGCCGATCTGCATGAACGGTCCTCCTTAAGCTGCGGCCACGGCGGCGCGGGCGTTCTCGCGCTCGGCCAGCTTGCGGTCGATGATGCGCTTGCCGGCGAGCAGGAAGCCGAGCGCGGCGAAGGCGCCCGGCGGCAGGATCATCAGCAGCGCCCCGCCGTAACCCGGCACCTTGACCTCGAGGAAGGCAAAAGCCGGCCCGAGCAGTTGCGAGGCCTGGGCGAACAAGGTGCCGGCGCCGAGAAATTCGCGGACCAGGCCGAGCAGGACCAGCGCCCCGGTGAAGCCGAGGCCCATCGCCAGACCATCGACGGCGCTGGCGACGACACCGTTCTTGACGGCGAAGGATTCGGAACGCCCGAGAATGGCGCAATTGACGACGATCAGCGCGATGAACAGGCCGAGCACCTTGTACAGCTCGTGCAGCCAGGCATTCATCGCCATGTCGACGATGGTCACCAGCGTCGCGATCAGCACGATGAATACCGGAATCCGCACCTGGGCGCTGACCACCTGGCGGATCAGCGACACCAGCACGTTGGCGCAGACCAGCACCGCCGTGCTCGCCAGCCCCATGCCGAGGCCATTGGTGCCGCTGGTGGTCACCGCCATCAGCGGGCACAGCGCCAGCATCTGGGCGAAGACGACGTTCTGTTCCCAGAGGCCGTTCTTGACGATTTCGCCGTAGTTCGTTCCCGTATCGCTCATCGCATGCTCCTAGCCGGTAATGTCCGCCCGGTGGGCGGCGAAGAACTCCAGCCCGCCCTTGACTGCCTTGACCACGGCGCGTGGCGTGATGGTGGCGCCGGCGAACTGGTCGAAGACCCCGTTGTCCTTCTTGACGCCCCATTTCTCCGGCGTCGGCTCGCCCAGCGACTTGCCGTTGAAGTCGAGCACCCAGTCGTCCTTCTTCACTTCGATCTTGTCGCCGAGGCCGGGCGTTTCCGTGTGCTTGAGCACGCGCACGCCGAGCGTCCGGCCGTCCATGTCCACCGCCATCAGCACCTGGATGTCACCGGCGTAGCCGCGTTCGGCCACCTTGAACAGCACCGCCTTCATTTCGCTGCCGTGGCGGGCGCGGTAGATGGTCAGCGGCTTGCCGTCCTTCTCCACCTCCACGGTGTCCTTGAGGAAATCGTTGTCGGCCAGCCCGGCCGGCAGCACTTCCGACAGCGAATCGCGCAGATCCTTGGCTTCGGCGGCGGCGATGGCCGGGCCGGTGGCCCCGGACACTACAGCCAGCGCCCCGCTGGCGAGCAGGGCGACGACCCCGAGCAGCAGCGGCTGATAGGCGAGTTTGTCGCGTATGGCGTCGAGATTCATCAGGCGTTCTCCGGAATGTCGAGCGGTTTGCCCTTGCGGTCGCGACCGAGGATGCGCGGTTTGACGAAGCGGTCGATGACCGGCGTCAGCGCATTCATCAGCAATACGGCGAAGGCCATGCCCTCGGGGTAGCCGCCGAAGCTGCGGATGACCCAGGTGAGGAAGCCGATGCCCAGGCCGAAGATGATCTGCCCGGTGGCGGTATTCGGCGAGGTGACGTAGTCGGTGGCGATGAAGAAGGCGCCAAGCATCAGCGCCCCCGACAACAGGTGTGCCTCGGCCGACAGGAAACGCGCCGGATTGACCCCGTGGGCGATCGCCGCCGGGATCGCCACGCCGGCCAGCACGGCCAGCGGCGCGTGCCAGGTGATGACGCGGGTGATCAGCAGGTAGATGCCGCCGCAGAGGATCAGCAGCGCCGCCGATTCGCCAAAGCTGCCGGCGCGTATGCCCAGCCACGACAATGCCGGCGCCGAGCCAAGCGCCTGGGCCAGGTCGAGACCCCTCGCCAATTCGGTCTTGGCGTGGCCGAGCAGCGTGGCGCTGGTCATTGCATCGGGCACCGGCAGGCTGGTCAGGAAAATGCGCAGGCTGGCGACAAAATCCGGCGTCGGCAGCGTATTCATCGGCAACGGCAGCACCCACAGGGTCAGCGGCAGCGGGAAGGAAACGAGCAGCGCGACGCGGGCGACCATCGCCGGGTTGAAGACGTTCTGGCCGAGGCCACCGAACACCTGCTTGCCGATGACGATGGCGATGAAACCGCCAAGCACCGCCACCCACCACGGTGCCCACGGCGGCAGCGTCATCGCCAGCAGCCAGCCGGTGAGCACGGCGGAACCGTCGAACAGCGTCGGCTTGATGCGCTGGCTGCCCATCAACTTCAGCGACAGGGCCTCGAAGCCGACACAAGAGAGGATGGTCAGCAGCCAGAGAAAGAAGGATGGCCAGCCATACAACCAGAAACCATAGAGCGTCGCCGGCAGCAGCGCCATCTGCACGCGGAACATCGTCCGGCTGACCGAGTTGCCACCATGGGCATGCGGTGAGGCGACGGGCTGAGCGGTCAGGGTGGCGGAGTTCATGCGGTTTCTCCCTGTTTTTCGCTGGCCGCGGCAGCGGCCGCTTCGGCAGCCGCCTTGGCCGCTGCCGCGGCTTCCCGCTCGGCCTTGCGCTTGGCGGCGGCTTCGGCCTTTTCGCGGGCTTCGCGGGCCAGGCGGTCCTGGCGCTGCAAAGCCAGCTTCTTGGTGGCGTCGTTGCGCAGCTTGGCGCGGTCCTGCGAGGCCAGTTCGCCCTTGGCATGGACGAAGAACTGGACCAGCGGAATCTTCGACGGGCAGACGTAGGCGCAGCAGCCGCAGGCGATGCAGTCCTTGAGACCGAGGCCGATGGCGTCGTCGTAGGCTTCGTTGCGGATGCGGGCGCTCATTTCCAGCGGCAGCAGGCCCATCGGGCAGGCTTTCACGCAACTGCCGCAGCGGATGCACGGATTCGGCTCCTGTTCGGCAACCTCGGCGGCGTCGAAGGCCAGGATGCCGCTGCTGCCCTTGACCACCGGCACACGCCAGTGCGGAATCTGCATGCCCATCATCGGCCCGCCCATGACCCGGCGGGCGAGGCCCAGGCCATCACCCTTGAGGCCGCCGGCGAAAGCGATCACGTCCTCGGCCAGCGTGCCGACGCGGACCTCGATGTTGCCCGGATTGGCGGCGCAATTGCCATTGACCGTGACCAGCCGCGAAATCAGCGGTTTACCCTCGCGGATGGCGGCGCGCACGGCAAGCGCCGTGCCGACGTTATGGACGACGACGCCGATGTCGAAGGCGCGGCCGTCGGCCGGCACCTCTTTTCCCGTCAATACCTGGATCAGCTGCTTTTCCGAACCCATCGGGTAGCGCGCCGGCACCGGCCGGATCTCGACATTGGCGACACCGGCGGCGGCCGCCTGCATGGCCGCGATGGCTTCCGGCTTGTTGTCCTCGATGCCGACCAG
>DDWF01000136.1:0-4416 GCA_002345845.1 Betaproteobacteria bacterium UBA2293 | reverse complement strand
GCCGGTCGTCGCAGGACAGATAGGGTTCGCACTCGCCGCCGTTCATCACCAGCGTCGTCACCTTCGAGCGCGAGGCGCCGGTCAGCTTGACGGCTGACGGAAAGGCCGCGCCACCGAGGCCGACCACACCAGCGGCAGCAACCCGCTTGCCGATCTCGGCCGGGTCGAGGGCAAAGGGATCGTCACAACCGCTCAGTTCAACCCATTCGTCCAACCCGTCAGCTTCCAGGATGATCGCCGGCAGCGTCAGGCCGGACGGATGCGGGGCGGTGATTTCGGTCACTGCGGCGATGGTGCCCGAGGTCGGCGCATGGATCGGCGCCGACACGGCGCCCTGCGCCTCGGCGATCAGCTCGCCCTTCTTCACTTGCTGACCGACCAGCACCACCGGCCGCGCCGGGCCGCCGAGGTGCTGCTGCAGCGGCAGGTAGAGTTTNNGCACCGGCATCACGCGCACCGGGCGATCGGCTGCCGGGCGCTTGTGGTCGTCCGGATGGACGCCCCAGTCATCGCCGAGGAAGTGTTTGAACAGATTCATGAATCCCATGGCGTTCGCTCTCAGGCGGTCAGCGGCCTGGGCATGACCCAGTGCTGCAGGGTGACCGGCACCGGCTTCATCACCAGCGCCTCGGTCGGGCATTTGTCGATACAGCTTTCGCAGCCGGTACAGGCTTCGCGGAAGACGTTATGCACCTGCTTGGCGGCGCCGATGATGGCGTCGGTCGGACAGACCTTGCTGCAGCGGCAGCAGCCGATGCACAGCTCTTCGGCAACGACGGCGATCTTCGGCCCGTCATCGCCCAACGCCGACAGATCGACGGTCAGGCCGAGCTTGGCAGCGATGGCCGAGGCCAGCGCCTTGCCACCCGGCGGGCAGCAGGTGGCGGCGGCAGTACCGGCGACGATGGCTTCGGCAGCGCCGGTGCAACCCGGGAAGCCGCACTGGCCGCAATTGGAACCGGGCATCATGGCGACCAGTTCCTCAACGACGGGATTACCTTCGACCTTGAGGAACTTGTTGGCAATGCCGAGGGCGATGCCGAGGACGGCACCGAGGACGGTCAGGCTGAGGATGGCGGCGATCATGGCAGTCCTCCGTTAGACGTTGAGGCCCGAGAAGCCCATGAACGCCAGGGCCAGCAGGCTGATGGTGATGAAGGCGACCGGGGCTCCGGCGAAGGCGGCGGGCACGCGGGCCAGGGCGACACGTTCGCGCAGCCCGGCGAAGATCAGCAGGACCAGCGTGAAGCCGAGCGCCGAGCCGAAGCCGTAGAGCAGGCTCTTGAACAGGCTGAACTGCTGCTGCACGTTGAGCAGCGCGACGCCGNNATCAGCGGCAGATAGATGCCGAGCGACTGGTAGAGGCCGGGGCTCGATTTCTTGATGAACATCTCGGTGAATTGCACCACCGAGGCAATGACCAGGATGAAGGTCAGGATGCGCAGGTAACCGAGGCCGAGCGGCTGCAGCAGCCAGTTGTCGAGCATCCATGAAGCGGCACTGGCCAGCACCAGCACGAAGGTCGTCGCCAGGCCCATGCCGAGGGCGCTGTCCACGCTCTTCGACACGCCCATCACTGGACAGAGGCCGAGGAACTTGATCAGCACCACGTTATTGACCAGGGCGGTGGAAAGCAGCAGTAGGAGGATTTCACTCATCTCGTGACCGGGACCGGCGGGTTTATCTCGACCCTCTCACTGCATAAGGCGTGCCAATCGCCGCGAATGGCGCCAAGCCGCTGAGCGATGCGGCAAATTGGCGCATGCGCACCAAAATAGGGCGCATTTCTCAAACAACAATGTCGCAAAGCCGACAGGTTTTTCGTCGCATTTCCCCCGAAAGCCCCGCCATGGCGGCGCTTCGGCCGGACATCATGGACGCGGCACGGATTCTGCTACACCTTGGAGGACGAATCCCGGAGGAACCCGCCCATGTCGGCCCCATCACTTGCCAACACCGGCAATGCGCTCAAACCCGAAATCCAGCTGCCGGTCGAGGCTTATCGCCAGGCCGTTGACCAGGCCGACCTGGCCATTTCGATCACCGATGCCAAGGCCAACATCCTGTTCGCCAACGAGGCCTTCACCCGCGTCACCGGGTATCCGCGCCAGGAAATCATCGGCTGCAACGAGTCGGTGCTGTCCAATCACACGACGCCGGACATGGTCTATCAACAACTGTGGACCGAACTGTCGGCCCAGCGCCCGTGGTCGGGCAGGCTGCTCAACCGGCGCAAGGATGGCGAACTCTATCTGGCCGAGCTGAGCATCTCGCCGGTCGTCGATGCCAGCGGCAAGACCACCCATTTTCTCGGCATGCACCGCGACATCACCGAACTGCATCGCCTGGAACGCGTCGTCCGCAACCAGAAGGAGCTGATCGAAACGGTCGTCGATGCGGCGCCGATCGCCTTCGCCCTGCTCGACCCGAGCGGCCGGGTGATCCTCGACAACCAGGAGTACAAGAAGCTGGTCACCGACCTGCGGGTCAAGGAACCGGCGCACATGCTGCTCGACAGCCTGCAGCCGGCCTGGCGCGAAACGCTGGCGACCACGCCGGACTCTTGCGCCTTCGTCGGCCAGGAAGCCCGTATCGACCGCCCGGCCGGCCGCGCCCGCTGGCTGTCGGTGACCACCTCGGTCATCGATCTGCACAGCGACAACGCCGGCAGCTACTATCTGACCGACGGCCAGGCCGGCCTGCTGCTGGTCATCGCCGACATCAGCAGCCTGCGCGAGGAGCAGGAACGCGCCCGCGGCGCCGCCCTGCAGGCCGTGCTGGCCGAGGAAGAGCGTAGCTCGGCGATCCGCGAAGGCCTGTCGGCGGCGATCTTCCGTCTGGAAGAGCCAATGAACATCATGGCCTCGGCAGTCAACGTCCTGCAGCGCCGCGACCCGGCCGCCGCCGGCGTGCTGCAGCAGGCGCTGAGCGCCAGCCGCGAACATCTCGAAGCGCTGCGCCAGGTCATCCCGCAAAGCCCGCAGGAGACCCTGGTCAGCGTCAATATCAACGAAATCCTGCGCGATGTGCTGGAAGTATCGACACCGCGCCTGCTCGCCGCCGGCATCGTCGTCGACTGGCAGCCAGCGCCCACCCTGCCCGCCATCCTCGGTCGGCCGCTGCAACTGCGCATGCTGTTCAAGGCCCTGGTCGACAACGCCATCGAGGCGATGAACATCAAGGGCTGGAAGCGTCGCGAGTTGAGCCTGACCAGTGCCCTCGCCCACGAATGCATCGTCATTTCCGTGCTCGACAGCGGTCCCGGCATTCCCGAGGACTGGCGGCACAAGGCCTTCGAGCCCTTCTTCACGGCCAAGGGTGGCAGCGGCCGGCACATCGGCACCGGCCTGTCACGCGTCCAGCAGGTGGTCGCCGACCACGGTGGCATCATCGACCTCGATGAGAGCCCGAGCGGCGGCTGCGCCGCCATCGTCGAATTCCGCCTCGACGGCGACCCCATCTAAGAACACAGCATGCACGATCACATCCTCCACAGTATTGATCCCGAATGCCCGCCGGCCGGTGGCTTCTGTCGCACCCACGAATTGAACATCCTGCTGCTGGCGGCGCTCTATGCCGTCAGCCGGGTGCTCAGCCGCTCGCTGGCCTTCAACGAGACCCTGCGCGACGTGCTGCGCGTCCTGCACGACGAAGCCGGCCTCTCCCGTGGGCTGATCAGCGTTGTCGATCCGGAAAGCGGCAAGCTCAACATCCACACCATCTACAACCCGGACGGTCCGGATTCGGATGACGCCCAGTACGGCCCCGGCGAAGGGGTCATCGGCCTGGTCCTGGAAAAACCGCGCACCATCAAGCTCGAACGCGTCGCCGACGAGCCGCGCTTCCTCAACCGCACCCAGCTCTATGCGCCGGAACTGCCGTTCATCGCGGTGCCGATCAAGGTTGGCGGCGATCTCAAGGGGGTGCTGGCGGTGCAGCCGGAAAAGCCGGAAGACGGCCTGCTTGAGGAACGCGCCCAGTTCGTCGAAATGGTCGCCAACCTGATCGGCCAGAGCCTGCGCCTGTCGATGGAAGTGGCGCAGGAGAAATCTTCGCTGCTGGAAGAACGCGATCTGCTGCGGCGTACCGTCCGCCATCAATTCGGCTTCGACAGCATGGTCGGCCGCTCGGCCGTCATGCGCCGCGTCTTCGACCAGGCGCGGATGGTCGCCAAGTGGAACACCACGGTATTGATCCGCGGCGAGACCGGCACCGGCAAGGAACTGATCGCCAACGCCATCCACTACAACTCGCCACGGGCGCGCAACGCGATGGTCAAGCTCAACTGCGCAGCGCTGCCGGAAAACCTGCTGGAATCGGAACTCTTCGGCCACGAGCGTGGCGCCTTCACCGGCGCGGTGGAGTCACGCAAGGGGCGTTTCGAGCAGGCCCACGGCGGCACGCTGTTCCTCGACG
>DDWF01000317.1 GCA_002345845.1 Betaproteobacteria bacterium UBA2293 | reverse complement strand
GGCGAGGCGCTGATCATGACGGCGCTCGGATTGGCGGTAGCGATTCCGGCAGTGCTGGCCTACAACGCCTTCAACCGCAGGAACCGCATGTGGCTGTCGCGGCTGGAGTCCTTCGCTCACGATCTCTATGTGCTGCTGACGGTGAAAAATGGCCAACGCTGACATCTCCCGGCGCCGTCACGGTGCGCCGATGGCCGACATGAATGTGGTGCCGCTCGTCGATGTGATGCTGGTGCTGCTGGTGATCTTCATCGTCACGGCGCCGCTGCTCACGCATGCGGTGAAAATCGATTTGCCGAAGGCATCGTCGAACGCCAACATCACCAAGCCGGAGCACATCGAGTTCGGCATCCGGGAAAGTGGCGATCTCTACTGGAATGGCGAACAGATCACGCTCGCGGCGCTGCCACAACGCTTTGCGCAGGAGGCTCCGAAGCTGCCGCAACCGGAAGTGCATATCCGCGCCGACCGCCTCGTCCATTACGAAAAAGTCGCCCAGGTCATGGCACTTGCCGCCAAGGCGGGAATGGTTAGAATCGGCTTTGTGAGCGAACCGCAAGAATAAGCTGTAACCCACACCCACCCGAGAAGGAGACAACGATGCAACGACACCAGCAATGCTGCATGGCGGTCATGGCCTGTTTTTCAGCGCTCGCGCTGCCTGCGTACGCCAACGAGGCGCAACTGTTGGAGGAGGCGCGCACGATTCCGCAGAAGATGGTGCCGAAACTTCTGGAGGTGCTCCAGGGAGAAATCCTCAAGACCGGTCATGTGGGTGCCATCGCCGTGTGCCGCGACAAGGCGCCGCAGATGGCCAAGGGCCTTTCCGAACAGACCGGCTGGGCCATCCGCCGCGTCAGCATGAAGAACCGCAACCCCAAGGCCGTGCCGGACGCCTGGGAACAGGCCGTGCTGCAGGATTTCGAACGCCGTCTCGCCGCCGGCGAGGACCCGACCAAGATCGACAAGGGCGAACTGGTCACGGTCGATGGCCAGAAGATGTATCGCTACATGAAGGCGCTCCCCACCCAGGGACTCTGCCTCGACTGCCACGGCAAGACCAACAGCCTCGCGCCGGGCGTCGAAGCGAAGCTGAAGGAACTCTACCCGTACGACAAGGCCACCGGCTACGACGAGAAGCAGATTCGCGGCGCCATTACCGCGAAAAAGCCGCTGTAAGGATCGATCAGTCGGCGATCGCGGCCAGCTTCGTTGTTCCGGAAGCGGTCGCGGTCATCAGCGCCCGGCGGGTAAGCCTTCGCCGTTTTGATACAGGAGGCCCAGCTGGATGCGCGACAAGGATTCAGTCGTCATCCCGCTCCCCGCGGTGGCACTCCGCGCAGTTCTTGAAATCGCGAATCCCTTCCTCGCTATGCTCGCGCTCGGGTTAACGCATCACCGAACGCGAAAACTTGACCCGTACGCTCAGTCCCGGCCGGCCGATCCCGTCGGCCAGCTCAAGGCGCGCGCGATGCAGCTCGGCGATGCGTGCGACGATCGACAGGCCGAGCCCGCTGCCCTCGATGTCCTGTCCGGCGAGGCGATGCAGGCGGCGCAGCGCGTTGGCGCGCTGCGCGGCGGGAATCCCCGGCCCGCTGTCGCTGACGGTCAGCAGTACTTCTCCGTGGAGTGCCGTCACGCCAACGCCGACTTTGCCGCCGGCCGGCGTGTAGCGCACGGCGTTGTCGACCAGGTTGCGCAGCAGGACGCGCAACATCGCGGCGTTGCCGGATACCGTGACCGGCGTCGGCGCGGCCAGTTCGAGCGCGATGCCTTTCTCCAGCGCCGCCGCGCCATGGTCGGCGCAGACCTCGGCGGCCAGCGTGTCGAGTCGGAGCTCGCTCATGGGTTGTTCGGCGGCGGGATCGAGGCGCGCGAGGGTCAGCAGCTGTTCGACCAGATGGCCGGCGCGGCGCGCGCTGGCGGTCAGTTGCGCCAGCGCATGATCGCGTTCCGCCGCATCGCGCGCCCGCGCCGCGACCTGTGCCTGCGCGGTGATCGCCGCCAGCGGCGTGCGCAGCTCGTGCGCGGCATCGGCGGTGAAGCGGCGTTCGTTGTCGAGGGTCTGGCCGACCCGGCCGAACAGGGCATTCAAGGCATCGAGCAGCGGCCGGATTTCGCGCGGCGCGGCGGCGGGCACGACCGAATCGAGCCGTTCGGGCGCACGCTTGCCGAGTTCGGCGGCGACTTCGTCGAGCGGCCTGAGGCCGCGCCAGGTGGCGAACCAGATCCAGGCGCCGAAGAGCGGCACGCCGAACAGCAGGGGCGTCAGCATGGTCTTGAGCAAGTGGTCGGTCAGTTCCTTGCTCACGCGCTTTTCGAGTTTCTCGTACCGCTCGCGCTTTTCCAGCAGTTCCATGATCTCGTGCCGGGTCTCGACATACGCAAAGCCGACGGCGGCAAGCCAACCCACCGTAACGCCGCCGAGCAGCCACACCAGCAGGCGGCGGCGCAGCGAGAACCAGCGCGTGGTTGCGGCTGTCTGAAGAAACTCGCCGGGCCGTCCCAAGAGTTTCTCGCCCCTTGAGGGGAGAACCGAGCGAAGCGAAGGTTTTCGGGGTGGGCTCACTTCGCCACCAGGTAGCCGACGCCGCGCAGCGTCCTGATCAGCTCGGCGCCGAGCTTCTTGCGCAGGTGATGGACATGCACTTCGAGCGCGTTGCTGTCCGGCTCATCGCGCCAGCCATAGAGCGAGCCTTCGAGCTGGGCGCGCGTCATCACCCGGCCGCGGTTTTCCAGCAGGGTCTGCAGCAGCGCGAACTCGCGCCCCGAGAGTTCGACCGGCATGCCGGCCCGCGTCACCTGGTGCGCGGCGGGGTCGAGCACCAGGTCGCCGTGTTGCAGCAACGGGGCGGCCCGGCCGGCGGTACGGCGCGCCAGCGCGCGCACGCGCGCGGCCAGCTCGTCGAGGTCGACGGGTTTGACGAGGTAGTCGTCGGCGCCACCGTCGAGGCCGGCGATCTTGTCCCCGGTCGCGTCGCGCGCCGTCAGGATCAGCACCGGCAGGCTCTGGCCGCGGCCGCGCAGGCGCGCCAGCACTTCCATCCCCGCGAGGCGCGGCAGGCCGAGATCGAGCACCAGCAGGTCGAAGCTCTCGCTCTTGAGCGCGAGGTCGGCGGCGATGCCGTCCTTCACCCAGTCGACCGCGTAGCCGTCCTGGCGCAGGCCGACCGTGAGGCCGTCGCCCAGTTGCGGATCGTCTTCGGCAAGCAATATGCGCATGGCCGGGATATTACCGTGCGAGCCACCACGCGCAGGCAGCCACCCAAACGATCAGCACCACCAGCACCAGCGGACGGGCATTGGCAATCGCCTCGTCCGGCCTGCCCTGCTTCAATCCGGTGAACATCGACCGCAGCAGATTCTCGCGATGGGCGAGGCTGCTGACGACCACGCCGGCGACGTGCACCGCGGCGACTGCCAGCATTCCCGTGGCCAGCGCTTCGTGCACCTCTTCCAGCCATTCCCCGCCCATGTCCTGATAGGTCAGCCAGCCGCTCGCCCCGGTCAGCAAGCCGAGCGCCAGCAGCGCAACGATCGCCCAGCCGCCGGCGGCATTGTGGCCGGCATACTGCGACGCGTCGCCGCGCAGCAGGCCGAGGACATAGTCGAGCGCCGCCCGCGGCCCGCGCACGAAACTCGCGAAGCGCGCGTGCCGCGTGCCGACCAGACCCCAGAGCAGGCGGAACAGGATGACGCCGACGACGGTGCCGCCGGCAAAGGCATGTACCAGCCGCCACTCCTCGCTCTCGCCGGTAATCCAGGCCAGCGCGAAGGCACCCACCAGCAGCCAGTGCCCGATGCGCACCGGCCAATCCCAGATCAGCACTTTGTTCATGTCAGTCTTCCCACCGGCGACCCGCATTTTTCCCCAAGGGCATGACGATCTCGCGCTCGCGGTAACTGCCCGCCGCCGCCTGCGTGTGGCAGGCGGCGCAATTGGCCGGCGTCTTGACCTTGGCATCCTTCCAGTCGGCTGCGGAGACTTTGCGATGCTCGCGCAGGAACCAGTCCGTCTGAGTCAGCCGGGGCGGTTCGCCGGTTCGTGCCATGTTGCTAGAACCGACTTTTTTCCCGCCGGCATGGCGGACATGGAAATCTTCCAGGATGACGCGCGTCTTCTCGTCGAGGCTGGCGTTGTCGCCGTAGTGCTTGTCGAGGGAACGCATCACGCGCCGCCAGTCGTCCGCCGTCAGCAGCTGCGGCGGGAAGGCGACATGGCAGCTGCCGCATTCGGCCTGGAAGGCCGGCGGCGCATCGGCCGGCAGGCGCAGCTTGTCGGCAATGGCGGACGTGGCGGCAAACGGAAACAGCAGGATCAGCAGCAGGGCTTTTTTCATGTCAGCGGCCTCCGGTGACGTAAGCGATGTAATCGGCCTTTTCGGCGGCAGAACATTCGCGGCCGACGACCTCGGTGCAGTTGCGCCTGAACCACTTTTCCACCTTGGCCGGATCGCTGAAGCGCTCGGCGTTGGCGGCCGGCGCCAGCGGCTTGATCGACTTGTCGGTGACGACATGACGCCCGGCCTGCGCCGGATCGTCGGTATGGCAACTGGCGCAGGACGCCAGCTTCGCCGACACGCCGAACCTGCGGGCATGAAACTCGGCGCCGCGCTGGGCGGAGGGCTGGAAGCCGGCGACCTGTCGCGCCCCTTCGGCGCGGTAGCCGGATAACAACTCGGCGGGCGTGGCGGCGAAGGCCGGCACCGCACAAACCAGAAACAGCATGGGGATTACGGACTTCATGGTCAAACTCCTCGGGTAGGTTGAAGCATGGCCCGCAGTTTGACGACGCTAGCTTAAGGCTTGCTTATGCGCGGCTTAACGCATGCTTAAGACATCCTTCCTAACCTTCATGGTCGCCAAACCCACCCCCGTGCCATGAAATCCGTTAAAAGCAATACAACGCCCCCCCCATGGTCTTACCCGGCGTCGAATTGTGCATTTCACGCTAAGGGGCGGGCCTGCCAACTTCCCGTCAGCCGAGCAGGATCAGGTTGGAGCGCAGCATCATCACCGTGGCGACGGCGGTGAACATCAGGTAGCCGGCGGCGGCGATGCCGGCCAGCCGGGCGGTCGTTGCCGGCACCACCGCGGCCAGGCTGGGAACGCGACGGAAGAATTGCAGGGCGCCCACCGCGAGGCCGGCAGCGGTGGCGGCAAACAGCGGGATATACAGCCAGTAGCCCTGATAGCCGTATTCCGGCTTGAGGATGCAGAACGGGCAATGGTGATGCGGATGCTCGTAGATGTAGAGCGAGACGAAAGAAATGATGCCGGCAATGGCGGCAACGAATGCGGCGGCGGCGGCCAGCGCGACGAGATAGCCACCGCGCCGCGTCAGGGCATGGAGGCCCGCCATCATCACCGCGGCGGCGAGCGCGGCATAGAAGGCGACCAGGGCCGGCTCCGGCGGCAGGGTGGCGAGGTTGCCAGAAAGCGTCTGGTCGCCCGCCGAAAACAGGCTGCCGCAGCAGGACGTGATGACGTTGGCCTTGAGGCCGAGGAAATACTGAAGCTGGACGAGGAAACTCGCCGCCAGTACCGGCAGCAGCGCGAGCAGCAGGCCATA
>DDWF01000261.1:430-2732 GCA_002345845.1 Betaproteobacteria bacterium UBA2293 | reverse complement strand
GTCGGAGACGCAGGGCACCGACATCAAGCGGCTGGTAAAGCGCTTCCGCGAAGAGCATCCGCAGTTCGACCACATTGCCGTGGTGCCGGTGAATGCGCCTGACGACACGGGCTCGCTGGAGAGCGGCTTCGCGCTCGCCGTCGAGGCGATCATCGACCATATGGTCCCAATGAGGGTCCCAATGAGGGTGCCAAAGTCGGCGCTGGCAGGACGGCGTCAAAATAGGAGTGTGGCGGGTCGACGCCACAAGCAGGTGAATGTGCTGGCCGCCTCGATGCTGACGCCCGGCGACATCGAGACGATCAAGGAATGGATCGAGGCCTTCGGCCTGCGTCCCGTGGTGCTGCCCGACCTCGGCGATTCGCTTGACGGCCATCTGACCGACCGCGAGTTTTCGCCGCTCACCGTGGGCGGCACGCCGAAGAGCGAAATCGAGGCGCTCGGCGAAGCGGTCGCCACGCTGGTGATCGGCCGCTCGCTGTGCCGCGCCGCCGACCTGCTGAAGGAACGCACCGGCGTGCCCGACGTGCGCTTCGACCACCTGATGGGTCTCGATGCCTGCGATGCCTTCACCGCGGCGCTCGCGGAGATTGCCGACCAGCCGGTGCCCGAAAAGATCGAACGCCAGCGCGCGCAGTTGCAGGACGCGATGGTCGACACGCATTTCATGGCCGGCTTCGCGCGCCTTGCGCTCGCGCTCGACCCCGACCACCTGCTGGCTTTCGGCGAGTTCTTCAGCGGCATGGGCGCCGAGATCGTCGCCGCCGTCGCTCCCAACGTAGCCAAAAGCGGCGCCGCGGTGCTGAACGACGTGCCCTGCGCGACGGTGCAGATCGGCGACATCGAAGACCTCGAACGCGCCGCAAAGCTGGGCAACGCACAATTGCTGATATCCAACTCGCATGCCGCGCAGAGCGCCGGGCGCCTGAACCTTCCGCTGCTGCGCGCCGGCTTTCCGCAGTACGACCTCGTCGGCGGCTATGCGCGCGCGTGGGTGGGTTATCGCGGCGCGCGCCAGGCCCTTTTCGACCTCGCCAATCTCATTTTGGGACAGCACCATGACATCCCCGCCTATCGTTCCATCTACCGCCGGCCGGCGGAAGCTGACGCTGGCCTGGTCCGGCACTGAGCCGCTGCCCGCCATGCTCAAGGTTGCCTTCGCCTCGGACGATCGCGCGCGGGTGAACCAGCATTTTGGCGCGGCCACCGGTTTCGTCATCTATACGCTCGACGGCGAGCGCGCCCGGCTGGTCGAGGTGGCCGAGTTTTCCGAGGAAGGCATGGACGGCAACGAGGGCAAGCTGGCCGCCAAGATCGCCGCACTGTCCGGCTGCGCGGCCGTGTATTGCCAGGCGGTCGGCGGCTCGGCGGTGCGCCAGTTGCTGGCCGCGGGCATCCAGCCGCTGCGCCTCGATGCGCCCGAAGCCATCGATGCCTTGCTCGGCCTGCTGCGCGCCGCGATCCGCGACGGCGGCGTGGCGTGGCTCGACAAGGCGATCCGTAAGCAGGCCCCGGATGGCGATGCCGGCCGCTTCGCGCGCATGGCCGCCGAGGACTGGGAAGAATGATCGCCCGCCGCGGCCGCATCCTCGCCGTTCAGGACGGCATGGCGACGATCCGCGTCGACACGCCGGCGGCCTGCGCGTCCTGCGGCAGCCGCGGCGCCTGCAGCAGCACGGGTACGACGGTGCGCCTGCCGGTGGCAGCCACGCTGCGCGCGGGAGATGACGTGACGCTGACGATGGCCGAGGGCGCGCTGGTGCGCGGTGCCCTGCGCGCCTACCTGCTGCCGTCCACCACGCTGCTGCTCGGCGCCATCGCGCTGTCGGCCTTCGGCGACCTGACCGCCGTTGGCGGCGCGCTGTCCGGGCTGGGCGTCGGTTTGATCGCCCAGCGCATCCTCGCCCGACGCGCCGCGTGCGCCCCGCCCGCCGTCTCACCGGCACTGACTTTCGATTCACCCCCCATTGGAGAGCCCTCATGAGTACCGCCGCCGTTTTGGAACGCGACCCGATTTACGAGACCGATTTCATCAAGGAGATGATCCGGCAGATGCGCGCGCTCGACAGCTATGGCACCTACGACGGCCAACCGGGCGAGAAGCTGCTCGAGCCGCTGATCATGACCAGGGAACGCAAGGCGCAGATTCCCATCGTCAGCGATCCCGACGAGGAAACCATCGCCTGCGTGAAGGCCTTCTACAACGCCATTGCCGTGCTGATCGAGAAGGAATGCGGCCAGATGGCCGTGCCGCTGGTGCATCTCTCGCACGAGGGCTTCGGCCGCGCGCTGATCACCGTCG
>DDWF01000261.1:0-409 GCA_002345845.1 Betaproteobacteria bacterium UBA2293 | reverse complement strand
GAAGATGAAGACCGAGGCCGACAAGATCCTCGCCGTCGCCCTGGAAATCATCGGCGCGCATCCGGACGTGGCGGGGATGTGAACATGAACGAGGAAGAACTCAGAGCACTGGAAAAGGAAGTGAAGAAGCTCAAGCGCATCGCCAGCGAATGGGCCGGGCAGATGCACGACCTCGTCGAAGACCGCCTGCCCGCCGGATACGCGGAAATACCCGGCATCGCCCAATCCACCTTCGACGCCTGCAAGGCGTGGGCCGCTGCCAACGAACACCTGGCCAAACTCAATTCAATGCAACCCTCCTGGAAAGGAAAAACTTCATGAGTGCAACTACCGTAACCCGTGGCGGCACCCCTTACACGCCGACCTACGCCGAGTCGATCGACGCGAAGAAATGCATCGGCTGCGGCCG
>DDWF01000066.1:14003-20275 GCA_002345845.1 Betaproteobacteria bacterium UBA2293 | reverse complement strand
ACTTGCCGAACTTGCGCAGGTACGGAGCCAGCAGCATGGCCAGCAGAACGTAGCCACCGGTCCAGCCCATCAGGAACAAGCCACCACCGTAACCCATGTTGGCGATCAGGCCGGCCATGGAGATGAAGGAGGCTGCGGACATCCAGTCGGCGGCCGTAGCCATGCCGTTGGTGACCGGGTGAATGTTGCCGCCAGCGGCGTAGAACTCGGACGTGCTGCCAGCGCGCGCCCAAATAGCGATCCCGATGTACAGCGCGAAAGAGGCGCCGACCACCAGGTAAGTCAAAGTTTGCAGATCCATGTGATCTCCTTAGTCTTCGTGCACGTCGAACTTGCGGTCGAGCTTGCCCATTGCCGATGCGTAATAAAAAATCAGGGCAATGAAGATGTACATGGAACCCTGATGGGCGAACCAGAAGCCCAGCGGGTAACCCCCGAGTTTGATGCCGTTAAGCGCATCGGCAAACAGAATGCCGGCGCCGAACGAAACCACGAACCAGACTGCCAGGATCTTGCCCAGCAGGCCGAGTGTGGCGGACCAATAGGCCTTGCCTTGATCGTCCAATGACATTGATTTTCTCCTCCGAAAATTGAAAGGGACCGACGACTTGCGCAGTCGGACCACGCTCGCAGTTTTGCCGGGCTAGCTTACAACTGCCTGACACCGTGAAAATAGTTACGCAATGGTTAAGCGCCTGTGCTGCCTGGCTTTCAGGCCAGCACCGTAGATCAGGGGGAGAGTGGGGGCGCCATCGCCCGCCGTCAGCGGCGGGCGATGGTCGGCAGGCCGGTCAGGGAACGGCGAGGACCGGGATCGGGCTGAGCTGGATCACCTTGCTGCTGACCGAGCCAAGCAGCAGGCTGCTGGCGGCGCCGAGGCCGCGACAGCCGATGATGATGCCGCGGCAATCCAGTTCGCGGGCAATGGCGACGACGGTCTCGGCACCGTTGCCGAGTGCCAGGTGCAGTTGCCACGGACGACCGGCAGCCGCCAGCAACTGGCGGGCTTCACGGCTGGCCGCCTGGCCGCGGGCAAGCAGTTCGCTTTCCGCCGCTTCCTTGCTCAGCCAGTGTTGAACATGCAGCAGATGCAGCGAGCAAGCCTTCATGTCGTCGGCCAGGCGCAGCGCCGCGCTGACCGCCCGGTTTGCCTGTGGCGAACCATCGATGGCGATCAGCCAGGCGGGGCCGGGCGCCGCCTCGGGCGAACTGGCGAACAGCAGGCGCGTCAGTCTGCCATCGGCATCGCGGCGGCTTTCGCTGGGCGGCGGCAGGGTATCTTCGACGACTGGGTTCATGCTTGATCTCCCTCGTTCTTGGTTTTTTTCGACAGTGCCAGGCTCAGCGCCACCGAGCCAAAAATGATGCTGCCGACGATTGCCAGCGACCACTGGATCGGCATGTGGAACCACGGCGCCGCCAGCATCTTGCCACCGATGAAGACGAGGACGATGGCCAGGCCGTACTTGAGCAGATGGAAGCGGTCGGCCATGTCGGCGAGCAGGAAGTACAGTGCGCGCAGGCCCATGATGGCGAAGATGTTGGAAGTGAACACGATGAACGGATCGGTGGTCACGGCGAAGATGGCCGGGATGCTGTCTACGGCAAAAACGACGTCGCTGGCCTCGATAAGGACGAGGACGAGGAACATCGGCGTCGCCCAGAGGATGCCGTTCTGGCGGACGAAGAAGGCTTCGCCATGGAAAGTCGAGGTGATGCGCAGATGGCTGCGCAGCCAGCGCAGCAAGGGGTTCTGGTCAAGATCGGGCTCGGCTTCGGCGAAGACGATCATCTTGATGCCGGTGACCACCAGGAAGGCGCCGAAAATGTAGAGCAGCCAGGAGAACTGGGTGACCAGCCAGACGCCGCCGAGGATCATGCCGGCACGCATGACGATGGCGCCGAGTACGCCGTAGAGCAGGACGCGCCGCTGCAGTTCCGGCGGTACGGCGAAGTAGCCGAAGATCATCACGAAGACGAACATGTTGTCGACCGACAGCGATTGTTCGATCAGGTAGCCGGCGAGGAATTCGAGGGTCTTGCGTTGGGCAATCTCGGCCCCCTGCGTGTCATTCAGGTACCACCAGAGCAGCCCGGCAAAACTTAGCGCCAGACAGATCCAGGCGATCACCCAACTGCCAGCTTCCTTGACCGATACGCGGTGCGCCTTGCGGCCGCCGAAAACGAACAGGTCAAGCGCCAGCATGGCCAGCACGAAGGCGATGAAGCCTGCCCACATGGCGGGGGTGGCAAAGGTTTCGACGGTCTGGGTCATCGCTGAGGGGGGAAACGGAGGAAGTCGGACATGGTAGGGCGAAAAGATACTACGGCTTTGTCGAATGTACCGGAGTGTCGTCTCGGGAAAACCGATGATTCCGCTGGTGGCGATAAACTCTCTCGCCACCCAGGAAGGCCAGCCCGCCGAGCAATCCGGCGAGATGGGCCAGTGGCACCCCCGGCCACAGCGGATCGATCAGCACCGACTGGCCGGCCGCCAGTTCGGCGAGCAGTTTGGCGCCGAGCAAGACGGCCGCCGCCAGAACGACGGGCTGGCGGCCGCGCTGCCACAGATCACCGAGGGCGATGACGAAAAGGCTGTTCAACATGCCGGAGAGGCCGCAGTAGCGCTCCAGTTCCGGCAGTTGCCACCAGATGGCAGCGGCGACACTTAGGCTGCCGACCACGGCGGCCAGTGCCAGGCGACTTCGGCCGCTGCTTTCGACCAGTCCGCCGACCAGGGCCAGGGCGGCGATGTCCCACAGGGCGTGGCGACCGTCGCTATGAACCCAGTGCCCGCTGAGCAGTCGCCACCATTCGCCGCCGGCAATGGCCGAACGGTCGAAAATCAAGGCTTCCGGCACGGGCCCCAGACTCAACCACAGGCCGCTCGCCACGGTGACCGCGAGCGTCGTCAGCCAGGGCGGCTGGCCGCCGCCCCGGTTCATCGGTTTTTGCGATTGACTCATGCTGTCCGGCGCTGGCGGTGGGCAGCGAGCAGCAGGATCAGCAGCAAGAGCACGGTCCAGCCATCAATGGCGCCGCTGCCGCTGTGGCTGGCGCGACTGCTGCTGTACATCGGTTGCTGGCTGTCGACACGGCGGGAAACCGGGGCGCTGGCGGCGCGTTGCTGCTGGGCCGCCTGTTCGACGGCGACGCGGGCCTGGTTGTGGCGCTGGATGTTGTGCGCGGCGAACTGTTCTTCACGCAGGACGATCATCGACGTGTAGTCGGTCACCAGGCCATATTCCAGGGCTAGATCGGTTGCCGCCTGCTTGAGGTCGGCCTTCTCGCCGAAATCCTGCATCTCTTCCTGCAGATCGCGGATCGCGGCATAGGCCCACAGACGCTCGAGTTCGGGATGCGCCGCGGTCTTCGCCGGGAATTCGAACTGGCTACGGTAAGTCTTGGCCTCACCGGAGATGCGGCCGCTCAGTTCCACCTTGGCCGGCCCGTCACCCCAGTAATGGCCCAGCAGCACCAGTTGCTGGCCGCGATACAGGCTGCCGATTTCCTTGGGAACGATGTCGGCGGTCTTGACGCCGTTGATTTTGACTTCAACGCCATGCAGTGCCGTATGACCGACCTTGCTGACAGCGGTCAGTAACTGGCCGACGATGTCGTCGCTATTGGAGATGGAGACGGCGAAGCCACCGGAAGCCCGGGTCAGGGTTTCGAGCAGCGGCCGGTTGGCGCTGTTGCCCATGATGAAGGTGAACAGGCGCGTGTCCTTGCGTTTGATCAGTTCGATGAACTTGCGCTGTGCCGTTTCGCCGACGTTGGCAACGCCGTCGGTGACCAGCACGATGGCGCTGGTGCGGTCGGCCTCCAGGGAATCCAGGCCCAATTCCAGACCGGCGTAGAGGTTGGTGCCGTTGTTCGGCTGGATGCGGGCGAGTTCGGTGGCGTACTGCTGCACCGCTTCCGGCGTTGCCGGAACATAGCCCGGGGTCAGTTCGCGGCTGCGCTCATTGAACAGGATGATGCGGAAACGATCATTGGCTCGCAGCTTGCCCAGCGCGCGCTGGACGCCGTCGGTCAGCGTGGCGTACTTGCCCTGCATCGAACCGGAGATGTCGAGGACGAAAATCCAGTCGCTGCCCTCGCTGATCGGCTTCAGATCGTCGCCGGGCGTCACGGTCAGCATGAAGGTGCCGCGTTTGCCGGCATCGGGCTTGTAGGTGACCAGGTCGACGCTGCCCGGCAGGCCCGCCTGGTGCCGCCAGTAGAGAACGATGTCCTTGTCCAGTGTGAAGGCCGATTCGGCCGTTTGTTGCGGGTTGAACGGCGCGGTGGCGGCCTTGCCCTCCTCGGCCGCCGGGCCACCGGCTTTCTGGCTGCCCAGATGAATCTTCCACTCGCCCGGGCCGACCTGGGTCACCTGGGCCTGTCCGTGGTTGGGCAGGCGCACGGCATCAATCGGGTAACCCGACTTGATATGTACATCGAAGCTGAAGCTGCCGCTGACCGTCGGATTGGCCGTCCAGAAGGCCAGCTTCTGCTCATCGACGCCACCTTCCTCAAGCGGGTAGACATAGCGGCCGATGCCGGTATCGACCGTGGCCGTCTGGTAATAAACCAGGCGGGTGCGGGTATCGGCGCCGGCGCGTACCGGGGCGACGCTGATGTCGAAGGTCTTGTAGCTGTCCTTTTCGGTCAGGCCGGCGTCCCGGCCGGCCTTCTTTTCGTCCTCGTAAATGCGCCGGGCTTCCTGTTTTTCCAGCACTTCGCCGGTTACCGGCTTGCCGTCGATCCACAGGGTGAATTCGCCGACGGTGCCGTGTTCCGGTACTGGAAAGGAGTAAATCGCTTCCAGGTCACGGTTGTGCGGATTGTGGAAAACCTGGTCGACGGTGGTAACGGCATAGCCGTCCTCAATGACCACGGTGACCTGCTGCGACTTCAGGGTCAGCGGCGGCAGGCTGCCGTCGCTCGGCGTCAGCAGGCCGGCCGCCTGCGCCAGATTGGCGAGCAACAGCCCGCTTAGCAGGACGAGGAAACGTCCCGGCCGGGTCCAAAATGTTTTGAAAGTATGCATCTGGAAGTCCTTAATAAACGTTGTTCAATTAAAGCGCCAAAAAAAGCCACCGTCAGTTCGGTGGGAGACGCCGTATGCGATACATGTTTTACTGAACGGCGTTCAATTGCGTTTTAGCACTTAATTGAACGCCGTTCAACGGCTGTTACACTAACGCCAACAAAACTGCACGAATGGATGGACAACGATGGCGCGACGCTATGACCACAGCCGCGAGGAAATTCGCCGCATGGCCCTGGATGCGGCCGAGGCAATTGTCGCCGCCGAGGGCTACAAGGGGTTGTCGGCACGCAAGGTGGCGGCGGCGATCGAATACACCGTCGGTACCCTCTATCTGGTGTTCGAGAATCTGAACGATCTGGTCCTGCAGGTGAATGGTCGAACCCTCGATGCCTTGTTCGAACGGATGGCGGCGGTGTCTGCTCCGGTCGACTCAGCACGCAACCAGTTGCTGGCTCTGGCCGACGCCTATATCGCTTACGCCAAAGCCGAAACGCCGCGCTGGAACACGCTTTTTGAATTCGTGGCGGAGAATGGCAACAGCCTGCCTGACTGGTATCTGGAGAAGCTGAGCAAGGTCTTCGGGCTGGCCGAGCAGGCACTCGAGCCCTTGAGCGATCGGCGCCAGGCGCTGGAAGTGCAGCAGGCGGCCCGGGTCCTTTGGGCGAGCGTGCACGGCATCTGCATGCTCAAGATCCGCCAACGCATGGACCTGGCCGGAGGGCAGAGCACCGAGGCGATGGCGGCCATGCTGATCGACAATTTCCTGCGCGGCTTTGGCGCGGTTTCGCGCGGCGATCCACCAACTGCTTGAGCCCCGTATCGGGCGATTGCAGTGAGCAAAAAGAAAGGGAGCCTGGGCTCCCTTTCTCGTCACTTGAGCTGGGCTACTGGCTCTCTCAGCTAGCGAAGTTGGCTTCGGCGAAGGACCAGTTAACCAGATTGTTGAGGAAGGTCTCGACGAACTTCGGGCGCAGGTTGCGGTAGTCGATGTAGTAGGCGTGTTCCCAGACGTCGACGCAGAGCAGGGCCTTGTCGCCGGTGGTCAGCGGGGTGCCGGNNCCTTCTTCACCAGCCAGGTCCAGCCGGAACCGAAGTTGCCGACGGCGGACGCCTGGAAGGCGGCCTTGAAGGCATCCAGCGAGCCCCACTTGGCATCGATGGCAGCTGCCAGCGCGCCCTTCGGCGCGCCGCCGCCGTTCGGCGTCAGGCAGTTCCAGAAGAAGGTGTGGTTCCA
>DDWF01000066.1:6528-13972 GCA_002345845.1 Betaproteobacteria bacterium UBA2293 | reverse complement strand
TGCCCTTGATCAGGTTGTTCAGGTTAACCACGTAGGCGTTGTGGTGCTTGCTGTAGTGGTAGTCGAAGGTTTCGGCCGACATGTGCGGGGCCAGGGCATCCTTGGCGAAGGGCAGGGCAGGCAGTTGATGTTCCATTGATGTTCTCCGTTGTTGGTGAGCGGGTTGGGGTAAAAAATTCTAGTCAGCTTCCGATGCGGCGACAACCTGATTGACCGTTGCCTGTGCCGAACCCCGGGCAAAGTCCAGTTTCAGTGTGTTGCCGGGGCTCAATTCCGCTGCGTTGCGCACAGCGCGGCCATCGGCACCGGTGACCAAAGCATAGCCGCGGTTGAGCACGGCATGCGGATCGAGTTGTTTCAGACCGTTGGCAAGCGCATTTAGTTTCATTTGCTGGCGGGAAAGCTGCCAGTCCATCTGGCGGGCCAGTTGTCGGCCCTGCTCCATCAGCCGCTCGGCGCGTCGGGCTGGCCGTGGTCGGGCCGCCTCGAGACGCCGGCTGGCGGTGAGCAGCAACAGGCGGCTGTTGTCGGTGCGTCGGCTGCTGCCCAAGCCCAGGCGCCGGGTCAGACTTTCCACCTGCTGGCGGCGCTGGGCTAGGCGTTCCGCCGGGTGCAGCAGGCGGCCGGCAAGCCAGTCCAGGCGCTGCTGGCGCTCGCCCAGAGCGCGTTCGAGGCGACGCTGCAGCTGGCTGTGCACGGTAGCCAGGCCGGCGAGCAGGGCGCCCCGTTCCGGCGCCGCCATCTCGGCCGCTGCGGTGGGCGTTGGTGCCCGCAGATCGGCGGCGAAATCGGCGATGGTGAAGTCGGTCTCGTGGCCGACGCCAGCGATGACGGGGATTCGACTGGCCCTGATGGCGCGGGCGACGCATTCTTCGTTGAAGGCCCAGAGGTCTTCGATCGAACCGCCGCCGCGGCAGAGCAGGATCAGGTCGCCGTCGGCGGCGCTGGCCGCGGCGATGGCCTCGGCGATGCGCAGGCCGGCGCCTTCGCCCTGAACCGGCGTCGGAAACAGGCTGATGGCGATGTGCGGGGCGCGGCGGTGCAGGGTGGACAGGACATCGCGCAGAGCCGCCGCCTGCAGGCTGGTGACGATGGCGATGCGCTGCGGAAAGGTGGGCAGGGGGCGCTTGCTGGCAGTGGCGAAGAGTCCTTCGGCTTCCAGTTGTGCCTTCAGGCGCAGGAAGCGTTCGTAGAGGTCGCCCTGGCCGGCACGGCGGATGGCTTCGACATTGAGCTGGAATTCGCCGCGCGGTTCGTAGAAGGAAACCAGGGTCCGCGCTTCCACCTGTTGGCCGTTCTCCAGCCGCCAGCCGAGCAGTTGTGCCCGGCTGCGCCACATCACGCAGCGCACCTGGGCGCCGGCGTCCTTGAGCGAGAAATAGACATGCCCGGAGGCGGCGTAGGTCAGGTTGGAGATCTCGCCGCCGACCCAGGTCAGCGGAAAATTTGCCTCCAGGCATTGACGAACCAGGCGATTGAGTCCGGAGACGGAAAGGATGGAGTTGTTGACAGGGGGCGGGCTGGCGGTCATCTGGCGATTGTACCCCCGGCGATCGGCCGGGAATCATATTGACTTCCAGGCGGTGTTTTTAAGTCATTGATTTTTATGTGATTAAACCCTGTGCCTTGTTTTTTGGCAGAGCAGAAAAAAGCCTTTGCCAGAACGGGGTTAGCGTATCTGATGACAGTTCATTCACAGACTTATCCACAGGTTTTGGGGATAAGCGTTCTGGACCCGCTCGGCGACTGCGGCAAATTGCCGCTTGCCCCTCATCCATTCGAGAGGCAAAATCCTTGGCTAATTTTCCAGCGAGGGTGTCTCACGTGCTTGCAATCGTTCAGGCCGCCGGTTGGCCCATCTGGCCGCTGATAGTGGCCTCCATCATTTCCGTCGCCTTGATCATCGAGCGTCTGGTCGCCCTGCGTCGCGGCAAGATCGTGCCGTCCGGCCTGTTGCAGCGGGCGGTCGGCGAATTCCGTCGTGGCGCCAACAACGACACGCTGCTTGAGGAACTGGATCGGCATTCGCCGCTTGGTCGCGTGTTGTCGGCCGGTCTGCGTAATGTCGGCAATTCGCGTGAGGTGATGAAGGAGTCGATCGAGGAAGCCGGCAACGCCGTCGCCCACGATCTCAGCCGCTACCTGACGACGCTCGGCACCATCGCCTCGATCAGCCCGCTGATGGGCCTGTTTGGCACGGTCATCGGCATGATCGAGATCTTCGGTTCGCAGGCGCCAGGCACCGGCAACCCGCAGCAGTTGGCGCACGGCATCTCGATTGCCCTGTACAACACCGGCTTCGGCATCTTCATCGCCATTCCCAGCATGATCTTCTGGCGTCATTTCCGCGCTCAGGTCGACGGCTTCGTCGTCGAGATGGAGCAGCAGGCGATCCGCTTGGTCGAATTCATGCACGGCGACCGGAAGTAAGCCATGAATTTTCAGCGCGGGCGTTCCCGGGAAGAGCCGGAAATCAACCTGATTCCGATGATCGACGTGTTGCTGGTGATCATCATCTTCCTGATGCTGACCACCACCTATTCGAAGTTCTCCGGCCTCGAAATCAACCTGCCGACGGCCGATGCCACCAAGCAGGCCGAGCAACCGAACGAGATCGATGTAGCGGTGACGGCGAGTGGCCAGATCCTGGTCAACAAATCGCCGCTGGCGGCCACTGACGTCAAGGCGATTGCCGATGCCCTGCGCCGGGCCGCCGGCGAGCGCCAGGATCCGGTGATCGTCATCAATGCCGATGCCAAGGCGACGCACCAGAGCGTTGTTGACATCATGCAGGCGGCGCAGACGGCCGGTTATCCGCACATTTCCTTCGCCACCCAGACGCCGCGCTGATGTTCGGCCGCTGGTTGCAGCGTCAATGGTTCGAGCAACGCCGGCTGACGCCGGCGTTGTGGTTTCTGCTTCCCTTGTCGGCGCTGTTCTTCCTGCTCTCCCGTCTCAAGCGCCGGCTGACCGAGCCACAACGTCTGCCGGTACCGGTCGTCGTCGTCGGCAACATCACCGTCGGCGGCGCCGGCAAGACGCCGCTCACGCTGTGGCTGGCCCAACAGTTACGGGCGCAAGGCTGGCGGCCGGGCATCATCAGTCGTGGCTATGGTGGTAGCGCCGAAGCGCCGCGTCCGGTGGCGGCCGAATCATTGCCGGCCGAGATCGGTGACGAACCCCTGCTGCTCGCCCGGCGCAGTGGCGTGCCGGTGTGGGTCGGGCGCGACCGGGCGGCTGCCGGGCGAGCGCTGCTGACCGCGCATGCGGACGTCGATGTGCTGCTCTGCGACGATGGCCTGCAGCATTACCGGCTGGCGCGCGATGTCGAACTCGCCGTTTTCGACGGCCGCGGCGCCGGCAACGGCTGCCTGTTGCCGGCCGGGCCGCTACGCGAACCCCTGGCGCGCCTGAGCGAGGTCGATGCGGTGATCTGCAACGGTGCCGCCGATTCCCGCCTGCCCGGTGCCGTCCGGCGTTTTGCCATGGCCTTGCGGCCGGCGGCTTTCTATCGCCTCGACCAGCCCGGAGCTACTTGCCAGGCGGGGCAGCTGGCGGGTAGCCGCCTGCATGCCCTGGCCGGTATCGGCGACCCCGGTCGCTTTTTTCGCACGCTGGAAGGGCTCGGCTTGCGCTTTTCCCGCCATCCCTTTCCCGATCATCACGCCTACACGGCCGATGATCTGGCCTTTGCCGTCGACGGCGTACTGCTGATGACCGAGAAGGATGCAGTAAAATGCGCCCCTCTGGTGCCCGGTGAAACCTGGGTGCTGCCGGTCGAGGCCGAGTTGTCGCCGGCTCTCGTTGAACTCATTCTGGAGAAAATCCGTGGACGCCAGGTTGCTTGATATCCTCGTCTGCCCGATCTGCAAGGGCAATCTCGAATACCGCAAGGCCGAAGCCGAACTGGTCTGCAAACCCTGCCGGCTGGCCTTCCCGATCCGCGACGACATCCCGGTGATGCTGGAAGACGAGGCCCGCCAGCTGCCGCTTGAAGACTGAGCATGAGCCAGCCCGTGTTCAAGGTCGTCATTCCGGCGCGCTATGCGTCGACGCGCCTGCCGGCCAAGCCGCTGCTTGATCTGGGCGGCAAACCGATGGTCGTCCGCGTTGCCGAGCGGGCACGCCTCTCTGGCGCCGAGGAAGTCTGGGTGGCCACCGATCATGCCGAAGTCCGCGCCGCCGCCGAAGCGCATGAGGTCGCCGCCTTGATGACCCGTACCGACCACGCCACCGGCACCGATCGTCTGGCCGAAGTGGTCGAGCAACGCGGCTGGTCGGCCGATACCATCATCGTCAATGTCCAGGGCGACGAGCCGTTGATCGAGCCGGAAGTCATCCTGCAGACGGCTCGCCAACTGGCCAGCAGCGGCGCTGACATCGCGACGGTGGCGCATCCCATCATCGACGCTGGCGACTTCTTCAATCCCAACGTGGTCAAGGTCGTCTGTCGCGCCGATGGCGACGCCGCCTATTTTTCGCGGGCGCCGATTCCTTATGCCCGCGATCATTTTGCCCGTGAAGGTGGCGGTGAGACGCTGCCGGCCAACTTTCCGGCCTATCGTCACGTCGGTCTCTACGCCTACCGCGCCAGCTTCCTGAAAGCCTACGCCGGGCTGACCCCGGCGCCGACCGAAAACTTCGAATCACTGGAGCAGTTGCGCGCGCTATGGCACGGCTACCGGATCAGCGTGACGCTGATTGACGCGGCCCCGGCGCCGGGTGTCGATACGCCCGAAGATGCTGACAGGATGCGCAAACTGTTTGACCCTGCCGGAAATAGCGAGTAATTTTTCGGCTTCGGAGAACGGCAGCCAGGATCAATCCGGCCAAGCCGATAACAATATTTTTAGCACTACAGACCCGAGGGACTTTTCATGAAATTGATTTTGTTGGGCGCCCCCGGCGCCGGCAAGGGTACGCAAGCCAAATTCATCTCCGAGAAATTTGGCATTCCACAGATTTCCACGGGCGACATGCTGCGCGCCCAGGTCAAGGCCGGCACTGCGCTCGGTCTGGAAGCCAAGAAGCACATGGACGCCGGTGGCCTGGTGCCGGATGCCGTGATCATTGGCATGGTCAAGGATCGCCTGACCCAGGACGACTGCCAGAACGGTTACCTGTTCGACGGCTTCCCGCGCACCATTCCGCAGGCTCAGGCCATGCGCGATGCCGGCGTGCCGCTCGACTACGTGCTCGAAATCGACGTGCCGGACAGCGATATCGTCGAGCGCATGGCCGGTCGCCGCGCCCACCTGTCGTCCGGCCGCACCTATCACGTCAAGTTCAACCCGCCGAAGGTCGAGGGCAAGGACGACGTGACCGGTGAGGATCTGGTCCAGCGCGACGACGACAAGGAAGAAACCGTCAAGAAGCGCCTCGAGATTTACCATTCGCAGACCAAACCGCTGGTCGATTTCTACAGCAAGTGGGCGGCCGAAGGCGATGCCAAGGCCCCGCAGGTACGTAAGGTGGCCGGCGTCGGCAGTGTCGATGGCATCACCAAGAGCGTTTTCGACGCTCTGAAATAAGGAGCGGACATGACGGTGAAAAACGCCTTCTACGCACAGTCAGGGGGCGTTACCGCCGTCATCAATACGACGGCGTGCGGCCTCATCCAGGAAGCACGCCGCCATCCTGACCGGATCGGCAAGGTTTATGCGGGACGCGACGGCATCATCGGCGCCCTGACCGAGGACCTGATCGACACCAGCTTCGAATCCGACGAGGACATCGCCCGCCTGCGCCACACGCCGGGCGGAGCTTTCGGTTCCTGCCGCTACAAACTGAAAAGCCTGGAGCAGCATCGCGCCCAGTACGAACGCCTGATCGAGGTGTTCAAGGCGCACGACATCGGCTACTTCTTCTACAACGGCGGCAACGACTCGATGGACACCGCCTGGAAGGTGTCGCAGATCGCCGAGAAGATGGGCTATCCGGTGGTTTGCGTCGGCGTGCCGAAAACGGTCGACAACGATTTACCACTGACTGATTGCTGCCCCGGCTTCGGCTCGGTGGCCAAGTATGTCGCCACCTCGATCCGCGAGGCTGGTTACGACGTCGCCTCGATGGCGCGCACCTCCACCAAGATTTTCGTCCTCGAAGTGATGGGGCGTCATGCCGGCTGGATCACCGCTGCCTGCGGTCTGGCCACCGAGAATGGCGGCGAACCGCCGCACATCCTGCTGTTCCCGGAAGTGCCGTTCGACCCTGAGCGTTTTCTGGCTCGCGTCGACCAGTGCGTCCAGCAGTACGGGTACTGCACGGTGGCGGTCTCCGAAGGCCTGTCCGATGCTGAGGGCAGGTTGATCGCCGAGTCGGGGACCAAGGATGCTTTCGGCCACTCGCAACTCGGCGGGGTCGGTCAGATTGTTGCCCAACTGGTCAAGGATCGCCTCGGCTACAAATACCATTGGGCGCTCGCCGATTACCTGCAACGTTCGGCCCGTCACCTGGCTTCGCGCACTGATCTGGAACAGGCCCATGCCCTGGGCGTGGCCGCCGTCGATCTGGCGCTGCAGGGGAAGAATGCGGTGATGGCGACCATTCGCCGCCTGGCCGACCAGCCGTATCGCTGGGAAATCGGCGACGCGCCGCTCAGCCAGATCGCCAACGTCGAACGCAAGATGCCGCCGGAGTTCATCAGCGCCGACGGTTTTCATATCACTGCCGCCTGCCGGGCCTACCTGCAGCCGCTGATCGAGGGCGAGGAACCGCCTCCCTTCCGCAACGGCCTGCCCGACTATGTGCGTCTGAAAAATATCGCCGTAACCAAGAAACTGGGAGTTTTCGAAGTGTAATTTCATCAACCGAGGGGGGAGCAGATGTCTACAGCGTTGCTACTGGCGCTAGGATGCGCCGTAATTGCCGTACTGTATGGCTGGATTTCCAGCCGCCAGATTCTCGCGTTGCCAGCCGGCAACGAGCGCATGCAGGAAATTGCCAAGGCCATCCAGGAGGGGGCGGCGGCGTACCTGAACCGACAGTACAAGACCATCGCCATGGTCGGCGTGGTCATGGCCATCCTCATCGCCATCTTCCTCGGCATGGCCACAGCCATTGGTTTCGTCATCGGTGCCGTGCTTTCCGGTGCCACCGGTTTCATCGGCATGAATGTTTCCGTGCGGGCCAATGTGCGTACTGCCGAAGCCGCCCGTGGCGGTATTGCCCCGGCCCTTGATGTCGCCTTCAAGGGCGGCGCCATCACCGGCATGCTGGTGGTTGGCCTCGGTCTGCTCGGCGTCGCTGGTTACTACGGCGGCATGCTGGCATTCGGCATTCCCCAGGACGTCGCGCTGCATGCGCTGATCGGTCTGGCCTTCGGCTCTTCGCTGATTTCCATCTTTGCCCGTCTCGGCGGCGGTATCTTCACCAAGGGGGCTGACGTTGGCGCTGACCTGGTGGGCAAGGTTGAAGCCGGTATTCCCGAGGACGATCCGCGCAA
>DDWF01000066.1:5297-6513 GCA_002345845.1 Betaproteobacteria bacterium UBA2293 | reverse complement strand
GACTGCGCCGGCATGGCCGCCGACCTGTTCGAAACCTATGTCGTCACCGTGGTGGCGACGATGGTGCTCGGTGCGTTGATGCTCAAGTCGTCCCCGGGCCTGGGTGACGCCCTGATCCTCTATCCGCTGGCCCTCGGTTCGGTCTCCATCATCGCCTCGATCATCGGCTGCTACTTCGTCAAGACCTCCGATGGCGGCAAGATTATGGGCGCCTTGTACAAGGGCCTGATCGTCGCCGGGGTGCTCGCCCTGGCCTTCTACTATCCGATTACCGCCTGGTTGATCGGCGCCGGTGATCCAACGGCTCTGATCACGACCAACTCGATGTTCGTCTGTTCGGTCATCGGTCTGGTGCTGACCGCGGCGCTGGTCTGGATTACCGAGTACTACACCGGCACCGAATACGGCCCGGTCAAGCACGTCGCGGCGGCCTGTCAGACCGGCCACGCGACCAACATCATCGCCGGCATCGGTATCTCGATGAAGGCCACGGCGTTGCCGGTGCTCTCCGTTTGCGCCTCGATCTGGGCGGCCTACTCGGTCGGCGGCCTCTACGGCCTGGCGATTGCCGCCACCTCGATGCTGTCGATGGCCGGTATCGTCGTAGCCCTCGACGCCTACGGCCCGATCACCGACAACGCCGGCGGCATTGCCGAAATGGCGGGCCTGCCCAAGGAAGTGCGTGATGTGACCGACCCGCTCGACGCGGTCGGCAATACCACCAAGGCGGTGACCAAGGGTTACGCCATCGGCTCCGCCGGTCTGGCAGCCCTGGTGCTGTTCGCCGACTACACGCACGGACTGGAAGCGGCGACGGGCAAGGTCTTTACCTTCGATCTGTCGAATCACCTGGTGATCATCGGCCTCTTCATCGGCGGCCTGATTCCCTTCCTGTTCGGCGCCATGGCCATGGAGGCGGTCGGTCGTTCGGCCGGCGCCGTGGTTGTCGAAGTGCGCCGCCAGTTCAAGGAGATCCCGGGGATCATGGATGGCACCGGCAAGCCCGATTACTCGCGGGCGGTCGACATGCTGACCGTGGCGGCGATCAAGGAAATGATGATTCCGTCCATCCTGCCGGTCGCCGTGCCGATCGTCGTCGGCTTGGTCCTTGGTCCGGTCGCCCTGGGTGGTCTGCTGGTCGGCACCATCGTCACTGGCTTGTTCGTCGCCATCTCGATGACGACGGGGGGGGGCGCCTGGGATAACGCCAAGAAAT
>DDWF01000066.1:196-5267 GCA_002345845.1 Betaproteobacteria bacterium UBA2293 | reverse complement strand
AGGATACGGCCGGCCCGGCGGTCAATCCGCTGATCAAGATCATCAATCTCGTGGCGCTGTTGATCGTGCCGCTGATTGTCTGAAAATTGTCAGGATCAGCAAAAAGGCGGCCACGGCCGCCTTTTTTGCATTTTCTTGAACTGCTTTCAGCGAGCCACGTTAGAATCCCTGGAACTTTGCGGGGTATGGGGAGATTATGAGCGGCTCGGTCGATAGCGGCGTTTCCGGATTGCGTGAGGATGTCATTCACCACGATCCGCTGCTCGACTGTCTGGTCGAACTGACGCGCATTCACGGTCGGCCGAGCACCCGGGCGGCTCTGGTCGCTGGCTTGCCGCTGGAAAACGGCGTGCTGACGCCCTCCTTGTTCGCCCGCGCCGCCAGTCGCTCGGGGCTTTCCGCCAAGTTGGTGCGGCGGGCGCTGGAGCGTATCGACGAGGTTCTGCTACCGGCCGTCCTGCTGCTCAAGAATGAGGAGGCCTGCGTCCTGCTCGGTTGGGACGAAAGCGGCGAAAACGCCCGCCTGCTCTTCCCGGAAACCGGCCAGGGGTCGGTGCAGCTCAGTCGTGTCGAGCTGCAGGCCCGCTACGCCGGGGTGGCCATCTTCGCTCGCCCGCATTTCCGTTTCGACCGGCGTACGCCGCAGGTTGGCCAGGTCAAGTTGCGTCACTGGTTCTGGGGGGCGCTGGCCGAACAGTTACCGGTCTATCGTGATGTTCTGGCGGCGGCGCTGCTGATCAATGTGATGGCCCTGGCCATGCCGCTGTTCGTCATGAACGTCTATGACCGGGTGGTCCCCAACCGGGCCATGGAAACCCTGTGGGTGCTGGCTCTGGGGGTGCTGCTGGTTATTGGTGTCGACATG
Organism: Betaproteobacteria bacterium UBA2293; assembly: GCA_002345845.1. The sequence goes on along the minus strand of DDWF01000066.1, from coordinate 4,402 downwards.
ATGCTGCGCATGTTGCGCGGTTATTTCATCGATCTGGCCAGTGCCCGCGTCGACCTGCAGCTTTCCGCCTCGATCATGGAGCGCGTGCTCGGCGTCCGCATGGCGGCTCGGCCAGAGGCTGTCGGCGCCTTTGCCTCCAACCTGCGTTCCTTCGAGACGGTGCGCGACTTCATCACTTCGGCCTCGGTGACGGCGCTGATTGACCTGCCGTTTGCCCTGCTCTTCGTGCTGGTCATCGCCCTCATTGCCTGGCCGCTGATCATTCCGGTGCTGCTGGCGATCATCGTCGTCGTCATCTATGCCTACATCCTGCAGCACAAGATGCACGCACTGTCGGAAACCACCTACCGCGCCGGCGCCCTGCGCAATGCGACGCTGATCGAGAGCCTGACCGCCCTGGAAACGATCAAGACGCAGGGCGCGGAAGGCGTCATGCAGTCGAAATGGGAAAAGTCGGTGGCCTTCGTTTCGCGCGTCAATAACCAGATGCGCTTCCTGTCGGCGGCAGCGACCAATGGGGCGATGGAAGTCCAGCAACTGGTCAGCGTTGTTGTCATCGTTGCCGGCGTCTACCTGATCGGCGAGGGGTTGCTCAGCATGGGCGGCCTGATCGCCTGCACCATGCTGACCAGCAGGGCGGTGGCGCCGCTCGGCCAGATGGTCGGCCTGCTGATGCAGTACCACAATGCCAAGGTGGCGCTGACCTCGCTCGACGAGGTCATGGCCAGGCCGGTCGAGCGGCCGGACGATGGCGCCTTCGTACATCGCCCCGAACTGAAGGGCAATATTGAGTTCCGCGATGTCGATTTCAGCTATCCGAACAGTTCGGTCAGTGCCCTGAAGGGCTTCAACTGCCGGATTGCCGAGGGTGAGAAGGTGGTCGTCATCGGCCGCATCGGTTCTGGCAAGACGACTTTGCAGAAATTGCTGCTCGGCCTGTATCAGCCAACCAGTGGTGCCGTGCTGGTCGACGGCGTCGATCTGCGCCAGCTCGATCCGGCCGACCTGCGCCGCAATATCGGCTACGTCGCCCAGGATGTAACGCTGTTTTACGGCACGTTGCGCGAGAACATAGCCATCGGCGCCCCCTATGCCGACGATGCGACCATCGTTGCGGCAGCCGAGGCGGCCGGACTGGCTGACTTCGTCAATCGGCATCCGGACGGCTTCGACATGATGATCGGCGAGCGCGGCGACTCCGTTTCCGGCGGCCAGCGCCAGGGCATCGCCATCGCCCGGGCACTGCTGCTTGATCCGCCGATCCTGCTGCTCGATGAGCCGACCAGCGCCATGGATTTTTCCTCGGAGCAGCAGTTCAAGCAGCGCCTCAAAGAATTGGCGGCGCACAAGACGGTGGTCATCGTCACCCATCGCAACAGCCTGCTTGACCTGGCTACCCGCGTCATCGTCGTCGATGATGGCCGGATCGTCGCCGACGGGCCGCGCGACCAGGTCATCCAGGCGCTGCAGAGCGGGCGCATCGGGAGGGCCTCGTGAAGCGCCTGCTGCCGATGTTCACCGCCGTCCATACCTGGCTGGAAAAGGTCGCCCGGGCCGGCGCGCCACATGTCGAGAAGGTGCTCGGTCGCTTGCCAAGCAAGGAGGAGATCGAAGTCGTCGATTTCGCCACCGATGCCGATCTCGCCATGCTGCGCCAGGAGCCGCTGCGGGCGCGCGTGTTGCTGCGCTCGATCGGCATCGTCTTCGCGGTTTTCATCCTCTGGGCGGCCGTCGCGCAACTGGACGAGGTGACACGCGGCGAGGGCAAAGTCATTCCGTCGCGTCAGTTGCAGGTGCTGCAGAGCATCGATGGCGGCCTGGTAGCCGAGATCCTGGTCCGCGAGGGGGAGGTCGTGCAGCCCGACCAGTTGCTGATCAAAATCGATGAAACGCGCTTCGCCTCCTCGGTCAAGGAAAACCAGTCGCAGGCACTGGCCCTGATGGCGCGTGTTGCGCGGTTGCGGGCGCTGTCCGACGGCAAGGATTTCGTGCCACCGCCGGAAGTGCTCAAGGAGGCGCCGGATATCGTTGAGCAGGAGCGTCTGCTTTACGCTGCCAAGCGCGACGAGATGAACGCTGCCGTGTCGATTGCCCGCCAGCAACTGGCCCAGCGCCAGCAGGAGTTGAACGAGGCGCAGGCACGCCGAGCCCAGGCTTCCCAGGGTTTCGAGCTGACCTCACGGGAACTGACAGTGACGCGGCCGCTGATCAATTCGGGCGCCATCTCCGAGGTTGAACTTCTGCGTCTGGAGCGCGACGTCTCGCGCTATCGTGGCGAACGTGACATGGCTTCGGCGCAGATCACTCGCGTTCAGGCCTCGATCAGCGAAGCCCAGCGCAAGATCGAGGAAGTCGAACTGAGCTTTCGCAACGAGGCCGGCCGTGAACTGTCGGAGGCGGCGAGCAAGCTCAACAGCCTGACCGAGGGCAGCGTTGCCCTGTCCGACCGGGTCAAGCAATCGTCGATCCGCTCGCCGGTCAAGGGCACGGTCAAGCGCCTGCTGGTCAACACGGTTGGTGGTGTCGTCCAGCCGGGCAAGGACATGATCGAGATCGTCCCGCTCGAGGATGCGCTGCTCCTCGAAGCGCGCGTGCAGCCGCGTGACATCGCCTTCCTGCGTCCCGGCCAGCCGGCCATGGTCAAGTTCACCGCCTACGATTTTTCGATCTACGGCGGTCTCGAAGGCACGCTGGAACACATCGGTGCCGACACCGTGACCGACGACAAGGGCAACGCCTTCTACACGGTCCGCGTGCGCACCAACCGGCCGGGCTTCGGCGATGCCAACCTGCCGATCATTCCCGGCATGATCGCCGAGGTGGATATCCTGACCGGCAAGAAGAGCGTTCTCGCCTACCTGCTGAAGCCGGTGTTGCGCGCCAAGAGCGTGGCCATGTCGGAGCGTTGATGGAGCACTGGTTCATCGATCGTCAGGCCATTGCCCTGCCGACCTGGCGCGAAGCCATGCCGGCGGCGCGCATGCTCGCCCGTGGTCAGGCGGCAATGGCGGTCGGGACCGGTATTCTCTGGTTTCGTCTGCGTTCCGGTGAGGCTGTCGACGAAGTATTGCCACCGGCCGGACCGGCTGCCAATCAATATTTCGTCCTGCTATGTGACGAACCGGACGAGGAAACCGTACTCCAGGCGCTCGATGCCGGCGCTGCCGGCTGCTGCAACAGTTATGCGGCGCCCGAAGTCCTGCGGCAGGTGGCACTGGTCGTTGCCAATGGCGGCTTGTGGATCGGCCAGAACCTGCTGCGTCGGGTCATGGGTAGCAGCGGACGAATCCTCGAACAGCGACCGGCAGCGGCGAAAAATGACGACTGGTCGGCGCTGCTCAGCGAGCGCGAAGCCCAGGTTGCCCGGCTCGTCGCCGGCGCTTCCAGCAACAAGGAAATCGCCAGCCAGTTGTCAATATCCGAGCGTACCGTCAAGGCGCACCTGACCTCCATTTTCGAGAAGCTCGGTCTGCGCGATCGCCTGCAGCTTTCGCTGAGGATCAATGGCCTGTCGCTCTGAGCGAGCGTGACTTTCTTCACGCTGGCTGCCAGAACTGTACTTTGGTGCAATGGTGCAAGGACATGCTGCTTCCTACACTGCCAACATCGCACAAAATCTCTGGAGCACTGCCATGGCCCAAGCCCAAGTTATCGCCAAAGTCTCGTCCCTGACCGGGGAAGCCTATGCTCGCAATGCCGAAGGTCAGTTGCGGCGCCTGAAAGTAGGCGACGAGATTCGTGAGGGTGAGTCGGTGGTCACGGCGGACGGTGCGCAAGTTGTGCTGCAACTGGCCGACGGGCGGCTGCTAACCGTGGTGCCGGGCGATGTGGTGCGCATCGATGCCGAGGTCGCCGCGGAATTCAAGCCGGATGCTACCGACAGTGCAGTCGCCAACCTGCCCAAGGCCTTCAGCGACATTTCCGAGGCACTGGCCCGCGGCGATAATCTTGACGCACTGTTGGAAGATCCGGCTGCAGGCAATGCCGCTCCGGGGGGCGAAGGGCATACATTTGTCGAATTCGCACGGATTGTCGAAGGCATCGGTGCTCAGTCCTATCAATATGCAGCTGCTGCGCAAAATGCATCACTGGCCGCCACTGATGATCAATTGATCGCCGAGGTTATCGTCCCGCCGACGATCGATCTGCCGCCGCCGGTGGACGTCAATGACGCCCCGGAACTCAGCCTGACCACCCCACCGACGC
>DDWF01000066.1:0-132 GCA_002345845.1 Betaproteobacteria bacterium UBA2293 | reverse complement strand
TCTACGCCATCGACCCGGACACCGGTACCGTCACCCTGACGCAAGCCGGTGCCGACCTGGTCAATGGCGGCGGCGACCTGCCGCCGGTCGACGTCACCGTCAGCGATGGTGTGGCGACCGACCAGGGCGCGG
>DDWF01000161.1 GCA_002345845.1 Betaproteobacteria bacterium UBA2293 | reverse complement strand
AACGCCTGCACGACGAGCTGGAAATCCCGGTCATCTACGTCAGCCATTCGCCGGACGAAGTCGCCCGCCTGGCCGACCATCTGGTGGCCATGGACGGCGGCCGCGTCGTCGCTGCCGGCCCGCTGGTCTCAACGCTGGCCCGCCTCGACCTGCCGATCCGCCTCGGCGAGGATGTCGGCGTCGTGCTCGAGGCGACGGTCGGCGAGATCGATAGCGAATGGCACCTGGCGCGCGTCGATTTCGCCGGCGGCAGTCTGTGGACACGCGATCATGAGGTGCCGGCCGGCCGCCCCGTGCGCGTCCGCGTGCTCGCCCGCGACGTCAGTCTGGCGCTCGGCGAGCCAGGCACCAGCAGCATTCAGAACATTCTCGACGGCCGCGTCGAATCGCTCGCCGACGACGATCACCCAGGCCTGCTGCTGGTCCGCGTCGAAGTCGGCAGCAGCCGGCTGATCGCCCGCCTGACCAGGCGTTCGGCCGCCCAACTGGGCATCGCGCCCGGCCTGCCGGTACGCGTCCAGGTCAAATCCGTAGCCTTGATGGAGTGACACCGCGATGCAGCTTCTCGCCACTTCCGCCCGCCCGGCCTGCGCCGGCCGCGACGACCCGATGCCCGACTGGTCAGCCCTCCTCCCCGCCGACTGGCGGGCCATGGCCGATGAGCCGCTGCGCTTCGTCGAATACCGGGAATACGAAATGCCGGCCAGCCGCTGCCTCGGCTACGACGCCGACGACCGGCTGTGCTATTGCGCCCACCACTATCTGCTCGAAAGCTGTCGATCCGATGATGACGAGGAGTTCTACCGCGCCGTCACCGGCGGTGAAACCCTGCATGCCTGGCGGCTGCGTGACGGACGCTGGCTGGTCTATCGCCGCCCTATCGCCGACGACTGCCAGCCGGCCAGCCGTGGCTTTTACAGCTTTGCGCCAACGGTACCGCGCTGATGAACGCTAATCCCTACACCCTGCCCGACTGCGAACTTGAACGCCTGCTTGGCGAGGATGCGCCAGCCGGCGATGCCACGACTTTCGCCCTGGACATCGGCGGCGCACGCGGTCGCCTCGACTTTCGCGCCCGTTACGACATGGTCGTCTGCGGCAGCGAGGAAGCCCGACGCCTGGGCGAACTGCGCAGCCTGCAGCCAGTTGGCGAATTCGCCGCCAGCGGCACGGCGCTGCAGGCTGGAGAGCGGATCCTCAGCCTCGAAGGCGACGCCGCCGCCCTGCACGTCGTCTGGAAAACGGCGCAGACGCTGATGGAGTACCTCTCCGGCATCGCCACGGCGACGGCCGCCATCGTCGCCGCCGCCCGCCAGGGCGATCCGGACTGCGCCGTTGTCTGCACGCGCAAGAACTTCCCCGGCACCAAGGCCGCCACCGTCAAGGCGGTGCTCGCCGGCGGCGCCAGCCCGCACCGCCTGAGCCTGTCGGAGACCCTGCTCGTCTTTGCCGAACATCGCGCCTTCCTCAACGAAATACCAGGCGCAACGGTCGCCCGCCTGCGCCGCCGCTGGCCCGAACGCGCCATCGTCGTCGAAGTCGGCGACGACAGCGAGGCGAAAGCCTGGGCGGCGGCCGGCGCCGACATCCTGCAACTGGAGAAATGGCCGGTCGAGGCCGTCGACCGCATCGTCCGCCAACTCCCCGGCACGCGAATTGCTGCAGCCGGTGGCATCAACGCCACCAACGCCGAGGCCTATGCCCGCGCCGGAAGCCGCATTCTGGTGACCAGCGCGCCGTATTTCGCCGGCCCGCGCGACGTGGCCGTGACCCTTTCCGCCCTGTAGGCTTTCCGACAAGACCACCCATGAAAATCGCCATCGCCACCAAGAACTACAGTGAAGTCAGCGGCCATGCCGGCCAGTGCCGCCACTGGCTGCTCTATGACCTCTCGGAGCACCGCTCCAACCAGTTGCTACCGGCCCCGCAATGGGTCGATCTGCAGCGCGAGGAAGTGCTGCACACCTTCGAGGATGACCGCCCGCATCCGCTCGACGGCATCGACATCGCCGTCGTCGCCAGTGCTGGCGACGGTTTCATCCGCCACATGAAGATGCGTGGTTGCGACGTGCTGGTGACCGGCGAGAGCGATCCGGCACTAGCCATCACCCGTATCCTGGCCGGCGAGGCGCTGCCCGATCCGCGCTTCGATATCACCACCTCGCTGTGCAAGCTGCGCGATCTGTTCTCGCGCCACTGAGCGAGGGCTGATTCAGCCGAGCAGTTTCTGGATGAAGCCTTCGACGTAGGCCGGACGCAACGGCTTGATGATGTAGCCGACGGCGCCGAGGCCGGCACACTGAGCGACCAGTTTCTTGTCGGCGCAGCCGGTGACCATGATCACCCTGGTTTCCGGCGAGGCTTCGATGATCTTGGGCAGGGATTCGATGCCGTCCATAACCGGCATATTGATGTCCAGACAGAGCACGCGCGGCTGGTGATTGCGCGCTGACTGAACGGCCTCGGCACCGTTGGTGACCGATTGCACCACCTGCAGTCCGCATTCTTCGAGCAAGCCCTTGAGCACCAGACGAACGGAACCGTTGTCGTCGGCCACCACTGCCGTGCCGCGTCGGCCGCGCTGACTGCCCGGAGTGCGCGATACCTTCGAGTCGGCAGCCGTGTGGTTGGCCTTCTGCCGCGTCCGCTCGACGGCCGTCAGTTCCTGGATGATCTGCGCCTGGCCGAAAGGCTTGCGGATGAAGCCGGAAGCGCCGGCATCAGCGGCGGCAGCCTCGACGCCCGGTTCGCTGGAGGCGGTCATGAAAACAACGTCGATGGTCGGCGCTTCAGCCTGGATGGCGCGCAGGATGGTCAAGCCATCGCGCCCCGGCAGGTGATAGTCGAGACAGACGAGTTCCGGCGTGGTCTGCTGGATCAGTTCCTCAACCCCGCTGCCATCGGCAAAGGAGCCCACCACATCATGGCCAAGGCTGGCAAACAGCGCCGCCAGCACTTTGCGCATGGAGGCATTGTCATCGATGATCACGATCCGCATTCAGCCACTCTCCCCTGTCCCTCGGCATTTCCGGCCGAAGCTTAGCAGAATGCTTACAGGGTGAGGCTTTCAGCGCTGGCTGAGGCCGTTTTTCTTGAGCGCGGCGAGAAATTCGGCGAAGGAGGTTTCGCGCACCGTCATGTCGGCCAGGGTGACGCGCAAGTCGAAATTGGCCAGATCACCCTCGCGCTGCCGCGACGCATCGCGTCCGGCCGACGGAGCGGCATTCGGCGAAGCAGTGGAGCGGTGGATGACGGGGGACATGATTCGACGGCCTGGCAGTTGGATACAGCGTCATTGTGCCGCAGGGACGAGCCAATGGCCGTGAGCAATTTCACGGCACCCTGCAGGTTTCGGAAGCTCAACCTCAGGCCAGCCCGGCGGCCAGGAAATCCATCAACACGCGCACCCGGTGCGGCACCTGGCGGTTGCTCGGCAGCATGGCGTAGATACCCAGTTCCGGCACCGGATAGTCGCCGAGTATGGCTTCCAGATGCCCCGCCGCCAGTAGCGTCTCGATAATGAAATCGGGCTGCAGCGTGATGCCCAGGCCTTGCGCCGCTGCCTCGGCGAGCACGTCGCCGTTGTTGGCATGGATGCGGCTGCGCACCGGAAAAGCGAGCAGTTGCCCGTCGACCATGAACTGCCATTGCTGGGTGCTACCTCCGGCGGTGTAGCCAAGACATTCATGATGGAGCAGTTCGCCCGGATGGCGCGGCCGTCCGTGGCGGGCCAGGTAATCCGGCGCGGCGACCACCTGCATGCGGCTGGCGCCGATCTTGCGGGCCACGTCGCCGCCGTCCAGCCGGCGGGTGATGCGGATCGACAGGTCGATGCCCTCTTCGATCAGCTTGACCCGCCGGTCGCTGTAATCCATGTCCAGGCCGACTTCCGGATAGCGACGTGAGAAGTCGAGGAGCAGCGGCGCCAGGCGCTTGATGCCGAAACTCAGCGGCAGACTGATGCGGATATTGCCGCGTGGCGCCAGGCGCTCTTCGGCGACATCGGTTTCCGCCGCTTCGACCAGATTGAGGATGACCCGGCATTTCTCCAGGTAGGCGGTACCGGCCGAGGTCAGCGACAGGCGGCGCGTGCTGCGCGCCATCAACTTGACGCCGAGATGGGCTTCGAGCGCCGCAATCTGCCGCGTCACCACTGAACGGGCCAGCCCCATCTGCTGGGCGACGGCGGCGAAGCTGCCGAGCTCGGCGACGCGGACGAAGAGTTGCATCGCATCCAGTCTGTCCATTGTTGCAATCCTGGCAATAATGATTTGCACATTGTCGGCTATTTCGCTGCGAAAAGGCGGACTACAGTACAGCCATGCCATCACTCGTAGCCAACATGCCCTTCGCTCCACTCTTCGTTCCGCACGGCGCACCGACCTTCGCCCTGCGCCCCGGCGCTGCCGGTGCCGCCCTGTCGAGGTTCGCCACCAGCTTGCCAACGCCGCGCGCCATCGTCGTCGTCAGCCCGCACTGGAATACCGATGTACCGACGGTGGGCAGCGCCGACCGCCTGGAAACCATCCACGATTTCAGCGGTTTCCCGGAAGAACTGTACCGTCTGCGCTACCCGGCCAGCGGCTGCCGCGAGGCCGCCGACGAAGTCGTCGCCACGCTGAGGGCGAGCGGTCTGGCGGTGCGCGAGGATGGCCGCCGCGGCCTCGACCATGGCGCCTGGATTCCCTTGCGCCTGATGTTCCCCGATGCCGAGGTACCGGTCGTGCCGCTCTCGCTGCAAAGCCGCAATGGCCCCCAGGGCGCCTGGTTGCTGGGGCGGGCGCTGGCGCCGCTGGTCGAACACGGTTTCCTGATCATCGGCTCCGGCAATGTCACCCACAACCTGCGCGATTTCCAGCGGGTTCATCTGGCCGGCGGCCAGGCCCCCGACTACGTCCGTGAATTCCCCGAATGGTTGGCCGGGCGCCTGACTGCCCGCGACCTGCCCGCTCTGCTCGATTACCGCCGCCAGTCACCCGGCGGCATCCTGGCCCATCCGACGGATGAACATTTGCTGCCGCTCTTTGTCGCACTCGGAGCCGCCGGCGATGGCACCACCGCCCACCGCTTCCATGCCGGCATCGATGACTACGTGATCGCCATGGACGCTTATTCCTTCACCCCCCGCCCCGGAGGCCAAGCATGAAGCGCTATACATCCACCGCCATCGCCCTGCACTGGCTGATGGCCATCCTGATTTTCGGCATGCTTGCCCTCGGTTTCTACATGCAGGATCTGCCGCTGTCGCCGGAAAAACTGCAGTTGTACTCCTGGCACAAATGGGCTGGCGTCAGCGTCTTCCTGCTGGTGCTGGTGCGTCTGGCCTGGCGCCTGACCCATCGGCCGCCCGATTTGCCGGCCAGCATGCCGAAACTGCTGCAGTTCGCCGCCCATGCCGGCCACCTGGCGCTGTACGTGCTGATGCTGGCGATTCCGCTCTCCGGCTGGCTGATGAGTTCGGCCAAGGGTTTCCAGACCGTCTGGTTCGGCGTCCTGCCGATTCCCGACCTGCTCGCCAAGAACAAGGAACTGGGCGACCTGCTGCAGACCGTGCACATGAGTCTCAACCTGTTGTTCGCAGCCGTCATCGCCGGCCACATCGGCGCTGCCCTCAAGCATCACTTCATCGACAAGGATGACATCCTGACCCGCATCCTGCCCCACCATTCCCGGGAGAACTGACATGAAAAAAATCACCCTCGCCTTTGCCCTGGCCACGGCTTTTTCCGCCCAGGCCATCGAATACAGCCAGGTCCAGGCCGACAAGAGCAGCGTCGCCTTCGTCTATCAACAGATGGGCGTCTCGGTCGATGGCCACTTCAGGAAATTCACCAGCCAGTTGAGTTTCGACCCAGCCAAACCGACGGCCGGCAAAGCCGTCTTCGATGTCGCCCTGGCCAGCGTGGACACCGGCGCCCCCGAAGGCGACGAGGAAGTGGCCGGCAAGCAGTGGTTCAACACCAAGGCCTTCCCGACCGCCCGTTTCGTTTCCAGCAGCGTCAAGCCGCTCGGCGGCAATCGCTACGAGGTCACCGGCCAGTTGAGCATCAAGGGCAAGACCCAGGATGTTGTCGTGCCCGCCACCTTCAGCCCCCAGGGCAACACCGGCGTGTTCGACGGTGCCTTCACCATCCGCCGCGCCGATTTCTCGATCGGGGAAGGTAGCTGGGCCAAGTTCGATATCGTCGCCAACGACGTCCGCATCAAGTTCCGCATCACTGCCACCAGCAAGTAACCCCCACCCCCAGACAGGAGAATCACCATGCAAAAAATCAGCAAACTCACCACCGCCCTCATCCTCGCCAGCGCCATCGCCGCGCCGGCCCTGGCCGCCCCCGAAACCTTCGTTGTTGACGGCACCCACACCTTCCCGCGCTTCTCCTACAGCCACTTCGGCTTCTCGACCCAGTTGAGCCGCTTCGACAAGACCAGCGGCAAGGTCGTCCTCGACAAGGCAGCGAAGACCGGCTCCGTGGACATCGTCATCGACACCCAGTCGGTGAACACTGGTTACGCCACCTTCAACGAGCACATCCAGGGCGAAGACTTCCTCGATACCGGTAAATACCCGACCGCCACCTTCAAGTCCACCAAGGTCGTCTTCGAAGGCGACAAGCCGGTTGCCGTCGATGGCAACCTGACGCTGAAGGGTGTGACCAAACCGGTGACGCTGACCGTCACCTCGTTCAAGGCCATGCCGCACCCGATGCTGAAGAAGGACGCCATCGGCGCCAATGCCTGGACCGTCGTCAAACGCTCCGACTTCAACGCCGGCAAGTACGCCCCCAACGTCGGCGATGAAGTGCGCATCGACATCGCCATCGAAGCAATCAAGGAATAATTTTCCTGCTGGATGCCCCCTGCGTAGTCAGGGGGTATCCGCTGGCAATGTCGGATTTTTTTACAATGCGAAATTTTATTAATGTGAAGAGTTAATAAAAGCAGTAGGCTGCGACTGGTCCATTTTTTTGTTGCAAAGCACCAAAAATTCGGCAGACTACTACTTTGGTAATAAATTCGAGGCATCTCCATGGAGCCTGTTCACCGGCTTGAATCAAGCGCTGGCAATCATCCGTCCCCGGCCGACGGAACGCGGCGGATCATCGATGGCCAGGAACGCGTCTTTTACGAAGGCTACTGGATCAAGACCTATCCGGTGCCGGCCGACTCACTGGATGCCAAGAAGCGCCTGATCGAAGCACTGACCCGACGCCTGTTTAACCACACCGAGCACGGTCTGAACATTCCCGGCACCCGCCTCAACGAGGCACGCCGCAGTTATCAGGAAGAAGCCGACCCCGGACGGCGGCGCGTCAAGGCGGCGATGCTGGCTGGCGCCCTGTTCAACCGCGGTACCGACATTTTCCGCAAGCTGGTCGAACTGCAGGGCGAAGGGGTCGAAATCCGCAGCGATGATGCCCTGATGCGCGAATGCGGCCACTGTCTGCTCGAAGCCATGGAACTCGGCCGCTTCGTCCTGCACCGCAGTGGCGAGGAAGGCATCGATGAGCTTTGGGGCGAACCCTTCCGCGCCTTCTCGATCCCGCTCGAGGATTTCTACGAAAGCCGCTACATCAAGATCGGCCAGACCCTGCGCGATATCGACCGCATCGCCGATGCCATGGTCGCCTGCTTCACCGGCATTCCCGCTTTTGCCGACATCGAACCGGCAATCAGGGACTTTGCCCGGGCCGCCCAGATCAAGACGGAAACGCTGCGCACCGACCCCGACATCTTCGACGTCTGGTCGGATCTGGTCACCGCCGGCGAACGCCTCGCCAACTACGCCCCTCATCCTGTCGCCGTCCACGGCTCGCCGACGATCCACAACAGTTCCGACGGCCTGCAACTGATCCGCAACGGCCGCGACCTGTTGTTCTACATCACCCGTGCCCGGACGCCGATGCCGAAAAGCACCCGCGAATACATCGATCGCTGCGAAGGCTACGTGCAGACCGGGCTGGTCCCGCTGCTGCCCGCCCCACTACCCGGCTGAATCCCGTTAGGAACGGCGCTGCTGGGCAGCAGCAGCGCGCAGCACGTCGGCTTCGAGCACCTGGGTATCGGTGCCGAAACAGCCGACCATATCGATTTCCTCGACCACCTGCTGCTCGCCGACTGCCTTGTCCGCTTCGCTCTGCTGGCAGGCCTTCCACTGGGCAAGCAGCACTTCCTGTTCGCTCAGTCCAGTCACCGTACCATCCGGAATCTCTGTCCCCAGCTCAATCAGCGCCCGTACCACTTCCTTGCGCTGGCCACGCAGGGCCATGCTCAGCGGCGACGTGGGCAGGCGATTGTCGGACAGATTGACACGGGCACCACGGGCCGCCAGTTCACGGACGATGTCGACGAAACCCATGAAACAGGCGATGCCCATCGGCAGCCCGGGGTCACCCTGGCCGTCCGCCAACTCTGGCGCCGCGCCCGCATCAAGCACGGCACGAACGGCTTCCAGGCGGCCACTACGTACGGCCTTGATCAAATCGAGCGGCTCGTTCATGACAGGATGCTCCGACGACACTTGAATAGACAGTTCATGAGCCAATCTTACCGCCAGCCGCCCATCCTGTCCTGCACGCAGCCGGAATTCTTGATCTGTCTCCGGGTCCGCCAGGCGGTGGCCTCCGTATAATTTCGGGGAAACCCGCCCGCCCTCACCCCTGGAGAAACCAGCCGTTCATGGTCGATGCCTCACCCCTAGCCCGCTACCTCGAACAGGCCGCCCAGAACTCCCCGCAGCGGCTGGCGCTGCATCATGGTGGAGAGACCTGGACACAGGCCGCGCTGTGGGCGGATGCCTGCGCCCTGGCGGCCGGACTGGAAGGGCAGAAGACTTGCGTCGCCGTCAGCGGCGACAGCCTGAAACTGGCCCGCCATGCCTGGGCCAGCGCCATCGCCGGCCGCGCCTTCTGGCCGCTGCCAGCAGGCGAAGCCGCAGCACCAGCGAGCAGCGCCGACGATAGCGCCCTGATTATTTCGACCAGCGGCAGCGAAGGCCGGCGACGGGCCGTACGCCTTGGCCCCGCTGCCCTCGACAGCGCCGCTGCGGCCGCCAACCAACGGCTCGGCCTCGGCGCCGGCGATCTCTGGCTGAACTGCCTGCCGCTCTACCATATCGGCGGTCAGTCCATCCTCTGGCGCTGTGCCCGCGCTGGCGCCGGCATGCTGCTGCACGACGGTTTCAGCGCTGCACGCGTGGCCGAGGATCTGGAGCGCTACCCGGTCAGCCACATTTCCCTGGTACCGGCCATGCTGGCGGCGCTGCTCGATCTTGCCATCCGCCCGCCACCCGGCCTGCGCGTGGCGCTGATCGGCGGTGCCGCCCTGGCCACCCCGCTGCATGAACGGGCGACGGCGGCTGGCTGGCCTCTGTGGCCGAGCTACGGCATGACCGAAAGCGCCGCCCTGGTCGCCGTACACGCCCCTGACGACGGCCCCTGGCAACCAGGATTGGTTGGCCGGCCTCTGCCGGGCATGGAACTGGCCATCGGTGACAACGGCCGCATCCGCCTGCGTGGCCGCCAGTTGATGTGCGGCTATCTCGATGGCGGCGGTCTTGATGGCGATGGCTGGCTGACCAGCGGCGACCTTGGGCAGATTGACGCCGCCGGACGCCTGAGCGTCAGCGGCCGCGCCGACGACATGCTGATCAGTGGCGGCCGCAATGTGCATCCCCAGGAAATCGAATCCTGCCTGGCCGCCTGCCCGGGCATCCGCGACATCGCCGTCAGCGGCCTGCCCGATCCGGTGTGGGGCGACCTCATCGTCGCCCTGGTCGTCGGCGCCGCCAGCCTCGAAACGCTGCAGGCGCATGCCCGTCAGCATCTGCCGACAGCGGCCCTGCCGCGGCGCGTTGCCTACCTCGACAGCCTGCCGCGCAATGCTTCCGGCAAGCTCGACCGCTCAGCCCTGCGCCGGCTCGCTGCCGGCGTTCGCTCATGATCGAGCGCCTGCAAGCCCTGCTCGCCAGCAACGACATTCGGCCACGCCTGGATCGGCTGGCCGATGGCGCGCCGGCGGCAGCACCACTCAGCCTGCGTTACGAACTGGGGCATGGCGAGCGCGACTGGCTGGAACTACTGCCGCCAGCCCTGCCCTTCTGGTACCGCGCCCGCCCGAAACGCCGTGAGTTCCGGCTGGGCATCGGTCATGCCCTGCAGATCGCCAGCGGCGGCCGCCATCGCTTCGCTGCCCTCGACAACGCCTTTGCCGGCCTGCGCCGCAACTGGCGGCACGAGGGCGGCGCCGTGGCTTTCGCCGGTTTCGCCTTCGCCCCCGGCGATGAAGGGCCGCTGCCCAACGCCCTGCTGACCATTCCCGGCATCCTGCTGGAGAGTCTCGACGGCTGCTGCACGGCCACCCTCAGCATCCCGGCCGGACGCCGGGAACAGGCCATCGGCGAATGGGGCCAGTGGCTGGAACAGTTGCCACGCCGGAGAGTCGCCCAGCCCGTCGAACTACTGCCGCGCCCCGCGGAAATGCTTGCCGACCAGGCCTGGATCGCCCGCTGTCGAAACGCCCTGCGGGCCATCGCCAGCGGTCGCCTGGACAAGCTGGTGCTGACCCGCAGCCGGCAACTGGAAGCCCGCCACGAGATCGCCGCAACAACGTTGCTTGAGGCCCTGCTGGCTCAGCAGCCGGACAGCCTGATCTACGCCTTCGGCAACGGCCGCCAGGTCTTTCTCGGCGCCACGCCGGAACGCCTGGTCCGCCTGCAGCGCGGCCACCTCGACGCCGATGCGCTGGCCGGCACCGCCTGGGCCGGCGAACCGGAACTGGCCGGGGCCAAGAACCGCCATGAGCAGTCGCTGGTCGTCCGTGCCGTCGGTGCCGCCCTTGCCCCACTGGCCAGCACACCGCTGGTGATCAGCGGAGCACACGAGCAGCCAGCCGGCCACCTGCGCCACCTGCGCAGCCGGATCACTGCCGAAGCGCTTGCCGGAACCACGCTGTTCGACCTGCTCACTGCCCTGCACCCGACACCGGCGGTCGGCGGCTATCCAACGGCCGCCGCCCTGGCCTGGCTGGCCGAGCATGGTGAACAGCGCCATGGCTGGTATAGCGGCGGCATCGGTTATCTGGATCAGGACGGCGACGGGGAGTTTTCGGTGGCCCTTCGCTCGGCCCTGCTCAGCGGCCGGACAGCCCTGCTGCAGGCGGGAGCCGGCATCGTCGCCGGCTCCGACCCGGGCAGTGAACTGGCCGAGACGGAAGCCAAGTTCGGCACGATCATGGAGGCCTTTGCTGCCAGCGGCCAGGGAACAACGCAGGTGACAGGCACCTGAAGCCAGTCGGTGGCTGACGGGCTATTCGCCGACGATATCGACGCCGGCCGGCGGCACGAAGCGGAAGCTGCCCGCCGGTAGTTGCGGATTGCGCTCGAGCGCTGAAAAACGGATCAACGTGGTCTGCCCGAAACTGTCCTGCAACTCCATCGCCTTCAGGTCATTGCCGGCAAAGCCGATGCGCACGCGCTCGAAACCGCTGTCGCCGGATTTCGGCACGGCCTCGACCCAGAGCATGCCATCGCGTTCGCCGGCTTCGCTCAGCGTGAAATTGCGTTCGAGATCATTGTTGCCGGAGAGCAAGGCCGCTGGCGAGCCGCCGATGGCGCTGCCGACCTGGCGCACGGTCACCTGTTGCAGCTCGCTGTCGTAAATCCACACCTTCTCGCCATCACTGACGATCAGCTGGGGATAAGGCTTGCGGATATCCCAGCGCAGCTTGCCGGGGCGCGAGATGCTGACGACACCGGAGGATTCCTGCGGCTTGCGCCCGCCCCGGGTGACCACCAGTTGCGCGAAGTCGGCCTTGAGCGTCTTGGTGCTGGCGAGGAACTGATGCAGGCGGTCGACCGCTCCGGCCGCTTGGGCAAACAGCGGCGCGGCGGCGAACAGCAGCGCCACGCCGACTTTCAACAGTGATTTCATTCAGTTTCCTTGCGTGCCAGCACTTCACGGCCACCGCGGCCATCCATGGCCGAGACCAGACCGGCCTTCTCCATTGCCTCGATCAGCCGCGCCGAGCGGTTGTAACCGATGCGCAGATGGCGCTGGACCAGCGAAATCGAGGCCCGGCGATTCTTCAGCACGATATCGACGGCCTGATCGTACAGCGGATCGCTCTCGGCATCGCCAGCCGCGTCGCCGTCGCCCGCAACACCGTCCTCGTCATCGCCGCCAGCACCGGTCAGGATATCCTCGACGTATTCCGGCGCACCGGTGGTTTTCAGATGTTCAACCACGCGATGCACTTCATCATCGGAAACGAAGGCGCCATGAACGCGGGTCGGGTAGCCGGTACCCGGCGCCAGGTAAAGCATGTCGCCCTGACCGAGCAGCGCCTCGGCGCCCATCTGGTCNNTGTTGGCCTTGATCAGGCCGGTGATCACATCGACCGACGGGCGCTGCGTCGCCAGCACCAGATGGATGCCGGACGCGCGCGCCTTCTGCGCCAGACGGGCGATCTGTTCCTCGACCTTCTTGCCGACGACCATCATCAGGTCGGCCAGCTCGTCGATGATGACGACGATGAACGGCATGGTCTTCAGCGGCTCCGGTGTTTCCGGCGTCAGCGTCAGCGGATTCGGGATGTGCTCACCCTTCTTCTCGGCGTCGCGAATCTTGGTATTGAGGCCGGCGATGTTGCGCACGCCCATCGCTGACATCAGCTTGTAGCGCTTTTCCATCTCGGTGACGCACCAGTGCAGCGCATTGGCCGCCTGCTTCATGTCCGTGACCACCGGCGCCAACAGGTGCGGGATGCCTTCGTAAATCGACAGTTCGAGCATCTTCGGATCGACCATGATCAGGCGCACTTGGTCCGGCTCGGCCTTGTACAGCATCGACAGGATCATCGCATTGACGCCCACCGACTTGCCCGAGCCAGTGGTACCAGCAACCAGCAGGTGCGGCGTCTTGGCCAGGTCGGCGACCACCGGCAAGCCGCCGATGTCCTTGCCGAGGCAGACGGTGAGCGGGCTGCTCATGTCGTTGTACGGCTTGCTGGAAATGATCTCCGAGAGCTTCACCATCTGCCGCTTGGGATTGGGCAGTTCCAGCGCCATGCATGACTTGCCGGGCACCGTTTCGACGACGCGGATCGAGACCATGGCCAGCGCGCGCGCCAGATCGCGCGCCAGATTGACAATCTGGGCGCCCTTGACGCCGACCGCCGGTTCGATTTCGTAGCGGGTGATCACCGGCCCCGGCATCGCCGCCAGCACCTTCACCTGGACGCCGAAATCGGCCAGCTTGCGTTCGATCAGGCGCGAGGTGTATTCCAGCGTCTCGGCACTGACCGTCTCGGTCGCCGGCGGCGCCGGGTCGAGTAGATGCAGCGGCGGCAACTGGCCACCGATGATCGCCTCGGGGAAGAGCAGCGACTGCTTCTCGCGTTCGACGCGCTTCTCGGCTTTCTTCGACACCGGCACTTCGACCGGCGCCGGCGTCTCGATGATGATCGGCTCGTGCAGTTCGACGCGGCGCTTTTCCTCCTCGACAACGACCTCGCGCTGCTGTGCCACTTCGCGACCGATACGGCGGTCGCGCCAGGCTTCGATGCGGCCGATGACGAAACCGGTCAGCGCCTCGAGCAGCAATCCCAGACGTTCGAAGGCCCACAGCCAGGACATGCCGGAGAAGATGCTCCAGCCGGCGGCCATCGCCATCAGCAGGAACAGTGTCGCCCCGGTATAGCCGAACTGCGCAGCCAGTAGCTGACTCACTTCAATGCCGAGCACGCCACCAGGAGAAAGCGGCAGCTCCGCCGGCAGGGAATGGAAGCGCAAGGCCTCCAGCGCCGAACTGGTCACCAGCAGAAAGATGAAGCCGGCCAGGGCGATGAATAGTGGCCGACGATCCGCCGCCAGTTCCCCCTTGAGACGGCGGAAGCCCCACCACACCGACATGCCGAGCAGAACCACCCACCACCAGGCGGAAAGTCCGAAGACATAGAGCATCAGGTCGGCCACCCAGGCGCCGGCGCGGCCGGCCGGATTGTGCAGGCTGGGCGTCGCCACCGAATGCGACCAACCCGGATCATCGCGATGAAAGCCCCACAGGGCCATGATCAGGAACAGCGCGATGGCGCCGACACCGAGCCA
This sequence comes from Betaproteobacteria bacterium UBA2293, assembly GCA_002345845.1. The sequence continues at coordinate 1,042 of DDWF01000161.1, read as the reverse complement.
GCGCGACTCTTGCAAGAGGACACCAATCTTGTCCGGCAAGGGGCTCGCCCCTCCCCGGTCGATATTTCTTCCAGCCATTTTTTTCATGAACCGAGAATCACCACCACGTCGTTCTCGGTCGAGATATAGCCGCTCAGCTCGAGATCACGCATCACCTTGCTGACCATTTCACGCGAGGCACCGATCATCCGGGCCATGTCCTGTTTGGAAATCTTCTTCTTGACGATACGCCGCCCTTCCTCCTCGACCGACAGATCAAGCAACAGGCGCGCGACGCGGCCATAGACATCGAGCAGTGCCAGACTCTCGATCTTGCGGTCTGCTTCGCGCAGACGACGAACAAGGATCTGCATCAGTTTCTGGGCGACCAGGAAATTGTCCTGCAGGCAGCGCTGAAATGCCTCCTTGCTCAGCACCAGCAATTCGCAGGCCTCACTGGCAACGACATTGGCCGAACGTGGACTGCCATCGATCAAACCCATTTCGCCAAAAAATTCGCCCGGGCCGAGCCAGGCGAGGATGATCTCGCGCCCTTCCTCATCGGTATTGGTGACCTTGGCCCGGCCGGTCAACAGGATGTAGAGGGAGTCCGTCGTTTCCGCCGAGCGGACGACAAAAGCCCCGCGTTCGACACGGCGCCGCCCGCAGACCTTGGACAATTTTTCCAGTTCGCTCTCGCTCAACCCGGAAAAAAGCGGCACATTGCGCAGCACAACCAGGCTAAGGCCATATTGGTTTGTTGCCATAAATCATTTCCGTTCATGGGGTTATGAGACGATTATAAACCGCTTTCGCATAGCGGACGGCAAGACGAAAAAATCACCCGCCCGGACAAGGCTATAATTTTTCCCTCGATCAACCAAGAGGTATGTCATGTCCGCATCGTCCCGCCACAGTCAACTCATCATTCTCGGCTCCGGCCCCGCCGGCTACACCGCAGCGGTCTATGCCGCCCGCGCCAACCTGAAACCGGTGTTGATCACCGGTCTGGCCCAGGGTGGACAGCTGATGACGACGACCGAGGTCGACAACTGGCCGGCCG
>DDWF01000092.1 GCA_002345845.1 Betaproteobacteria bacterium UBA2293 | reverse complement strand
CGGTCGGCACGCCGGTCGAGGAAACGGCACGGGTGTTGCAGGAGATCGGCGGCGAGCTGGCCAAAGTTGAGGAAGTGACCAATTACCAGGCCTACGCCGGTACCGCCAGCCCGATCAATTTCAACGGCCTGGTCCGCCAGTACTACCTGCGGGCGGCGCCGGAAAAGGGCGACATCCAGGTCAATTTGGTCGACAAGGCGCATCGCTCGCGCAAAAGTCATGAAATCGCCGCCGGCGTGCGCGCTGCGGTCGAAGCCGTGGGTCAGCGCAATCGCGGCGTCGCCAAGGTTGTCGAAGTGCCGCCGGGTCCGCCGGTGATGTCGCCGATCGTCGCCGAGATCTACGGCCCGGATTACGCCGGCCAGATCGCCGTCGGCAAGCAGGTGCGCCAGGCCTTCACCGAGACCGCCGACATCGTCGCCATCGACGACTACATCGATGCCGATGCGCGCAAGTTCGTGCTCCACGTGCTGCAGAGCAAGGCCGCACAACTGGGCGTGGCGCAGAGCGATATCGTCGAGGTGGTCGGCATGGGCCTGGCCGGCATGGACGTGACGCCGGTGCGCAATACCGACTCCAAGTTCGCCGTGCCGGTGCGCGTGGTGCTGCCGGCCGAGCAGAAATCGACCCTCGACGCCCTGCTCAAGCTGCGGGTGCGCTCCCGTGACGGGGCGCTGGTGCCGGTCTCGGAACTGGTCGAAGTGCGCGACACGGCGCGCGAGAAGACGATCTACCACAAGGATCTGCTGCCGGTCGTCTATGTCGTCGGCGACATGGGCGGCAAGCTCGATTCGCCGCTCTACGGCATGTTCGACATCCGCTCACAGATCAACGGCATGGAACTGAAGGAAGGTGGCACGCTCGGCGAATGGTTCATCCGCCAGCCGACCGATCCATACGCCGGCTACAGCGTCAAGTGGGACGGCGAATGGCAGGTCACCTACGAGACTTTCCGCGACATGGGCCTGGCCTACGCGGTCGGCCTGATCCTGATCTACCTGCTGGTCGTCGCCCATTTCGGTTCATATCTGGTGCCGCTGATCATCATGGCCCCGATCCCGCTGACCATCATCGGCGTCATGCCCGGCCACGCGCTGTTCGGCGCCCAGTTCACGGCGACCTCGATGATCGGCATGATCGCGCTGGCCGGCATCATCGTCCGCAACTCGATCCTGCTCGTCGATTTCATCAAGCAACAGGTCGCTGCCGGCATGGATTTCCACGATGCGGTGATCCAGTCCGCCGCCGTCCGTGCCAAGCCGATCGCCCTGACGGCGCTGGCTGCCATGCTCGGCGCCATGTTCATCCTCGACGACCCGATCTTCAACGGCCTGGCCCTGGCGCTGATCTTCGGCATCCTGGTGTCCACGCTGCTGACCCTGGTCGTCATTCCGGTTCTTTACTACGCCGCCTTCCGCAAGGAGCATCAATCATGACTTCCGAACGCATCATCCGCATCATGGCCGGCTTCTTCGTCATGCTCTCGCTGGCACTCGGCTGGCAGGGCAGCCCGGTCTTCGTCTCCGAGTGGTTCCTGGCATTCACCGCCTTCGTCGGCCTGAACCTTTTTCAGAGTGGCTTCACCGGCTTCTGTCCGCCGGAAATGCTGCTGAAGAAATTCGGCATCAAGTCGGGCGGCGGCTCCTGCGGCCTCTGAGCCGGCAATTGACCCGCCTGTGATGGCCCGGCGATACTGACCGGGCGCCTGCGAATTTCCCTTCCCGGCAGCGCGGCGCACTGCCCGAAACCGGGGGCCGCAGATGCCTGCCTATGCCTACACCCTCGCCGGCCAGCACTGGCAGTTCGGCGATCTGAAGACCCTGCTGGCGCGGGCTACGCCGCTGCGCAGCGGCGACTGCCTGGCCGGCGTCGCCGCCCGGAGCGCCGAAGAGCGGGTGGCAGCACAACTGGCACTGGCCGAGCTGCCGCTGGCCACTTTCCTCAACGACTGCGTCGTTCCTTACGAAGGCGACGAGGTCAGCCGCCTGATCATCGACAGCCACGACGCAGCTGCCTTCGCTGCGGTGAGCCACCTGACCGTCGGCGATTTCCGCGACTGGCTGCTCTCCGATGCCGCCGACAGCGCAACCTTGGCCGCGCTGTCGCCTGGCCTGACGCCTGAAATGGCGGCGGCGGTGGCCAAGCTGATGCGCCTGCAGGATCTGGTGCTGGTCGCCCGTAAATGCCGGGTGACGAGCGCCTTCCGCAGCACCATCGGCCTGCCCGGCCGGCTGTCCACGCGCTTGCAGCCGAACGACCCGACCGACGACCCGGCCGGCATCGCCGCCAGCCTGCTCGACGGCCTGCTGTACGGCTGCGGCGATGCGGTGATCGGTATCAACCCGGCCAGCGACAGCGTGCCGGCGGTCTGCGACCTGCTGCGGATGCTCGACGGCATCATCGACAAATACGCGATCCCGACCCAGGCCTGCGTGCTGACCCATATCACGACCACGCTCGCCGCCATCGAACGCGGCCTGCCGGTGGACCTGGTGTTTCAGTCGATCGCCGGTACCGAGCAGGCCAACCGCAGCTTCGGCATCGACCTGGCACTGCTTGAGGAAGGCCGCCAGGCCGTACTGAGCCTGGGGCGCGGTACCGTCGGCAACAACGTGATGTATTTCGAGACCGGGCAGGGCA
>DDWF01000142.1 GCA_002345845.1 Betaproteobacteria bacterium UBA2293 | reverse complement strand
AGCAGAACACCAGCATCGCACTGCGCTACGCCGACTTCGGCTACATCCTGGAAAACGGCCGGGTGGTCATGGAAGGCTCGGCTGAGGATCTGCGCAATAACGAGGATGTGAAGGAGTTCTACCTCGGGTTGAGTTCGGCGGGGCGCAAGTCGTTCAAGGACGTCAAGCACTACCGCCGCCGCAAACGCTGGCTGTCCTAGGCTGCAGTGCGCCCGCCATGGCGGCGTTGTCGGCCGGCTTGTTTGCAGGAGCAAACGGCGCCGGCCTCCGCCTTGCCCTGACGGGCTACTTTGCAGCCGGAGGGCTGTCCCGGCTGAGAGGCCGTGCGCAAAACACCAATCGCCCCGGGCGACCGCGAACATACGGAGAACACCCAAATGAGCTTTTATGACCCGCTCGAGACACGCGACCCCGCGGAGCGCGAGGAAGACCTGATGGACAAGCTGGCGCGCCAGGTGGCGCACGCCAAGGAAACCACGACCTACTATTTCCAGACGCTGGCCGGCATCAATCCGTTCGAATGCGTGACCCGGGAGGCGCTGGCGAAACTGCCGCTGACCCGCAAACGCGATCTGATCGACCTGCAGAAGCGCCATCCGCCGTTCGGCGGATTGAACTCGCTGTCGCGGCACAAAGCCAAGCGGGTTTTCGCTTCGCCCGGGCCGATCTATGAGCTGCAGGGTATGGACATGGACCACTGGCGCATGGCTCGCGTGCTCTACGCTGCCGGCATCCGTAATGGCGACCTGATCCATAACTGCTATTCCTACCATTTCACACCCGGTGCCTTCCTGATGGAGGGCGGCGCGCGCAAGCTGGGCTGTGCCGTTTTTCCCGGGGGTACCGGGCAGACCGAACAGCAGGTGCAGGCGATGGTCGACCTGCGCCCGGACGCCTATGTAGGGACGCCGTCCTTCCTGCGCATCATCGTCGAGAAGGCCGAGGAGCTCGGCGCTGACATCTCCTCGCTGACCAAGGCCTGCGTTTCCGGCGAGGCACTGCCCGGTGTCACTCGCGCCTGGCTCAACGAACGCGGCATCGTCGTCCGCCAGTGCTATGCGACGGCCGACATCGGCGCCATTGCTTATGAAACCGAGGCCGAGGAGGGGCTGGTGGTCGAGGAGGGCGTGCTGGTCGAGATCGTCCGTCCCGGTACCGGCGACCCGGTGGAGCCGGGCGAGGTAGGCGAGGTCGTCGTCACTACCTTCAATCCGGACTACCCGCTGATCCGCTTCGCCACCGGCGACCTGTCGACAGTGCTGCCCGGGCGTTCGCCCTGCGGCCGCAGCAACATCCGCCTGAAGGGCTGGATGGGGCGAGCCGACCAGACGACCAAGATCAAGGGCATGTTCGTCCATCCCGAGCAGATCGCCGATATCGCCCGCCGGCATCCGGAGATACACCGCTTGCGGCTGGTCGTGGACAATCCCGGTGGCCAGGACCGGATGATCCTGCACTGCGAGATCGAGGCCGGTGGCGAGGCGCTCGACAAGGCGGTCGTCGCCAGCCTGCGCGAGGTGACCAAATTACGCGGGGAAGTGGCATTTGCCGCACCCGGGGCCTTGCCCAACGATGGCAAGGTGATCGAAGATAGCCGGGTTTATTGACCCGGTTTTTTTCATGCGCTTTTTTCCCATCCTGCTGGCCTTGCTGGCGACCCCGGCGATGGCCGCCGAACCGGCACTGCGCCCGTCGGCCAGTCTGCTGTTCAAATATCCGGAACTGCTGCAGCCTGGCCACTGCGTGCGCTACGAAGAGGGCGGTGCCGGCTGGGTGGCCACCGATCCGGTGTTCTATCTGAAGGGCAGCGTGGTCGCCGCTGAAGTGCGCACCCGCCGTCTGCACACCTGCCCGGTGGTGCCAGGCAAGGAGCTGACGCAGTACTCCCGCGCCGAGTACGTTCGGCTCGCTCTTGCCCAGCCCTGTCTGGCGCCCGGAACGGCGGAGCAGGACGAACAGATTGGTGTCGTGCGTCTGCGCATCACCGACTGGGAAACACCGCACGCACGCCGAGCGGAGAATGCCGGGCGACTCTATCGCGGCATGTTTATCGACCGCCCGCTGGCCAAAGGCATGGAAATCGAGCTGGAAGCTGATGTTCTGGCTGTTTGCCAGGAGTAGTCAGCCTCAACCGGCAACCGAGACGGCGCCCAGGGCAATCAGCCGTTCGATTTCAGCAGGTGTCAGGCCCAGGGCCGTCAGGCGTTCGCGACTATGTTCTCCGAGCAGCGGTGGCGGCCGGCGGATTTCGCCCGGCGTCCGTGACAGGCGCGGTGCCGGCGCCGGCTGACGAACCCCGGCGATGTCGACGAAGGCTTCGCGGGCCTTGTTGTGTGGGTGTTCAGGTGCTTCCTTCATGCTCAGCACTGGCCAGACACAATCGTCGGTATCGGCAAACAGCTCATCCCAATAGGCTCGTGGTTGTTGGCGGAACAGTTCGATCAGTCGAACTTTCATCCTTGGCCAGCGTGCGGTGTCGTATTGCGCACCAACAAAATCCGGGTCTGCGGCTAGTCCGAGGCGTTTGACGAAGCTGGCGTAGAACTGCGGCTCAAGCGGACAGACGCTGAGCCACTGGCCGTCTGCGCAGGCGAAAACATCGTAGAACGGGGCGCTCGAATCAATCGCGCATTGCCCCTGCCACTCGCCCAGCGCTTCCAGGTTGAACAGGCCGTGGGCGAGCACTGCCGCCCCTTCGCACATGGCCGCATCGATGACCTGGCCCTGGCCGCTGCGTTGCGCTTCGAACAAGGCGCAGGCGATGCCCCAGGCCAGCATCAGACCGCCACCGCCCATGTCGCCGATCAGGGTCGGTGGTGCCCAGGGCGCCCCGCCGTGGCGGCGGCCGGTATCGAGCACGCCAGCGATGGCGGCGTAGTTGGCATCGTGCCCGGCACGTGGTGCCAGTGGGCCGCTCTGCCCCCAGCCGGTCATGCGGCCGTAGATCAGGCGCGGATTCAGGCTCTGGCAGATGTCCGGCCCGAAGCCCAGTCGTTCCATGACGCCGGGCCGGAAACCTTCGATCAAGACGTCGGCCTCGCGGATCAATTCCAGGACCAGGGGTTTCGTCTCGGCGTGCTTGAGGTCGATGCACAACGAACGCTTGCCGCGATTGGCCACGGCCTTGCGCCCGCCGCCGAACAACTGCGAGGCGAAGGTGCCGCCGGCGCGCTCGAGCAATGTCACCTCGGCACCCATGTCGGCGAGCAGCATGCCGCAGAAGGGACCGGGGCCGATGCCGGCAAATTCAACGACCTTGATGCCCTGCAAAGGGCCGCGATGGGAAGTGTCTGGCGTGCTGGTCATGGCATTTGCTGGATCGGGTTGCGCGTCGCCCGCTAACGACGACGGACCTGTGGCGAAGAAAGGCGTATCGTAGCCAGACGTCGGCTGACTGTCGCCAGAAAATTGGCGTGAGTTTTTCTTAATTAATTTTGTTGCAGTGCACAATAATAGCCGTCGGCGCGCTATACTGCTTGTGAATCAACTAATAACCTTTCACCGGAGACAACCATGTCGATCAATACCGAACAATTCACTGCCGCCAACCGTGCCACCGTCGATTCCCTGCTGTCGGTCGCCAACACCGCCCTCGCCTCGGCCGAGCGCATCGCTGCCCTGAACCTGAACACCGCCCGCGCTTCCCTGGAAGACACTGTTGCCGGCGTCCAGTCGATGATGTCCGCCAAGGATCCGCAAGCCGCCATGGCCGCCCAGAAGGATCTGGCCCAGCCGGCTGTTGAAAAGGCCGTCGCCTACACGCGTTCGATGGTCGAAATCACCACCCAGACCCAGCAAGAACTGGCCAAGATGGTCGAAGCCCAGTTCGGCGAATTCCAGAAGAACGTTGCCGGCATGCTCGAACTCGCCGGCAAGTCGGCTCCGGCCGGCTCGGAAAGCGCCGTTGCCGTGATCCAGAACGCCATCGCTGCAGCCAACTCGGCCTTCGGCAACATGAGCAACATGGCCAAGCAGTTCTCGGCAACGGCCCAGGCCAACATCGCTGCGGCCAGCAAGAAGTCCAAGTAAATCTTCCGGCTTCCGGAAGCGCATAGCCCCGCGCAGGTCGCGGGGTTTTTTTTCGCCACTGCTTTTCTGGTGGCTCGATCGGCGCCGCTGCGTTTTGCCTTTACTCCTGGCCGGGAAACGGTTAAAACGGCGGCCTATTCAAATGGAGCACCCGATGCCGGACGATGAGATTCCCGACGATGCCGAACTCGAGCGCATGCTCGCTGCAGCCATGGGCGGACTGACTGCACACGAGCTACTGATCAAGAACTCGCTGGCTGAGCGCGAAAATGTTGAAGAGCGCAAGGCGGCCATTGCCAAAAACCGCGAGCGCGCCTTGAAGCTCCTGGCGGCTCTCGACAAGCCCAAGGATTGACGTCAGCCGCGGCTGATGCCAGCGCTGCGCAGCAGCGCGATCTCTTCCCTCAAGCCGCGCATTTCGCCATGCAGGGCGCGAAACTCGGCATGCAGTTCCGCTTCCAGGTGGGCGCGCTCGCTGGCCGCCGCCTGATTGGCCTCGCTCCGTTCGTCCTCGGTGAAGCTCTGCATGGCGTTGACGATGATGGCGATGAAGAGATTCAACATGGTGAAGGTCGCCACCAGGATG
>DDWF01000339.1:727-8815 GCA_002345845.1 Betaproteobacteria bacterium UBA2293 | reverse complement strand
ACACCGGCATCGGCATCGCACCGGATGTCCGTCAGCGTCTGTTCTCCGCCTTTGAGCAGGCGGACCGCTCGACCACCCGCAAGTACGGCGGCACGGGACTCGGCCTGGCCATCACCGCCCGACTGGCCAGAGCCATGGGCGGCGAAGTCGGCGTCGACAGCACGCCCGGACAGGGCAGTACCTTCTGGTTTACCGCCCGCCTGCGGAAACTCTCCGAAGAGGCCGCCGAACCTGGCGAAAAGCAAGACCAGGCGGTTGAAAGCGAACTACGCATCGATTACGGTGGTCGACGCGTCCTGCTCGCCGAAGATGAACCGATCAACCGCGAAATCACTGTCGCTCTGCTCGAGGAAGCCGGCCTCTGCGTCGATACGGCCGAGGATGGCCTGCAGGCGGTCGAGCTGGCCAGCCGGCAGACCTATGACCTGATTCTGATGGACATGCAGATGCCCAATCTGGACGGCCTCGACGCCACCCGGCGCATCCGCGCCCTGCCCGGACGCGAAAACTGGCCAATCATCGCCATGACCGCCAACGCCTTCGCCGAAGACCGCGAACGCTGCATCGAGGCAGGGATGAACGATTTCACCTCGAAGCCGATCGATCCCGAGCACTTTTACCAAGTGCTGCTCGACTGGTTGCGAAAACAGGCACCCGTCACGCCGAAAACACCACCCGACGCCCCATGAAAAAAGGCCGGGATCGCTCCCGGCCTCATGTTCCGCCACGGCATGGCCGCCCCATTACCGGGGCGGCTCTTGCCGGCAATCAGCCCTTCTTGTGCGTCGCCAGACGCGTCCAGGTATCGACGACGGTGTCGGGGTTCAGCGAGATGCTGCTGATGCCCTGATCCATCAGCCACTCAGCCAGATCCGGGTGATCGGACGGGCCCTGGCCGCAGATGCCGATATATTTGCCGGCCTTGTTGGCGGCGGAAATGGCCATCGCCAGCAGCATCTTGACGGCCGGATCGCGCTCGTCGAAGAGGTTGGCGACCAGACCGGAGTCGCGGTCGAGGCCGAGCGTCAGCTGGGTCAGGTCGTTGGAGCCGATCGAGAAGCCGTCGAAGATCTTCAGGAAATCGTCGGCCAGCAGCGCGTTGGACGGGATTTCGCACATCATGATCAACTTCAGGTCGTGTTCGCCCTGCTTCAGGCCGTGTTCGGCCAGCAGGTCGACAACGGCCTGACCTTCGCCGACGGTGCGGACGAACGGGACCATCAACTGCACGTTGGTCAGGCCCATTTCTTCACGCACGCGCTTCATGGCGCGGCATTCCATTTCGAAGCAGTCGCGGAAGGACTGGGCGACGTAGCGCGAGGCACCGCGGAAGCCGAGCATCGGGTTTTCTTCTTCCGGCTCGTAGAGGTCGCCGCCGAGCAGCTTACGGTATTCGTTCGACTTGAAGTCGGAGAGACGGACGATCACCGGGTTCGGCCAGAAAGCGGCGGCGATGGTGGATACGCCTTCGACCAGCTTCTCGACGAAGAAGTCCTTCGGCGAAGCATAACCACGGGCGCGGCGCTTGATCTCGTCGCGCTTCGAGGCCGGCAGGCGCTCGACGTCGAGGATCGCCTTCGGGTGGATGCCGATGACGTTGTTGATGATGAACTCGACGCGGGCCAGACCGACGCCGGCGTTCGGCAGCTGGGCGAATTCGAAGGCCAGTTCCGGGTTGCCGACGTTCATCATGACCTTGACCGGGACGTCCGGCATGGCCGAGATGTCGCGGGTGGTGACTTCGAAATCGAGGCTGCCGCGATAGACGTGGCCGGTATCGCCTTCCGTGCAGGAGACGGTGACGATGTCGCCTTCGTTCAGCGTCTCGGTCGCATCACCGCAACCGACGATGGCCGGGATACCGAGTTCGCGGGCGATGATGGCGGCGTGGCAGGTGCGGCCGCCACGGTTGGTGACGATAGCGGAAGCGCGCTTCATCACCGGTTCCCAGTTCGGGTCGGTCATGTCGGCGACGAGCACGTCACCCGGCTTGACCTGGTCCATTTCCTTCGGGTCCTTGACGATACGCACCGGGCCGACACCGATCTTCTGGCCGATGGCGCGGCCGGAGGCGAGCACCTTGGAGAAGGATTTCAGCTTGAACTTCTCCTGCTTGCCGGCGGAAGCCTGCGACTGCACGGTTTCCGGACGCGCCTGGAGGATGTACAACTTGCCGTCGACGCCATCCTTGCCCCACTCGATGTCCATCGGACGACCGTAGTGCTTTTCGATGATCTGGGCGTAGCGGGCCAGTTCCATGACTTCTTCGTCATTGATCGAGAACTGGTGACGCAGGCTTTCCTCGACTTCTTCGGTGATCGTGGACTTGCCGGCGACCTTCTCGGCAGCGAAGGTCATCTTGATCATCTTCGAACCGAGGTTGCGGCGGATCACCGCCTTCTTACCCAACTCCAGCATCGGCTTGTGCACATAGAACTCATCCGGATTGACGGCGCCCTGCACCACCGTCTCACCCAGGCCGTAGCTGGAGGTGACGAAAACGGCATCGCGGAAGCCGGATTCGGTGTCGAGCGTAAACATCACGCCGGCAGCCCCCTTGTCGGAGCGGACCATGCGCTGGATACCGGCGGACAGCGCGACATCAGCATGCAGGAAGCCCTTGTGCACGCGGTAGGAGATGGCGCGGTCGTTGTACAGCGACGCGAACACTTCCTTGATCGCGTGCATGATGTTTTCCAGGCCGACGATGTTGAGGAAGGTTTCTTGCTGACCGGCGAAGGACGCGTCGGGCAGGTCTTCGGCGGTGGCCGAGGAACGCACGGCGAAGGACATGTCGGCATTGGATTCGGCGACCAGGCGCTGGTACTGCTCGGTGATTGCGATGGTCAGTTCCATCGGGAACGGCGTGTCGAGCACCCACTGGCGAATCTCGGCACCGCACTTGACCAGGGCATTGACGTCTTCGACATCGAGCGCGTCGAGCGCTGCGTTGATCTTGGCATCGAGGCCAGACTGCGACAGGAAGACGCGGTAGGCATGCGCCGTGGTGGCAAAACCACCCGGTACGCGGACGCCGGTATCGGCGAGCTGCGAGATCATTTCGCCGAGCGAGGAGTTCTTGCCGCCGACCTGGTCGACGTCGTTCATGCGCAGCTTTTCAAACGGGATTACCAAGGCTTCCATTGCAGTCCTTTCGGGGTCGAATTTAAAGATTGAAAATCAGGAGGTTGAAAAATCGGTACTCAGGCGCCGCTCGGCGGTTTCCCGGCGGGCGACGGAGCGCAGTGTCTGGGCCAATGTTTCGCGGACGAAATCGATGTGCGTTTCGGCGGCGGCGCGGGCAGCCTGCGGCTTTCTGTCGACGATGGCACCATGAATCGCCGCATGCTGGCTCATCAGCAGCTTGCTCGCCGCCGGCACTGTCTTCAGTTCGCCGAGATTGAGGCGGATGTTGTCGTGCATCAGGCGCAACAGCGCCGCCGACAGGTGGCCGATCAGGACATTGTGCGAGGCGTCGCCAATGGCCTGGTGAAAGGCAATGTCGGCAGCCGAGCGCTTTTCGGTATCGTCGTTTTCGAACGAGCCGGACAATAATTGGAAAGCCTGGTCGAGACGCTGCAGGTCGGCATCGGTTGCCCGCTCGGCGGCCCACTCGGCCGCCTGCCCTTCGATCATGCGGCGGAACTCCAGCATGTCATCACGCAGGTTCGGGTAAGAACCCATCATCTCCTGCCAGGGATCGAAGAAACTGGACTCGAGAGCTGCCGTAACATAGGTGCCACCACCTTGACGACTCTGCAACATGCCCTTCGATGCCAGCTTCTGGATCGCCTCGCGCAGGCTCGGCCGGGAGACCCCCAGTTCCAGCGCCAGTTCGCGTTCCGGCGGCAGGCGGTCGCCCGGCTTCAGCGAGCCTTCGAGGATACGGCGCTCGAGGGTCGAGGCAACGGCATCGGAGATACGCGGGACCTGCACCTTGTTCGGCATTGGTATGACCACATTGATTGGTAAGACCGGCACATTGTAGTCAGCGTTTTGGTGAACTGCAAGCCTCGGGATTTCCCTTGGTTTATTGACTAAGTACAGGTATTCACGTAAATTTTCACCTCACGAATTATTGGTCTTACCAATGTACCGTTAAATAATTAACAACGGAGACAACATGAGCAGCGCCAATCCGGCTTCACCCCGTCCCACCGACATCTATTTCTTTGCCACCTGCGTCGTCGACCAGTTCTTCCCCGGCGCCGGCATGGATGCCATCACGCTGCTCGAACGCCTGGGCATGCGCGTACATTTCCCGGAAGAGCAGACCTGCTGCGGCCAGCCGGCCTACACCAGCGGCTTCCCCGACGAAGCGCGCAAGGTCGCGGCGCACCAGTTAACGCTGTTTCCCAATGACTGGCCGGTGGTTGTCCCCTCCGGCTCCTGCGCCGGCATGATGAAACACCATTACCCGACGCTTTTTGCCGCCGACCCGGCGCGCAAGGCCCAGGCTGAAGCGCTCTCCGCCCGCATCTATGAGCTGACCGACTTTCTGGTCAATGTGCTCGACTGGCAGCCGCAGGACACTGGCGGCGACTGCACTGTCGTCCTCCACACCTCCTGCTCGGCCCGGCGCGAGATGGGTGTCCATCTGACCGGCCGTCAGTTGCTCGGCGGCCTCGACAAGGTCAAGGTCGCCATGCAAGACCACGAATCGGAATGCTGCGGCTTCGGCGGCACCTTCTCGATCAAGCAGCCGGAAATCTCCGGCGCCATGGTCGAGGACAAGGTGAAATCGTTGAAGGCGACCGGCGCCGAGCGCGTGGTCAGCGCCGATTGCGGTTGCCTGATGAACATCCTCGGCCATGCCGCCTGGAAGGATGCCCAGGAGGGCCGCACCAAACCAAGTCTGCCCGGCGAACACATCGCCAGTTTCCTGCTGCGGAGGACTGCCCGATGAGCGCCCGTGATCGCATCCTGGCCAAGCTGAAGGCAGCCCCGAACCTGCCCAAGCCGGAGCCCGATGTCGCCGCCTGGTTCGCCGGCCATCGCCCGGTCGAGAACTCCGCCGAGAAGGTGGCGCGCTTCCGCCAATGCATCGAATTCGCCCATGCCGAAGTGCATGCGGTGACAACCGCCACGTGGTTACCCAAGCTGCGGGAAGTGCTGGCCGCCCGCCGTATCGACAAGCTGCTCGTCGCCGAGGAAACGCCGCATGGCGACGCCGCACTCGACGAACTGCCACCCCAGGGCATCGAATGCTCGACCTATGACATGCCGATCGAGGCCTGGAAAACCGAGATGTTCCACGCCACCCCGGCCAGCCTGACCGCCGCCCGCGCCGCCATCGCCGAGACCGGCACGCTGATCCTCTGGCCCGACGCCAGGGAACCGCGCCTGATGTCGCTGGTGCCGCCGGTGCATATCGTGCTGCTCGACAGCGCCAAGATCTACAACACCTTCTACGAGGCGACCCAGGCCGAGGGCTGGAAAGACAGCCTGCCGACCAACGCCCTGCTCATTTCCGGCCCCTCGAAGACGGCCGACATCCAGGTCACCCTGGCTTACGGCGCCCATGGCCCGAAGGAACTGATCGTGCTGCTGCTGGGAGACGAACAATGAACGCTCAGCCCATCCACTTCAAGCCTTCCGAAGGCTTCCGCGACCGGGCCAAGGCCGTTGTAGACAACCCCTTCCTGCGCCAGAGCTTCCGCGGTGCCATGGATTTCCTGATGACCAAACGTGCCGGCCAGTTCCCCGACGCCGAGGAACTGGAAAGCCTGCGCACCCTGGGCGAGCAGATCCGCCAGTACAACCTTGGCAAGCTGCCCGAACTGCTGGTGCGTCTGGAAGAAAACCTGACCAGGAACGGCATCCAGGTGCATTGGGCCGAGACGCCGGACGAAGCCAACGAGATCATCCTCGGTATCTGCCAGAGAGTCGGCGCCAAGCTGATGGTCAAGGGCAAATCCATGGTCAGCGAGGAAATCGAGCTGAATCATGCGGCCGAGGCCGCCGGCATCGGCGCGCTGGAATCGGACATGGGCGAATACATCGTCCAGCTCGCTGGCGAAAAGCCGTCGCACATCATCATGCCGGCCATCCACAAGACCAAGGAAGAGATCGCCAAGCTCTTCCACGAGAAAGTGCCGGGCGTGGAATACACCGACAATGTCGATGCGCTGATCCAGATCGGCCGCAAGGTCCTGCGCGAGAAATTCCTCGAAGCCGATATCGGCCTTTCCGGCGTCAATTTCGCCATTGCCGAGACCGGCACCCTGTGCTTGGTCGAGAACGAAGGCAACGGCCGGATGTGCACCACGACGCCGCCCATCCACGTTGCCATCACCGGCATCGAGAAGATCGTCGAGCAACTGGCCCACGTGCCGCCCCTGCTCTCGCTGCTCACCCGCTCTGCAACCGGCCAGAACATCTCGACCTACTTCAATATGATCTCCTCGCCACGAAAACCCGGCGAGAAAGACGGCCCCGAGGAGGTTCACCTCGTCCTGCTCGACAACGGCCGTAGCCAGGCCTACGCCGACGAACAGTTGCGCAAGACCCTGCAATGCATTCGCTGCGGCGCCTGCATGAATCATTGTCCGGTCTACACCCGCATCGGCGGCCACGCCTACGGCACCACCTACCCCGGCCCGATCGGCAAGATCATCTCGCCGCACATGCTCGGGCTGGAGGCGACGGCCACCATGGCTACCGCGTCCTCGCTGTGTGGTGCCTGCGGTGAAGTCTGTCCGGTGAAGATTCCGATCCCGGAGCTGCTGATGCGTTTGCGCGAGGAATCCTTCTCGCCGCCACATGCCAATCCGGCCATGCGTGGGCAAGGAGCCGGGTACAACGGATTGGTTTCGTTTGTCTGGCGGGCTTGGGCTACCGTCTATCGGTCGCCGACGCTCTATGGGCTTGCGACCTGGGCGGGCAGCCGCTTCTCGTGGTTGATGCCGTCCAGTCAGGGGCCGTGGACGACAGTTCGGACGCCGCTGAAGCCGGCACCGAAGCGGTTGCGGGATATGTTGAAAGAGCGTGGATGATGGGGCGTTGGCTGGATCAGCCGGTGGGTTCCGCGCTTGCGGCGCGGGCGTACTTTCTTTTTGGTGGCAAAAAGAAAGTAGCCAAAGAAAAAGCCACCCCTGGGTCGGCGCCGGGCTGCGCCCGGTCCCCTGCGCTACTCGGGCAGTCGGGCGTCTCGCTAAACTCGCCTGCGGCTCGGCTAACGCGAGACGACTTCCCCCGACTACCCTGCGTTGCTCGGCGCCTCCCAAGGGGCCCGAAAAACCGCCGCAGCGCGAGCGGAATGCCAGAATCAACGAAGGGTGGTTGCGCACTGGCGGGTTTTGGGGTCCCCATGTGGAGCGCCGAGCAACGGAGAAGGGCCGGGGGCTTTCGGCGAGGACTGTCTGAGGGCTGGCGCAGCCAGACCGAGTTCCGCAGCCGCCCGGCCCTTCGAGTAGCGCAGGGGAGTCGGCGCAGCCGACCGCGTAGCCTGGGGTCGCCTTTTCTTTGGCTACTTTCTTTTGGCGAAGCAAAAGAAAGTACGCCCGCGCCGCAAGCGCGGAACCAAGCGCTAGAACGATCCAAAAATAACCACTGAGACAACCAAACCATGTCCGAACTCATCCAGCACCTCCGCCAGCACCTGCCGGAAAACCAGGTCATCGTCGACGACCTGCGTCGCCTCGCCTACGGCACCGACGCCAGTTTCTACCGTCTGATCCCGCAAGTGATCGCCGTCATCGAATCGGAGACCGATGCCAAAACGGTGCTCGCCGTCGCCCGCCGGAACAACACCCCGGTCACCTTCCGCGCCGCCGGCACCAGCCTCTCCGGCCAGGCCATCACCGACGGCATCCTGGCGCTGATCGGCGAAGGCTTCGCGACTTACGAACTGAACGCCGATGCCAGCAAGGTCAAGGTCGGCCCCGGCATCATCGGCGGCGAGGTCAATCGCCGACTGGCGCCGTTCGGCAAGAAGATCGGCCCCGATCCGGCCTCGATCAATGCCTGCAAGATCGGCGGCATCGCCGCCAACAACGCTTCCGGCATGTGCTGCGGCACGGCACAGAACAGTTACAAAACGCTCGCCGGCCTGCGCGTCATGCTGGCCGACGGCACGGTGCTCGACAC
>DDWF01000339.1:0-644 GCA_002345845.1 Betaproteobacteria bacterium UBA2293 | reverse complement strand
CAAGATCAAGAACACCACCGGCTACGGCCTCAACGCACTGGTCGATTACGAGCACCCGATCGACATCCTGGCCCACCTGATGATCGGCTCCGAAGGCACGCTCGGTTTCATTTCGCGCATCACCTACCAGACCGTCGTCGAAGACCCGTTCAAGGCCAGCGCCCTGGTCTTCTTCCCGGACATCCGCACTGCCTGTGAGGCGGTGATCCGCCTCAAGCCGCAGCCGGTCTCCGCCGTCGAACTGCTCGACCGCCCGGCTCTGCATTCAGTCGAGAACAAGCCCGGCCTGCCGGCGATCATGCGCGAACTGGGCGAGGAGGCTGCGGCGCTGTTGATCGAGGTGCGCGCGGCCACGGCCGACGGCATCGCCGACAAGATCGCCGCCGTGCATGCGGCGATGGACGGCATCGCCACCGTCGAACCGATGGCTTTTTCGACCGACCCGGCTACCTGCGAGATGTACTGGAAGGTGCGCAAGGGCACCTTCCCGTCGGTCGGCGCCATGCGCCGCACCGGCACCACGGTGCTGATCGAGGACGTCGCCTTCCCCATCGCGTCGCTGGCCGACGCCACGCTCGACCTGCAGGCCCTGCTGCGCCACCATGGCTACCACGAGGCGATCATTTTCGGCCACGCGCTGGAAG
>DDWF01000292.1:26313-58819 GCA_002345845.1 Betaproteobacteria bacterium UBA2293 | reverse complement strand
CCGACAACGCCTCCCAGACCGAAAAGATCGCGCTCAAGGCCGCCCAGGACGCCGAAGCCGGCGGCAAGGCTGTGGTTCAGGCCGTGGGCGCCATGAAGAACACCGCCGAGAAGATCTCCATCGTCGAGGAAATCGCCCGCCAGACCAACCTGCTGGCCCTCAATGCCGCCATCGAAGCCGCCCGTGCCGGAGAGGCCGGCCGCGGCTTCGCCGTCGTCGCCGACGAGGTGCGCAACCTGGCGGCACGTACTGGCGAGTTCAACGTCGACATCCGCAATGCCCTGAACGACATCCTGAGCTCCCTCGACGCGGTCGGTCAGCGCATCGCCGAAGCGACCAACATCGACATGAGCATCGCCGAAAAGTCGCAGGCTACCCTGCAGGAACTGGCCGGCGAACTGCTCGACCTGACGGGCAAGGCGCGCGAGCATTCAAATCACATCACCGCCGTCACCGAACAGATGCACGAACTGACCCAGGAAGGCGTCATGGCCATGCAGTTCGAGGACATCGTGACGCAGATGATCACGCGCATCAGTCAGCGCACCAACAATGTCGGCGAATATCTGCACGCCTTCCTGCGCCTGCACGATGACCGCAACCAGACCGATGGCCTGCAGCGCTTCCGCGTCCGCAGCCAGCGCCTGGTCGAATTGTTGGTCAATTCGCACGTCAAGACCGATGCCATCAAGGGCGGCAGTCCGGCCAAGGCTGCCGGCCACGAACGGGCCAGCGCAGGCGATATCGAACTGTTCTGAGGCGGCAGCCGCCGCCAGGGGCTCAGGCCTTGCCGGTGCTGCCGAAGCCGCCGTCACCCCGTTCGCTGTCGGTGAACTCCTCGACCACGTTGAAGGCGACCTGAAGCACCGGCACGACGACCAGCTGGGCAATCCGGTCGAGGGGATTGAGCGTGAAGTTCTCGTGACCACGGTTCCAGACGGAAACCATCAATTCGCCCTGATAGTCCGAATCGATCAGACCAACCAGGTTGCCGAGCACGATCCCGTGCTTGTGACCGAGGCCCGAGCGCGGCAGGATCATCGCCGCCAGTCCTGGATCGGCCAGATGAATGGCCATGCCGGTCGGCACCAGGGTTGTCTGTCCGGGCGCCAGATGCAGCGATACCTCGATGCAGGCCCGCAGATCGAGCCCCGCCGAACCCGGCGTTGCATAATGCGGCGGCGAATCGCGCAGGCGGTTGTCGAGAATTTTGACGTCGATACGATGCATTACTTGTTTCCTGTCAGATGGCCAATGTGTTCGATCAACTGGCGCGCCAGCACCGATTTGGCCGCCGGCGCCAGCGGGTGTACGCCATGGTCGTCGAACAGCACCAGGCGGTTGTCGTCGCCGCCAAAACCGTCCTGAATCAGGTTGCCGACGATCAGCGGAATGTTCTTCTTGCGCCGCTTGGCCTGGGCATACTCATCCAGATTGCGGCTCTCGGCGGCGAAACCGACACAGAACGGCGCCCCGTCAAGTGCGGCCACGGCGGCCAGGATGTCCGGATTCTCGACCAGTTCGATCGGCGGCACACCGCCCAGGTCCTTCTTCAATTTGTGTTCGGCGGCATTGGCCACACGATAGTCGGCCACCGCCGCGACGCCGACGAAGATATCGACAGCGCCGGCCCGCGCCATCACCGCCGCATGCATGTCGAGCGCACTGCGCACGTCGATGCGTTCGACACCGGCCGGCGTCGGCAGGGCCACCGGCCCGGAAACCAGGGTCACCTCGGCACCGGCCTGGCGCGCCGCGCGGGCCAGCGCAAAGCCCATGCGCCCGGAAGACAGGTTGGTGATGCCGCGCACCGGATCAATCGCCTCGAAAGTTGGTCCGGCGGTCAGCAACAACTTCTTTCCGGCCAGCACCTTGGGCGTAAAGAAGGTCAGCACTTCTTCAAGAATTTCTTCTGCTTCCAGCATGCGACCGGCGCCGACCTCACCGCAGGCCTGCTCACCGCAGGCCGGGCCAAGCATGCCGACGCCGTCGGCCTGGAGTTGCGCCACATTGCGCCGGGTAGCCGGGTTTTCCCACATCTGCCGGTTCATCGCCGGCGCCACCAGCAAGGGACAGTCACGGGCGAGCACCATGGTCGCCAGCAGATCGTCGGCCATGCCATGCGCCACACGGGCGAGGAAATCGGCCGAGGCCGGCGCGACCAGGATCAGGTCGGCTTGGCGCGACAGGTCGATATGCGCCATCGCGTTGGGCATCCGAGCATCCCACTGGTCGGCGAACACCGTGCGGCCGGAGAGTGCCTGGAAGGTCGTCGCCGTGATGAAATGGCTGGCGCCTTCGGTCATCGCCACCTGTACCTCGGCCCCCTGCTTCACCAGCAGGCGCACCAACTCGGCTGCCTTGTAGGCGGCGATGCCACCCGTGACACCGAGCACGACATGCTTACCCTTCAATTCCATCGTCATTTTCACTAGAATGGTCGTTTCCACATTCTACTGGAAAGGTCATGGCAATCAGTGACTGGCCGGCCGGCGAACGACCGCGCGAACGACTGCTCGCTCACGGGCCGGCAGCCCTCTCCGATGCCGAACTGCTGGCCATCTACCTGCGCGTCGGCGTCCGCGGCAAAAGTGCCGTCGATCTGGCGCGCGACCTGCTCGCCCGCTTCGACAGTCAGCTCGGCACCTTGGTCGACGCCTCGCTTGAAGAACTGGCCAGTGTCTCCGGTATCGGCCTGGCCAAGGCGGCGCAACTCAAGGCCAGCTTCGAACTGTCCCGCCGCGCCCTCAGCCAGGAAATGGCCGGGCGCGACACGCTGTCCTCCCCGGGCAAGGTTCGCGACTGGTTGCGCCTGCAACTCGCCACGCGGCCACACGAAGTCTTCATGGCGCTCTGGCTCGATGCCCAGAACCGCCTGTTGAAAACCGAGGAGCTGTTTTCCGGCACGCTGACCCAGACCTCGGTCTATCCGCGGGAAGTGGTCAAGGCCGCGCTCGCCCACAATGCCGCCGCCGTCATCCTCGCGCACAACCATCCTTCCGGCATTGCCGAGCCGTCGCGGGCCGACGAAATGCTCACCCGTTCGCTCAAGGAAGCCCTGGCCATGGTCGATGTCAAGCTGCTCGATCACTTCATCGTCGCCGGCAATGCCCCACCGCTTTCCTTTGCCGAACGCGGATTGTTATAAAACATCCTAAAACCCCTTGAAATTATTGGGTAGTCTGGATTAGAATTGCCGGCTTTCCTCTATCGAATTCTGGAGCACCAATCATGGCGCGAGTCTGCCAAGTCACGGGCAAAGCCCCGATGGTTGGGAACAAGGTTTCCCACGCCAACAACAAAACGAAGCGCCGCTTCCTGCCGAACCTGCAGTATCGCCGCTTCTGGGTCGAAAGCGAGAACCGCTTCGTCCGTCTCCGCGTTTCCAACGCCGGTCTGCGTTTGATCGACAAGAACGGTATCGACACCGTCCTCGCCGACCTGCGTGCCCGTGGCGAAGTCTGATTAAGGAAGGATAAAGAAAATGGCTAAAGGCGGTCGCGAAAAAATCAAGCTGGAATCCACTGCTGGTACCGGTCACTTCTACACCACCTCCAAGAACAAGCGCACGACGCCTGAGAAGCTGGAGATGATGAAGTACGATCCGAAGGCCCGTAAGCATGTCGCTTACAAGGAAGTCAAGCTGAAGTAATTCAGCTTCTCCAGCTTTCGACAAACCCGCCTTTCGGCGGGTTTTGTTTTTGCGGCTGCCCAATCAGGCCCGGCGGCGGGCGAGCAAGGCGACGTAGGCAGCAATGCCAAGGAAGATCACGACCGACCAGTTGGCCATCGACAGTCCGAGGAAAACCCATTCCTTGCTGCTGCAGAAGCCGGTAGCCAGGAACAGCGACGGCATCTGCATGCCCAGCCAGTCGACGAAACGTTCGATCAGATTGGGATCGGTAAAACTGCACTCGTTGGCCAGATCAGGGAAGAGCTGCATCCAGCTTTGATAAGCAGCGACGCCGGTACCGAGTAGCGCCAGCGGACCGATGAGGCCGATCCACAGCAGGCGGGCCATCGGCAAGATGAACCCAGCCAGGGCCAGCCCACCGATCAGCAGATAAAGCAGGCGTTGAAAAATGCACAGCGGACACGGCGAAAGACGGAGCATCTCCTGCAGCGCCATACCGAAAGCGACCAGGCCAAAACAGCCCAGAGCCAGCGTGGCAAACCAGGCACGCACGGGAATACTTGCTAGATTCATGTAGATACAAAACAGGGGAGTTGGCGGAGGCCCATTCTAAGGCATTGCCCGCCGGGCGTCAGGCTGGACCGGCCGCCGCCGGCTGGTTAAGATTGACAGATGAACACTCGCATACTTCTCGTCGAAGACGACGCAAGGCTGGCTGAACTGACAGCTGAATACCTGACCAAGAATGACCTCACGGTCAGCATCGAGCCGCGCGGTGACACCGCCGAGGCGCGCATCCTCGCCGAACAGCCCGATCTGGTGATCCTCGACGTGATGCTTCCCGGCAAGGATGGTTTCGAGGTCTGCCGCGCCGTGCGCCCTCAGTATCGGGGTGTCATCCTGATGCTGACCGCCCGCGACGAGGACTTCGACCAGATTCTGGGTCTCGAAATGGGGGCCGACGATTACATCGCCAAACCGGTCCAGCCGCGCGTCCTGCTCGCCCGCATCAAGGCCCTGCTCCGCCGGCTGCCGTCACCCGGCGAACCGGCCGGCGAAGCGGAAACCATGGTCTTCGGCCAGTTCCGCATCAGCCAGGCAACGCGTACCGCCTCCCTCGGCGGCACCAGCATCGACCTGACCACCGCCGAATTCGACCTGCTCTGGCTGCTCGCCTCGCACGCCGGCAATGTGCTGTCGCGCGACGACCTGCTGCAGGAACTGCGTGGCATCGGCTTCGACGGTCTCGACCGCTCGATCGATGCGCGTATCTCGCGCCTGCGCAAGAAGCTCAACGACGATCCGGAAAATCCGACACGGATCAAGACCGTGCGCGGCAAGGGTTATCTGTTCAGCAAGCATGACTGGAACTGAACCCGGCCAGGCGACGGCCCGCGAACGCAGCCAGGGTCTTGCCCGCTCGCTGTTCCGGGTTTCGCTGCCGCGCTGGCGGGGCGGCCGCTACAGCCTCTCCAAGCTGTTCTTCAATTTCTACCTGCTGGCGATGGGTTCTTTTGTCGCCATCGCCTTCACCGCCGATTTCGTCATTTCCACCGCCCAGCGCGGTATCACCGATGACTATGCCCGCCGCTTCATGCGCGGCACGATCACGCTGATCGAAGATGAACTGTTCCGCCAGCCGCGCAGCACCTGGCAAAAAAAGATCAAGCAACTCGACGAGAAATTCTCCTACCGCCTCAACATCGTCGAACGCATCACCCTCGACGCTATCCTGAAACCGCAGCAGGTACTCAAGCTCGACGCCGGCGACATCGCCATCGACCACGATGGCGACATCATGTACCACCGCCTGGGCAACAGCAGTCAGGTGCTGGTGGTCGGCCCGCTGGCCTCGAATCGCAACCCCGAACTGAAAGACCGCCTGCCGCTGGAAGTTCGCCTGCGCCTGCTGACCTGGAGCCTGACCGGCCTGATCTTCGGCATTGCCCTGTGGTTCTGGGTCCGCCCGGTCTGGCGCGATCTCGAGGCGATTCGCCAGACAGCGCGCGACCTCGGTGACGGCGACTTCGAGGCACGCTCGCCACCAGCCCGTAGCCAACTGTTCGCGACGCTTTCGGAGACGATGAACGGCATGGCCGAACGCGTGCAGAAGCTGCTCGCCACCCACCGCGAACTCTCCTGCGGCATCTCCCACGAACTGCGCACGCCGATCGCCCGCATGCGCTTCGCCCTCGAAATGCTTTCCGCCACCGACCAACCGGCCGAGCGCGAGCGCCTGTGGGCGATGATGGAAGACGATCTCGACGAACTCGACCACCTGATCGACACCAGCCTCACCTATGCCCGCTTCGAGCGGGAAGCGCCCGAGCCGCACTTTTCCAGTGTCCGCTTCGCCAACTGGCTGCTCGACGAAGTCGAATCCGTACGCCTGCTCGGGCGCCAGCTTGAGGTGACCGTAGACACCTCCAATCTGCCCGCCGATCTCAATGTCGATCTCGATCGCAAGGCCATGCCCTATGCCTTGCGCAACATCCTGCGCAACGCCTTCAAGTATGCAGGCCACAAAATCCTCGTCAGCGCCGAAGTGATTGACGAGCGCATCCTCATCCACATCGACGATGATGGCATCGGCATTCCGCCGGAAGAGCGCGAACACATCTTTTCTGCCTTCACCCGCCTCGACCGCTCACGCGACCGTTCCACCGGCGGTTATGGCCTTGGCCTGGCGATCGCCCGGCGCGTTCTCGAACTACATGGCGGAACCGCCATCGCCGATGCCGCGCCGCTTGGCGGCGCCCGCTTCACTCTGGCCTGGAAAGTCCAGCAGTAAGCACCCGCCAAGCGGCGGTTACAAAGCGTCATCAAGAATCATCGGCGGTTACGACCGCGGCACGCTTGCGCAACAGACCCTGGTCGCCGCCGTCCCTAGAATGCCAATCCATGGACCAACAACAATCCCGCCAAGAGGAAAACAAGGAAATGACCGAGATGAACATCCAGCAATTCATGGCAATCGCCCGCTTTCACCTGTTTGGCCTGCTGCCCGTCAAGCAGCCCGCCCTGGCCACCATCCCCGTGCGCCAGGCGGATCGCCGCTGATGGCTTCTGCCGACGATCTGCCGCTCAGCGAGAGCTTCGGTGTATTCGTCGGTGTCGCCGGCCTCGACTGGCTGACCGATGGCCAGGCCGAACCGCTCAAGGCCATCGCCATTGCCGTCGCCGCCGGCGTGGTCATTATGGCGGCGCGCCATTGGCGACGATCACGGCGAAAAGATTGAAACAAACCCTCCTTTCGAAACTCCCCCGGTTTCGAAACCTCCCTGTTACCCCGCCCTTGAGGCGGGGTTTTTTTTAACAAATTCCAGGTGCGCCATCCCAAAAGCACTATCACTTTAGTCATTGAAGCTTCATCTAGTGCAAGGTAGTATGTGGCGATAAGCAGGCCGATGATAGATGTGGCCAGTTGCACAGAGCGTTCCGCAGAGATTTGGGGGGGTATGTTGCACGCGAAGGCAATTCTGAAACGCCATTTCGAGATGGTCGCAGGGACTTGCCTCCGTTCAGCAGCCCTCGCCGCCCCCGGCCGCCTGCCGGTACGAGGCGTTTCGGTCACGCCCGGGCGCTCATGAATTCCTTGCCCGAACCCATCCTGCAGGCGATCGAATCGGGCCGTATTCCATCACCGCCGCAGATTCTCCTGCGCCTGGTCCATCTGGCCGACAACGAACGATCCAGCATCGCCGACCTGGCCAGCCTGGTCGGCCAGGACCCCGGTCTGACGACCCGCTTGCTGACTGTCGCCAACTCCCCGGCCTTGCGCCGGGGCTGCGAATTGCACAGCCTCGACAACTGTCTGGCCAGCCTGGGTACGCGTCTGGTTCGCTCAATCGCCACCTGCCTGTCGATTCAAAATCTGTTTGACCGTCAGCCAGGCATAGCCCCGGCCGATCTTGCCGCTTTCTGGGGACACTCGCTGATGGTGGCCGAACTGGCGCGCAAGATTGCCATTGCCGCAGCTTGTCCACACCCGGAAGAAGCTTATCTGGCCGGTCTGCTGCACGACATCGGGCAACTGATCCTGCTTTCGGCGCTGGGCTCCCCCTATGCCCGGATTCTTGCCGAGCACAGCGACGAGGATGCGCTGATCGCCAGCGAGCTTGAACAGTTCGGCACACACCACGGCGAAGTCGGCACCTGGCTGACCGATCGCTGGAAATTCGATTCCTCCTTTGCAGACGGCATTCTTTTTCATCATGCCAGCGCCAGCCAGATCGGCACCGCCGCCCTGCTGCCGCGTGTCGTCTGGCTGGCTCATGCCATGGTCGGCCAGCATGGCGTGACCGACGAACTGGCAGCCCTGTTTGGCGAGCTCTGCCCGAGCCCGGCGGACCCAGTCACCCTCCGCCAGGAAGCGGAACAGCAGACGCGACGCATCGCCCAGGCGCTCAATCTGGCCACCCCTGAAGAAGGGGAAGCTTTCCGGCTGTGGCAGGCGATTTCCATCACCCCGGCCCCGCTCGCCGAGGATAGCGCGACCGACGAACTGTCGGCGACCATCGGCGGCATGGCGCTGCTCCAGCCCCTGCAACAGGATCTGTTCGCCCTCGAAAGTGACGCCGAAGTACTGTTGTCACTGAAGGAATCGGCCCGCATTCTGTTCGATCTCGGCCGCATCGCCTTCGTCTTTCCGACTGGCGATGGCCTCGCGCTGTCAGGGGCAGGCGTCGGTGACCAGCCCGCCATTTTCCGGCAAATCGAGATCACCCTCGACCCGCCGCTGTCCCTGCCCGCCGCTGCCGCCCAGAGTCGCCGCATCCGCAGTTCTTTCGACGGCGAAGGGCAGACGACTTCATTGATCGACATCCAGCTGGCGCGCGCCTTTGGCAGCCAGGGCATGCTCTGCATTCCGCTGCTCTCGCGCCAGCAGCTGACCGGGGTCATGGTCTGCGGCTTCAGCCAGGTTCAGCACCAGCGGCTGATCCGCCGGCTGCCGTGGCTACTGAACTTCGGCCGCATCGCTGCCATCGCCCTCGAATCGCTGCGCGAGGCGCGCAACCTGCGCCAGCAGGCCGAACAGGAAGCCGCCGGCCACTTCAACCGGCAGGCAAGACGCATCATCCACGAGACCGGCAACCCCCTGGGCATCATCAAGAGTTACCTGAAGATTCTCGACCGCAAGTTGCCCGAAGAAGTCGGCGTCCGCCAGGAACTTGAGGTGCTGCGCGAGGAAATCGACCGGGTCGCCAGTATTGTCGGGCGGATGAGTGAATTGCCGGACGCCCGCCAGCCAGACCGGCAACTAGATGTCGGCCAACTGGTTGACGAATTGCTGCTGCTCTATGGTGAGACGCTCTTTCAGTCACGCGGCATCCGTACCGAAACCAACCGGCCGGAAAGCGCGCTGCCGGTTGCCTGCGATCGCGACAGCCTGAAGCAGATCCTGCTCAATCTCTGGAAAAATGCTTCCGAGGCGCTGAGCGATGGCCAGCAACTGCGCATTTCGCTGACAGATGGCGTCATACACGATGGCCGCAGCTACATCCAACTGCGTCTTGACGACACCGGGCCGGGCATGACGGAGGCAGCCATGCGCGCCATCCACCGCCCGCTCGAGACCACCGGCTCGGCGCCGCGTGGCATGGGCCTGTCCATCGTCGGCACCCTGGCCGCTCGCCAGGGCATTCCGATCACCTGCCGCAGCCAGCCGGGCAAAGGCACCAGCATCGCCCTGTTGATTCCGCGCAACGATAGTGCCAACCTGGCCGACTCGTCACCCAACGGTGGCAGCCAGCCACTTGGACTGGCCAATGGAGCCGCTGACCGATGAGCACACTTTCCGACATCGATCCAATCAAGGTGATTCCCGACCTGGCCGAGACCCGGAGCATCCTCATCGTCGACGACGAAGCCCGCTTCCGCAGCGCCTATCGGGAATTGCTGGCTGGCCCCGGACGCCGCATCGAGGAATGCAGTTGCGGTCGGGAGGCCCTGCAGCGCCTTGACCGACGGGATATCGATGTGGTCGTCCTCGACCTGCGTCTGCCGGATATTGGTGGCATCGAGATCATGGACTGGTTGACCCGCAATCGGATTTCAACCTCGGTCATCGTCTTCAGCGCCGACGAATCGATCGATTCGGCGATCATGGCCCTGCGTCAGGGAGCCTTCGAGTTCATCCGCAAACACTGCGATCCGGCCGACCTGATTCAAAGCGTCGACCGCGCCTTGCGCCAGCGCCGGATGGAGCAGGAGAACGTGCTGATGACGGCCCGTCTCGAACAGTCGGAGCGCCTGCATCGCTTCCTCGTCGAGCAGTCGCCGGATCTCATCTACACCCTGGACAACCAGGGACGCTTCGTCTTCGTCAACGGTCGGGTCGAGACACTGCTCGGCTACACCCGTGATGAACTGCTCGGCCAGCACTTCTCGGTCATCGTCCACGAAGACGACATCGAGCAGGCGCACTATGCCTTTGGCGAGCGCCGCATCGGCGAGCGGGCAACGAGCAATTTCGAAGTCCGCCTGCGCAACAAACAGAACAACGTGCGCAACTTCGACAACCGGATGATCGTCGCCATTCTCAGCTCTCAGGGCATCTATGCCGCTGATGACGGCAGCAGCCGGCCGCACTTCATCGGCACCTCCGGCGTCGCCCGCGACATCACCGAACGCAAGCGGGCTGAGGAAACGATTGCCTTCCAGGCCTTCCACGACCTGTTGACCGGGCTGCCCAATCGCACCCTCTTCCTCGACCGCCTGGAACTCTCGATCACCCAGGCCAAGCGGCGTAACCAGCGGCTCGGTGTGATGTTCCTCGACATCGACCGCTTCAAGCTGATCAACGATACCTACGGCCACCCGGAGGGCGACCGCCTGCTCAAGGAATTCGCCACCCGCGTCCGCCAGTGCCTGCGCTCCGGCGATACCCTGGCCCGTCAGGGCGGTGACGAATTCACGGTGCTGCTACCGGACATCATCTGCGCCGACGACGTCGCCGTCATCGCCAAAAAAATGCTGGCAGAACTGAAGCGACCATTCACCGTCGCCGAACGCGACTTTCTCGCCACGGTCAGCATCGGCATTGCCGTCTATCCCGAGGATGGCGAGACGCCAGACGAACTGATCCGCAATGCCGACATCGCCATGTACCAGACCAAGGCTCAGGGCAAGGATGGCTTCCTCGAATTCCGCCCGGCGATGAACACCATGCACGTCGAGCGCATTTCCCTGGAAAACGACCTGCGCCTGGCGATCAAGGACGGCAATCAGTTCGAACTGCACTACCAGCCGCAGATCAATCTGCGCCAAGGCCGCATCACCGGCGTCGAAGCCCTGATTCGCTGGCACCATCCGACGCAGGGCCTGATCGCGCCGGATGCCTTCATTCCGCTCGCCGAAGAAACCGGCATGATCGCTGCCGTCAGCAATTGGGTACTCGACGCCGCCTGCTTCCAGCTCGCCGAATGGCGCAGCAAGGGCTTTACCGAGCTGCGCATGGGCATCAACCTGTCACCGCGCGAATTCGAACGCAACGACCTGTTCGAGCGCATCGCAACGCCGCTGAATCATCACTGCCTGCCGCCGGAAGCCATCGAGATCGAGATCACCGAAAGCCTGCTGATGAAGGATGCCGAAAGCATTATCGCCAAAGTCCGGCAGCTGCGGCGGACCGGCATGGGCATCTCGATCGACGATTTCGGCACCCGCTATTCCTCACTCAACTACCTGCGCCGCTTTTCGGTCAGCACCGTCAAGATCGACCAGTCCTTCGTCCGTGACCTCGGTTTCAGTCATGGCTCGGATGCCATCGTCCATGCCATCATCGGCATCGCCCGCAGCTTCGGTCTACACGTGCTGGCCGAAGGCGTCGAGAGCGAAAGCCAGCGCGAAGTACTGCTCCGTCTCGGCTGTCAGGAAATGCAAGGCTATCTGTTCAGCAAGCCACTGCCCGCCGCGCAACTGGAAGATTTCCTGGTCCAGAACCGCCAAGCCTGAGGCAGCAAAATTGCTGTAAACAGCAGGATTGCCGTGGCCTGGGCAGGGCACGCCTGACCTCCGTCCCCCCGTACCGGAAGCCTGCAGCACCATCCGCGAAGCGTTAGACACTGCCCGAATCTGGGGCAAGTGCAACAGCTTTGGAACTTCCCGACATCGCCAATGTCATTTAGCTCGGAAGGGCAGTCCAGAGCAGTCACAGATTGATCGGTGCTGATGCGGGAGAAAACGTATGAAACGTACTCTGCTAGCCGCCATCGCGGCATTCGTCACCCTTGCCGCTGGCATCGGGATATTTCAGAACCAACACCACAGCATCGGCGATGCCTTCGCCGAGAATGCACCAGCCAGCGCTGCGACGCCGCCGGCAACGCCGCTCCCCGAAGTTTCAGCCATCGACCAGGACGCCCCCTACCACGAGGCCTGCGCCCGTGAGGGACTGAACGAATCCGAGTGCGTCGGCCGGCTGATCTGGTTCAAGGCGACGGCCGGCAACGAACGTTTCCACACTTACACCTTCCAGCAGCGCATCGGCGTGCTCGTCGACTGGTTCCGCGTCTTGCGTGCCGACCAGCGCGACGACCGCTTCTGGGCCTGGGGCATCATCAACGACCCGGCCTGCTGCAAGCCGGGCGCCCCTGACTGTCCGGCCAAGTCGGCCGAGGAGACTTACGGCTTCGACTGGTGCCCGGGCGATGACGTGCTGCTCAAATACGTTGGCAAACCCGGCTATGTGGACCCGGCCTGCGGCCTCAAGGATGCCGCGCTCGATCCGGAAGACCCGCACAGCCAGGGCGGCAAGGCTGATCAGCGCCATTCGGCCTGCGACCTCAAGTTCGGCACCTCGACCGGAGCGCTGGGCCTGCGCAAGTTCCCCAACCCGCGCTTTGACGCCGCCAGATGGCAGGCGCTCAATGGCGGCAACGCCAGCTGGTCCGGTTTCAATGCGACCAAGGCCGCGGCCACCGGCATCGAATCCGACAACCGTGTCTCCAAGCTGGCCGATGCCTCGGTCGAGCCGCCCTTCCTGATCGGCACCACCTGCGGCTCCTGCCACATCGCCTTCGATCCGCTCAATCCGCCGGCCGACCCGGCGCACCCGAAGTGGGAAAACATCAAGGGCCTGATCGGCAACCAATACACGCGGATGTCCGAACTGCTCGGTTCCGGCATGCCGAAGAGCGCGCTCGAATACCAGATGTTCGCCCACGCTCGCCCCGGCGTCACCGACACCTCGGCCATATCCCACGACCAGATCAACAACCCGGGCACCATCAATGCCCTGATCAATGTCGCCCAGCGCCCGGTGTTCAAGGGCGAAATGATCAGCAAGTGGCGCAAGACCGCCACCTGCGGCGCCGAGACGAACGAGGACAAATGTTGGTGCGAACCGGGCCGCAGCGGCAAGTGCTGGCAGATGAGCACGCGCGACGACGACACGACCACCGTTTTCCTCGCTGGCCAGAAGGTCGTCCTGCCCGGCGTCCATCACATCCTGAAGGGCGGCGAGGACTCGACCGGCGCACTTGAGGCCATCCAGCGCGTCTATTTCAACATCGGCTCGTGCGCCGAACAGTGCTGGGTCAATCACTTCTCCGACATGCGCCAGGTCGACCCCGAGCAGCGTGGATTCGGCCAGACCTCGTTCAACATCGGCCAGTGCCGGCGCGACTGCCCGAATTTCCGGGCCATCGAAGATAGACTGCAGAACCTGCTCGACTTCTTCGCCTCGGCCGAATCGGACGAAACCAACCTGCAGGCGGCCCGCGCCAAGCAGCGCATGAGCGGCACCTATACGCCGGCCGACCTCGCTGCCGACCTCGACAAGGAATTTGGTGCCGGCGCCGTCAGCCGCGGCCAGACGGTCTTCGCCGACAACTGCGCACGCTGCCACTCGAGCATCCCGGAAAGCACCGGCGGCGCCTTCAGGAACCGCGACTTTGCCGCCCCCGATGACGCCCACCCGCGCAAGGTGCGTGCCGATTTCCTGAGCAACGAGCAATCGACGCCGGTCACCGAAATCGGCACTTTCCGCTGCCGCTCGCTGCACTCCAACCACAAGGCCGGTCATCTCTACATGGAATACGCCTCGGACACGCTGCGCCAGCAGCCGGCAGTGGCCGACATTCCCGAGCGCCCGGAACTCAAGGACGGTGGCCGCGGCTACCTGCGCAACATTTCGCTGGTCAATGTCTGGGCGACGGCGCCGTTCATGCACAACAACGCCATCGGCCCGGAAATCTGCGGCAAGCCGGCCAACGCCGACAACGATTTCCATCGCGCCCGCTACGTCGGTAGCGACGGCAAGCTGCTCGCCACCCAGCCCGACTGCCTGCGCTACGACCCGACGGTGGAAGGCCGCTTCGAGCTCTACAAGCGCTCGATGCACGAACTGCTCAACCCTCAGGCGCGCGGCAGCAAGCGCACGCTGACCAATGCCGACCTGATCATCGACGTCGGCATCCGCCCACTCGATGGCAAGACCGAGAAGCCTTTGGGCGGCTTCGGCCAGGTCAGAATCCCGGCCGGCACCAGCGCCGGTTTCCTCAACGGCCTGCAGCACAAGCAGTTGGTTGGCGACCTGTTCCTCGCCAAGCGCCATCCGGAGCGCCTGGAAAGTGCCGGCAAGAAGGATCAGCTGCCGATCCTGCAGGCGATGGCCGAGGAAATCCTCAAGAGCCCGGCCCGCTTCGTCGACATCCTGCGCGAGAAACGCGATTTCCTCAGTGCCAATTACCAGACCTGCACGCAAGAGATCGAAAACGAGGGCCACCGCTTCGGCGAGGACCTTTCCGATACTGACAAGAAGGCGCTGACCGCCTTCCTGGCAACGCTGTGAGCAAGGGGGAGATCATGGCAAACATCCGCACCCTGGGCGCCTTGGCCGCATTCGCCAGCATCGCCACCCTCGCCGCCTGCAGCAAGCCGGAGCCACCCAACATCACCTACGCCCCCTACGACAAGAGCTACCAGTCGAAAATGGACCTTGCCCAGGTCGAGTACAAATACCCGATTCCGCCGGCCGAACTGGCCAAGATCACCCCCGACTATCTGGCCAAACTCGATCAGGAGCAGCTCGACCAGCTCTACGGCCGCCTCGCCGCCGGCCCCATCCCGGATGGCGCCTTCGACGGCCGCATCCTGCTGCCGCGCGGCGAAAGCGGCAAGTTCCGGCTGACCGAAATCGTCGGCGGCTTTACCGGCACGCTGCTCCATCTCAAGGGTCTGGTCATCGAAGACATCGGCGAAACCTTGTGGCGCGGCAAGGTTTTCTTCCGCGACGAACGGGTATTGCGCAACCGAATCGAAGACCTGTCGGTGCTGAAAAAAATTGGGCTGGTCGAAGGCGAGCCGAAGAAGATGAACTACGGCGGCAAGGAAACCTGGCTGCTGTTCCCGGCCAAGCTCTACTGCGGCCAGAGCCTGCTCGATTCCCGCCGCGAGTCGATCATCATCGACTACTTCTTCACTGACGAAATCCCCGGCTACCAGGAGAGCCCGGACTATCTCGCCGGTCGGCGCGGCCTCAAGGTACGTGACGAAATCCGCATGATCCGCCCCGGCCTCTATCTCGGCCGGGCCTACCTGGATCGCGGCTTCGCCCTCAATTTCACCCTCTACGACGAGGCGACCGACGAGCGCTTGCGCGAAGAGTTCGTCAAGACCGGCAAGGTCCAGGAGGACTGCTGGTCCGGCACGCAGAGCCACGCCGCGGCAATGGGCAAACCCTAGAGGCCGGCAATGGGAGTCCGCCATGCGCTTGCGCCAGCTGCTCCTGACCTGCCTGCTGGCCCTCGCCGGCGGACTGGGCACTACCATGCCGGCAACGGCTGAGAGCCATACCCGGCCGCCGGTCTGGGTCGTCGATCCGGCCGCCGCCGGCGACAATCTGCCGCCGGTCGGCCGCTCGCTGTTCGATCAGCTGTTTGCCGTCAATCGCCACGGACAGGCGACGATCGAACTACCTTTCCCCTTCGCCGCCCTGCTCGCCCGCATTGATGCCGAGTTGGCGCGCGACCCGGCCAGTCCGCTGCCACCAGCCAAGCGCGTCCTGATTCCGCTCGGTCGCTCGTTGCAGCGCAGCGCCGCCGCCCCGGATTATTTTGCCTACCCGCGCGTCGTCGTCGCCGTCGATGGCGATCCCGCCTCGCCCGCCGCCCTCTTCCTCAAGGACCGCCTCTACATCGGCTACCAGGAAAAATCCAACGTGCTCGAAGTCATCAGCTACAACGAAGCGGCCGGCCGCTTCGAATTCCAGCTGGTCAAGGACTATCGGGCCGACAGCCGGCCCCAGGTGTTCTATGCCAACCGCAGCCTGTGTTTCGCCTGTCACCAGAACGGCGCCCCAATCTTTTCCCGTGCCTTGTGGGACGAAACCAATGCCAATCCCCAGACCGCAGCCCTGCTGAATGCCAGCGGCCAAGCTTTTTATGGCATCCCGGTCGGGCGCGGCATCGATATTCCCTACGCCATCGACATTGCCAGCGACCGGGCCAACGCCTTCGCCCTGACCCAGAAGCTATGGCGTGAAGGCTGCGGCGACGATGACCTGAGCGCTCGCCGCTGCCGCGCCGGCCTGTTCACCGCCGCGCTGCAGCTCGCCCTGGCCGACGGCCAGGCGTGGACGGCCGATGCAGGCTTCGAGCAAGTCGTTGCCACGCGCTTGCGTGCCGAGGCGCAACGCCGCTGGCCCGCCGGGCTGGCACTCGGCAACGCCGACCTGCCCAACCGCAATCCGCTGCAGAATCTGCCGCACTGGCCCGACGACGAGCGCGCCCGCGTCGCTCATTCCGACGTCGCCGCCCGCTTTGACCCCTTGCTGCCGCGGCCGCCGCAAGGCATCTGGCAAGCCGCGGCACCGGCGGCCATGGCCATTCCGGTCAGCGGACTGGCTGAATTCATCGCCGCCCCCGACCGCCGCCGGCTGGCTGCTGCCCTCGCCAGGCAGCCTGCAGTAGCAACAACCCGACTCAACGCCCCGTGCCGGATCGCCGCCCAGCCAGCGGCCTCGCGCTGGTCCATCCAATGCACACCGACGCCCGGGGAAGCCGGGCCGACGCTGGCTGGCGAAATATTCATCCGTAACGGACGGCCGATTGGCGGTCAACTGCAGCGCCTCGCCCTGCCCGGTGGCACTGCCCTGAGCCAGCTCGAACTGGCAGCGGCCAGCCCATCAGGCGGCGGCGAAACGAGCTTCCAACCCCGCCGCGACGGTCGCTCGCCACGTACCGCCGCCGGCCATGCGATCAACCGCCTGATCTGGCGGCATCAGGACGGCGACGCCAGCCGCGGCACGGTGGTCGTCGAAATCCGCGACGAATTCACCGCCATCGACCAGGCGATCGCCGCCCTGGTTGAGGGTCCGGAGAGCACCAGCCTGTTCGCGGCCCGGGCGATTCCGCGGCAAGCCCTGCAGGCCGCCCTGCTCCACCAACTCGGCCAGCCGGCCGAGCCCCCCTGCTGCGCCGCCGCCGCAGCCTTGCCGCCGCCCCGCCTGGAAATACCGGCCGCCATTCCCGGCAGTCCGGCCAGCTTGCCAACCGCCCCCGGTCTGCAGGCCTTCTACCCCTATTGCGCCGTCTGTCACCAGTCGGCCGAAACCTTTCCGCCCAATTTCCTCAGTGGCAGTCCGGATCAGGTAGCGGCCCGTCTCCGCCACTGCGCGCCGCGCCTTTACGTCCGCCTGGTGATGGCCGATCTGGCGCCGGACCAGCGCGCCAAGACGCCGATGCCGCCGGAAAGCATGCTGCCGGTTTTCGCCAGCGATCCAGCCCACTGGCGGGCCAGCCCGGCCCGCCAGGTGCTGCTCGCCCAGGTCGGCGACTGGCTGCGCGCCGAAAATGGCCAGCCCGTGCAATTGTCCCAACTGCTGGCCGGCGGCTACGAGGCCTTGCGCCCCTGCCTGCCGGCACCGTAAGCAAAACCAAGAGGGGGAAGCACCATGGACAAGGAACTTGAACCCGCCACCAGCCCCTGGAAACGCCGTTTCATCGTGCTCTTCCTGCTCGCCGTCGCCCTGCCGGGGCTGATCGGCCTGACCCTGCTCCGGCGATTCAGCGTCGATGAAGCAGTCGACTACGTCAGCCCGACCGAGCACTTCAAGTACGGTTCGACCGGCGGCGAACACGAGATGGGTTTTCCGTACTGGATCTGGCGCGCCTTGCCCGAGGTCTGCCCGCAATACCTGCCGGGCAAGGGTTACCAGTCGCTGGGCATGGTCTATGAGAAGAATCCCGACGGCAGCCAGCGTGATGTCCCGGTCGGCACCTCGAAACGCCGCTACCAGGGCATCGACCGTGTTTTCGTCAATTGCGCCGTCTGTCACGTCAGTACCGTGCGCACCGCGGCCGACCAGCCGCCGACCATCGTCCTCGGCATGCCGGCGGCGACCTTCAACATGAAGGGCTTCGAGGAATTCTTCTTCCGCTGCGCCGCCGACCCGAAGTTCTCGAAGGAATACATCCTGCCCGAGATTGCCCGCCAGGGCGGCAAGCTCGACCTGCTCGACCGCTACCTGGTCTATCCCGCCGCCATCGCCATCATGCGCGACCGGGTACTGGCCCTGGCCGGGCGTTTCGACTGGGTGTTCAAGCAGCAGGAGTGGGGACCGGGCCGGGTCGATACCTTCAACTCGGCCAAGGTCATTTTCAACTTCCCGATGCATCTGCTCGACCCCAGGGAATTCGATGCCCCGGCCGATTTCCCGTCGATCTGGCGCCAGCGCCAGCGGATGGAACCGAAGGAGATGCAACTGCACTGGGACGGCAACAACACGACGGTCGAGGAACGCAACAAGAGCGCCGCCTTCGGCACCGGAACGACGCCACCGACCATCGACATCAAGCGCATCAAGCGCGTCGAAGCCTGGATACTTGATGCCACGCCACCTGATTTTTCGACCTTCTTCCCGATCAACCACCATCTTGCCGCACAGGGCGCACCGATCTACCAGCAATACTGCGCCGCCTGCCACGGCGCCTCGGGCAGCGACTTTACGGGTGAGTTCGTCGGCACCGTCGAACCGCTGGCCAAAATCGGTACCGACCGCCGCCGGCTGGATTCCTACACCTACACGCTGGCGGTGAACCAGGCCACGCTGTACGCCGGCTACCCGTGGCGCTTCACCCATTTCCAGAAAACCCACGGCTACGCCAACATGCCGCTCGACGGTCTGTGGTTAAGAGCGCCCTACCTGCACAACGGCTCGGTGCCCAGCCTGCGCGACCTGCTCGAACCGGCGGCCAAACGCCCGAAAGCCTTCTACCGCGGCAACGACGTTTATGACCCGGTGAACGTCGGTTTCGTCTCGAACGTCAGCGAAGCCGGCGACAAGAAATTCTTCCGCCTCGACACCGCCCTGCCCGGCAACGGCAACGGCGGCCACGAGGGCAAGGCCTACGGCACCGAACTAGGCGCCGGCGAAAAGGCCGCGCTGGTCGAGTTCCTCAAGACATTCTGAGAGGCACGCCATCATGACAAGCTCCCGCTCCCGCAAGACCTGGCTCAAGGGCATCGGCCTCGCCCTGCTCGTCGTCGCCGTGATCGGCGGCATGATCGGCTATGACCGTGGTTTCCGCGAACATCGGCAACCCGACTGGGTCACCGCCACGCCCGACATGCGCTTCAAATACGGCTCGATCGGCGCCGAGCAGGATTCCGGCATCCCGTACTGGATCTTCTATGTGCTGCCCCGGGTCTTTCCCGAGAAATTCAAGGAAGACGGCAAAATCGTCCCCGGCGGCTACGCGGCGCTCGGCGTGCCGTGGGAGATGGGCCAGGAGCTGCCGGTCGGCTTCACCAAGAAAATCATCGGCTTCGCCCGTGTCGCCAACAACTGCGCCGTCTGCCACACCACGACCTACCGCGTTTCGCCGGATTCGAACCCGGTCTTCGTCGTCGGCGGTTCGGGGCATACCACCAACGTCCAGGCCTTCTTCCGCCTGCTCATCGACTGCGCCCGGGACCCGCGCTTCAACGCCGACATCCTGATGGCGGAGATCAACCGCGTCACCCACCTCGACTGGATCGACCAGCTGCTCTACCGCTTCCTGATCATCCCGATGACCAGGAAACGCCTGCTCGAACGCGAAGCCCAGTTCGCCTGGCTCTATCGCGAAGACTTCCCGGAATGGGGCCGTGGCCGCGACGACGGCATGAACCTGACCCGCTATTTCATGATCAAGGCACCGATGGACGACTATTTTGGCCCGGCCGACATGCCCGCCATCTGGAACCTGAAGAAATACGACCCGGCCAAGGGCAGCCGCCCGAATTACGCCAGCGACACCCACGACGTCCATTCCGTGGTCATCGATTCGGCGCTCGGCGTGCTCGGTGCCCCGCCCAAGAACAACGCCCGCTTCATGGAGCAGGTCGAGTGGCTGAAAGCCTACCTGTCGGAACTGCAGCCACCGAACTACCCCTTCCCCATCGACCAGGCCCGGGCGACCAGTGGCAAAGCCTTGTTCGCCAGCCACTGCGCCGACTGCCATGCCAGCGCCAAGACCGGCACGGCGCTGCCGCTGGCCGAGATCGGCACCGACCGCGGCCGCCTCGACACCTGGAACAAGGATGCGGCGATCAAGGCCAACCAGATCGTCAAGGAAATGGGCCTGGAGCGCAAAGGCCTGGTCGAGGAAGACTTGCCCGGCTATCACATCCCCTTCCTCGATGGCCTCTGGCTGCGCGCCCCCTACCTGCACAACGGCTCGGTGCCGACGCTGCGCGACCTGCTCGAGCCTGCCGCCAAGCGTCCGCAAGTGTTCTGGCGCGGCTACGACGTTTACGACCAGGCGAAAGTCGGTTTCATCAGCGACTCGCCGGAAGCCCAACGCGTCGGCACCCGGCTCGATACCGCCAGCAAGGGCGGCGGCAACCAGGGGCATGAGTACGGCACCGCCTTGTCGGGGCCGGAGAAAGAGGCACTGGTCGAGTACCTGAAGACCCTTTAACAAGCGACCGGCCACGCTGAACGGAATGGCGTGGCTTGAAGTCCAAGTGAAGAGCGCGATCAGTAGTTGTTCAGGCGAACCTTGGAGGGCGCATGGCCGACATTTTCCTGAGCTACACCGAAAAGGACAGGGAAGCGGCGCGTCAGGTCGCCACGCTGCTGGAGGCGGCTGGCTGGAGCGTCTGGTGGGATCGCCGGATTCCCGCCGGCGAAACCTGGCGCAGTGTGCTCGAGCAGGCACTGGAGGGCATGCGCTGCATGATCGTGCTGTGGACGGCACGCTCGATCGAGAGCGAATGGGTCTATGAAGAAGCGAGCGAAGGCCGCCGGCAAGGCAAGCTGATTCCCGTGCTGCTCGAAGCGGTGCGGCCGCCAGCCGGCTTTCGTGAAATCCAGGCCGCCGATTTGACGGGCTGGGACGGCAGTGCCGATTTCCACGGCTGGCGCATGCTGCTCGCCGATCTCGAACGCCTGCTCACCGAGCCGGCTGAGATGTCGGCTGCAAGCAAATCCGCCGGTCGTACGGATGCCGGCGGCGGCCCGGCCTACGACCCGGCCGACCTGCCTGGCGCCGGCGAGATAACGCGGCCCTGGCCATGGCGTCGCCTGCTGATCTGGGCATTGGCCGGACTGGTGCCGCTGGCCGGAGCAGCTTACTTTGGCTTGAAACGGGCGCCCCCGGGAGTCGCCGTTGAGCATCCCGCTATTCCGCGACAACCGCCGGACGGCCCGATTTCAACACTACCGCCAGCCCTGCCGAAACCACCCGCGCCGGTAACCGAAGCCACCACACCGCTGGCAAAAAGCCCGGCACCGACACTGAACGCTACGCTCGAGCGCAAGCCGCCGCCCGTCACGGCGATCAAACGTCCCACCAGTTCCCGTTGTGCCGACCTGCTGGCCAGAATTCAGCTGGGCGAAAGCCTGTCCGAAGACGCGCAAGCACTTTTGCAGAAGGAGTGCACGCCATGACTACCATTTTCCGCCCCCTCGGCCGTGTCGTGCTCGGCCTCGCCTTGCTGCTCAGCGCCGGCTGCACCAACTTTCTCGGCAGCGCTTCAGCGCCGACGCCAGCGGCACCCGGCGCCACCAGCCAGCCGCCCGCCACACTGCCCGCGGTTCCTCCCGCCGCCCCCGCCCCGGCGCAACCCTACGAGAAAGCGGTGCTCGCCGCCGCCAACGCCTTGCTCGGCAACGCCAAGCTGCCCCCCGAAGGGACGCCGGCCCAGGCGCGCTACGCCGTAGTCATCGACCCGCTGATCGACGGAATGACCGGTGCCCAGTCGGTCGCCACCCAGTCGATGGGGGTCCGCCTGAGCAAGCTGATGCGCGAGCAGTATCCGCAGTACGAAGTGCAGACTTTTTCCGCGGCCAATGTTGCCCGCAGCCCGCTGGTGCTGATCGGCACCTTCACCGGCGTCAATAGCCAGCGACAAACCACGGGGCAGCGCGAGGCCTACCGCATCTGCCTGGCGCTGGCCGACTTGCGCAGCGGCAAGCTGGTCAGCAAGGGCCTGGCCTTCGCCCTGCCCGACGGGGTCGATCCGACACCGCTCGCCTTCTTCCGCGACGCCCCGGCCTGGGCCGAAGATCCAGCGACCACCGGCTATATCAAGACCTGTCAGGGCACCAAGGCCGGCGACCCGATCAACCCGCTCTATCTCGACCGGATCCTGGCCGCGACGCTGGTGGCGCAGGCGATCGATGCCTATAACGCCGGCCGCTACCGGGAGGCGCTCGAGCTCTACCAGAGCGCGCAAGCGACGCCGGCTGGCAACCAGTTCCGCGTCCATAACGGGATCTATCTGGCGAACTGGAAGCTGGGTCGCCAGGCGCAAGCTCGGGCCGCCTTCGGCCGGATCGTCGATTTCGGCATCGAGCAACAACGCCTCGCCATCAAGTTCCTGTTCCGGCCCGGATCGACAGCTTTCATGGCCGATCCGAAGATCAGCGGGCCCTACCCGGTGTGGCTGAAAACCATCGCCAGCCGTACGGCAGCCAGCAGCCGCTGCCTGGAAATCACCGGCCACACCAGTCCCACCGGCCCCGAACCCCTGAACGAACGGCTGTCGCAATTGCGCGCCGAGTACGTCAAGACCCGGCTCGCGAAGGATGCGCCGCAACTGGCCAAGCGCCTGATCAGCAACGGCATGGGATCGCGACAGACGATGATCGGCAATGGCCGGGACGATGCCACGGATGCCCTGGATCGGCGGGTCGA
The DNA here is from genome assembly GCA_002345845.1 of Betaproteobacteria bacterium UBA2293. Next base: position 36,058 of record DDWF01000292.1, on the reverse strand, counting down.
ATTCAAGGTCATCGGCTGCTGAGCGACGCGAATAGCGCCGTCAGTCAGCGTTACAAGAAGGCCGGCAAGTGAAACAGACCGCGCGCCAGACGCCGGCTAAAGTCATTTCACCGACCAGCCCGTTTAAGGAGAAACCATGGAAAAGACGAAGAGCAAGACCAGCAAATTTCTCAAGCTCGACCGCCTCGGCCAGCGCATCGCTCATGCCACGCGCGCCATCGCCAAACGCCGCAAGGAACGGCTGGAACGCAATTACGAAAGACGCCTGCTGCAGTCGATCTGAGTCCCTGACCGGCGGCCTCAATTGGCCGCGGCGGTCACCGCTGCGTTGAGGATGCGGACCTCGCGCTGCGGGAAAGGAATCTGCACACCTTGGGCCTTGAAGGCCCGCCAGATGGCGAAATTGATATCGGAGACGATATTGCCCTTGCCGGCATCCGGGTCGGCGATCCAGAAACCCAGTTCCAGGTTGACGCTGCTGTCGGCAAACTGGGTCAGGAACACGCGTGGTGGCGGGTCGGCCAGCACCCGTTGCTGCGCCGACGCCGCCTCGACCATCAGCCGTGTGGCCAGTTCGAGGTCACTGTCGTAAGCGACGCCGATGGTTGTCGCCAGGCGCAGTTTGCTATCCGAATAAGTCTGGTTCTGCACCGTACTGCTGATCAGCGTTTCGTTCGGCACGATGAACTCGGTACCCCCGGGGTGCTTCAGCACTGTATAGCGCGTGGTGATCTGGCGCACTTCGCCGACATCGGTACCAACCTGGACGATGTTGCCGATACGGATTGAACGATCAAGCAGAATGATGAAGCCGGACACATAATTGCTGGCAATCTTCTGCAAGCCCAAGCCGAGGCCGACGCCCAGCGCTCCGGTGAATACAGAGAGGGCGGTCATGTCGATGCCGACCAGCGACAGGCTGATCATGATGGCGAGCAGGGTCAGCATGGCCTTGGCGATACGGATGCCGACGATGCGCAGGCTGGAATCGAGGTTTTGGATACCGAGCAAGCGGCGCTCGATCAGCCCGGCGATCCACAGTGCGAAAACAACGATCAGGAAGACGGTGACCAAGCCATGGAGGATCGTCCACAAATCAAGCTGCTGCTTGCCAATGGAAAACTGCACCCGCGCCAGCGACTCGATCACGTAAGGCGCGAGATCGGTGATATAGAGCGCCAGCCAGCCCCAGACCACGGCGGCGATGATGCGCTCCCAGGCGGCCAGCCAGGTGGCGGCCGGAAAGGCGTGCCGGAGAACAAAGACGACGCCGCGCACGAGAGCCATCGAGGCGAGCAGCGGCAGCGCCAGCTTGAGCAGATTGACCTTGAAGAAAGGCGCCAGCAGGGGCAGCGCGACACCGACCAGGAACAGGCCGCTGAGCGGGAAAGCCAGGCGCGAGCTGGCATCGCCAAAGCGCCCGACACCCTCAGTATGGCGCCCCTGCCACCAGCGAGCGAACAGGAAAGCGCAGATCAGACAAGCCAGCAAGGCGACGACCTGCCAGACAAAATCCGGCCCCTGGACATCCTCCCAGAGGTCGCCAAGAAAACGCAGGGCCTGGTCGTCGCGACTCATGACTTCCGGTCGAGGACGGCGGCGAAGAAACCGTCGGTGTGGTGACGATGCGGCAGCAGGCGCAGGGTGTCACCTGGCAGTTCGATGCCGGCGCGAGCCAGTACGCCGCTCGCCGGCGTCAGCACGAAATCGGCATGGGCAGTCAGGAAGGCGGCGATGATCGCGTCGTTTTCCTCGTTCAGCAGGCTGCAGGTGGCATAGACGATACGCCCGCCGGGCCGCACCAGCTTGGCTGCGGCGGCAAGGATGGCGGTCTGCTTGAGCGTCAACTCGGCGACCGACTCGGCGCTCTGCCGCCATTTCAGGTCGGGATTGCGGCGCAGCGTGCCGAGACCTGAACAGGGCGCGTCGACCAGCACGCGGTCGGCCTTGCCGGCCAGGCGCTTGATCTTGGTATCGCGCTCATGCTCGATGCGCGCCGGATGGACATTGGACAGGCCGGAGCGGGCCAGGCGCGGCTTCAGCTTGACCAGGCGCTTGTCGGAGACATCGAAGGCGTAGAGGCGACCGGTATTGCGCATCAGGGCGCCGAGCAGCAGCGTCTTGCCGCCAGCGCCGGCGCAGAAATCCACCACCATCTCGCCGCGCTTCGGCTCGAGCAGGAAGCCGAGCAGCTGGCTGCCCTCGTCCTGCACTTCGAAAGCACCTTCAAGGAACAGCGGATGTTTGGCCAGTGCCGGCTTGTCGCGCAGGCGCACGGCCAGCGGCGACAGCGGGCCAGCCTGGGCGGCGATGCCGTCGGCGGCGAGGCGGGCCAGCACCTCGTCGCGGCTGGCCTTCAAGGTATTGACGCGCAGATCGAGCGGCGCCGGCTGATTCAGCGCCGTTGCCAGCGCCAGCGTTTCCTCGGCGCCGAACTGGGCTTCCAGGCGGGCATGCAGCCAGTCCGGCAGGTCGCAACGCACGGCCGGCGAAAACTCGCTGTCCGGCATCGCCTTGGCGGCGGCCAGCCATTCCTCCTCGTTCGCCTTGAGCACCGGCGCCAGTTCGCGCTGGCTCCAGCCGCGCGTCACCGCCAGGGCAACGAGCAGCCGGGCGCGATCGGAGAGCTTGCCGGCGCAGCGTGACTCCAGGCTGCGCCCGCGACGGAGCACGGCGAATACCGTTTCGGCGACGAAGGCGCGGTCGGCGTGGCCCAGTTCGCGATGCTCGCGGAAATAGCGGGAGACGACGGCATCGGCCGGATGGTCGAAAGTCAGCAACTGGCCAAGCACGGCTTCGGCATGGGCAAACAGGGCGGGAGTGAAACGCGCTTTCATCAAAGTCCTAGGTCAGTGGCGACTTGCTCGAAGCTTTCGCCTTTCTTGTCGGTGAAGCGGATTTTAACCGGCAAGTGCCCATGATCGAGGGCAATCCAGATTTCTGTCGTGCTGTCGGTCAGCGCCCGCAAATGCAAGGTACGAAAACGCCCGGCTGGCACCTCGATTTCCTCCTCGCCCAGCGAATCGAGCGCGTACCGCTCGAATTTCCGGGCGGTCGCAACCCCCAGTATGGAGCCCTCGGCCAGGCGGCCAAGATAGGCAAGCTGGTAGTTGAGCGACAGCATGTCCTGCGAACCCGGCGGCAGCGGCACCACGCTGCCATCGCGCAGCAGGCGGAGCACTCCCGCCGGCCAGTCGAAGTCGGCCCCCTCCTGCGGTTTGCCCTCACGGAGGCTGCGGAAGCTCTCCGGCTGCAGCCCGCCGGCGACCAGGCGCCCGCGGCTCTCCTGATGCAGGCGTGCCGGCCGCAGCAATGCCGCCAGTCCACTGGTCTCGCTCATGGCCGTCAGGCGGTAGCTGCCATCATCGGCAAATTCCCAGCGATGCTCGGCCCGGCCCACCTGCAGGCCGAGCGATTCCTTGACGATGGCAAAGTGGATGACGCCGTTCGCCGGCAACACCGGCTTGAGCGGTTCCACCGGGGCTGGCGGAGCAGGTGCTTCGGTCAGTTCGGCAGGCGGCACCGGCGGTTCTTCGAGCGGCGCTGGCGGCACTTCGACCGGGGCTGCAACTTCAGGCGCCGCCACAGGGCGCGGTTTCGGCGGTGGCTTCGGTTTGGCCGGCGGTTTTGCCGCCGACAGCGGCGGCGCGACAGGCGCCGGCGGCGGTTGCAATTTGGCCTGCAGCACCGGCGTCTCAACCTCGTCGCCGAACAGTGCGAGGTCGGTCCCGAACAGCGCCACCCCGTGGATCAGCAGCGAGCCGACCAGGGCGACGAGGAGCAGGCCGGGCATGACCCGCTCAGGCGTCCCCGGGTGCGATCAGCACGGCGCCGTCACTGGCGCAGCCGGCAACGCGAACCCGGCCATCCACGAGACTCAGCCGGCCCTCGGCGAACCAGCGCACAGCTTGCGGATAGACGATGTGTTCCTGAACCAGCACGCGGGCCGCCAGCGTGGTTTCGCTGTCGCCGTCGAGCACCGGCACGGCGGCCTGGACGATGACCGGCCCGTGATCGAGCGCCGGGGTGACGAAGTGCACGGTGCAGCCATGGATGCGCACGCCTTCCTCGAGCGCCCGCCGGTGCGTGTGCAGGCCGGGGAAGGACGGCAGCAGCGAGGGATGGATGTTGATCAGGCGCCCCTCGTAATGACGTACGAAACCTTCGCTGAGGATGCGCATGAAGCCGGCCAGCACGACCAGATCCGGGGCAAAGCCGTCGATACAGTCGGCCAGCGCGGCGTCGAAGGTTTCACGCCCGGCGAAGGCCTTGTGGTCGAGGGCGCGGGTGGCGATACCGGCAGCGGCGGCGGTTTCCAGACCGCGGGCATCCGGCCGGTTGCTGATCACGGCGGCGATGTCCACCGGCAGGCGGCCACTGTCGCGGGCGGCGATCAGGGCTTCCATGTTGCTGCCGCGGCCGGAAATCAGGATGACGATACGCTTCATTTCAAAAAACTCACCGGGAGAAAAACGCTGCTGACCACCGATTGGGTCAGCCGGGAAAGGGTGCGGCCATTGCGGTCGGCAACGATCCTGGCCATGAAGTCGAGCAGGCCGGTCTGACGGCCGAATTCGCGCTCGAAGGAAAGATTGCGATTGGCCGGATCGAGTTCGTTGGAGAGCAGCAACAACTGACCGGCAGCATTTCGATCGTTGCCCAGCTTCCAGATGGCAATTTCCATGTTGCGCGCACAGTTGAACAGCTTCGTTTCGTTCAAGCCATCGAGAATGTAGAAGTCGTCCTTGTGCTCGAAGGCGGCATCGACCATGGTCAGCAGGCCGAAGACCAGGGCCGCGACGCGATCACCGTCGTACACCTCGGTAAAGGCCAGGGCGGCCGCCTGGCCCTCACGGCGGCCGCCGAGCTCCGGCCAGGAATGAAAATGCCGGCGACGCAGCTTGTCGACCGCCGCTTCGCGGCTGGCCTGGCCACCCTTGCGCCATTCCTTCGGGTTGCGTTTGTATAGTTTGTCGGCGATCAGCAGCAGACCATCGACAACTTCGCTGCGATTGGCATCGGCAATACGGTCGATTTCGGTCTTGGCCAGGTATTTGACGTCGACCCGCGTCTCGGTCCGTCCGCGGCGATCCATTTCGGTCGCGCAACCGGCCAGCAGCAACGCGAGGAGGATCGCCAGGATGCGCATCAGGCGGCCCGGCTCTTCAGGTAGCCGATGCCGACCGGCAGCAGGGAGACGAAGATGATGCCGACGATGATCAGTGACAGGTTGGCCTTGACCCAGGGCATGTTCCCAAGCCAGTAGCCGGCCAGACACAGCGAGACAATCCAGGCGGCGGCGCCAGCCAGGTTGAAGAACTGGAACTTGGCGTAGGACATTGCCCCGATGCCGGCGACGAAGGGCGCGAAGGTGCGGAACAGCGGCAGGAAGCGCGAGATGACCAGCGTCTTGCCACCGTGCTTCTCGTAGAAAGCGTGCGTCTTGACCAGCGCATCCTTATTGAAAAAGCGCGAGTTCTCCCACTGGAAGACCTTTGGTCCAAGGAAACGACCGATGTGATAGTTCAACGTATTGCCGAGCACTGCCGCCACCAGCAGCACACCGATCAGCACGAAAATGTCCATACCCCCCTCGCCCAGCGCTGCCAGGGCGCCGGCGACGAAGAGCAGCGAATCGCCGGGCAGGAAAGGGGTGACGACGAAGCCGGTTTCGGAAAAGATGATGATGAACAGGATGGCGTAGATCCACAGTCCGTACTGCTGGACAAGCAAGGCCAGATGCTTGTCGAGGTGGAGAACGATATCGATGAACAGGGTCAGGAGTTCCATGCAGCGGCCCGGGCTTTGAACGAGGCCGCATTATAATCCGCTGATGCCGACCATCGCCCGCCTCCCCGACCTCCTGATCAGCCAGATTGCCGCCGGCGAGGTGGTCGAACGACCCGCCTCGGTGTTGAAGGAATTGCTGGAAAACAGCCTCGATGCCGGCAGCAAGGCGATCCAGGTGCATCTCGAAGAAGGCGGCGTCAAGCTGATCCGCGTCACCGACGACGGCTGCGGCATTGCCAAGGAGCAACTGGCACTGGCCCTGACCCGCCATGCCACCTCGAAGATCGTCTCGCTCGACGACCTGGAACGCGTCGGCACCCTCGGTTTTCGCGGCGAAGCGCTGGCCTCGGTAGCCTCGGTCGCCCGGCTGACGATCAGCAGCCGCGAACGCGGCGCCGCTCATGCCTGGAAACTGCGCGGCGAAACGGGGGCCGAACCGGAACCGGCGGCGCTGATGGCCGGTACCGTGGTCGAGATGCGCGACCTGTATTTCAACACCCCGGCCCGGCGCAAGTTCCTCAAGGCCGAAGGCACCGAGTTCGCCCACTGCGCCGACGCCGTCAAGCGCCTGGCGCTGACCCGCCCGGACGTCGCCTTCAGCCTGACCCACAACGGTCGCAACCTGTTCCAGCTGGCGCCGGCCGACAGCGCCCGGCGTATCGCCGACATCCTCGGCGACGATTTCCTCGCCGCCGCCCGGCCGCTCGCGGCGACAGCCGGCCCGCTGGCCATCGCCGGCTTCGCCATCGACCCGACCCGCGCCACCGATGCGAAAGATGGGCAGTATGTCTTCGTCAACGGCCGCTACGTGCGCGACAAGGTGATTGCCCATGCCCTGCGCGAAGCCTATCGCGACGTGCTGCACGGCAGCCGCCAGCCAGCCGTCTGCCTGTTCGTCAACATCGACCCGGCGCTGGTCGACGTCAATGTCCATCCGGCGAAGACCGAAGTCCGCTTCCGCGATTCGCGCGCCATGCACCAGTTCGTTTTTCACGCCCTGCAGCGCACGCTGGCGGCGCCGGTACAGGCAACGGCCGCCCCCGCTCTGGCTGCCGCCCCGCCGGTGACGACGGCGCCCTCGAGCACGCCAAGCTCCGGCCCGGCTGCCTACCCGCCGCCGCTGCGTTACCAGGGTTCGCTCGGCGTCGCCGAGCCGGCGGCCGCCGCCTACCTGGCCTTCGCCAAGGCCGCTCAAGGCCTTGACCGCCCGGGTTCAGGCAACGCCGGCCCATCCTTCCAGCCGTCCGGCAGCGAACGGCCGACGCCGGAAATGCCCGCCACCGGCGAAGCACCACCGCTCGGCTATGCGCTGGCCCAGCTGCACGGCATCTACATCCTGGCCCAGAACGCCCGCGGCCTGGTGTTGGTCGACATGCATGCAGCGCACGAGCGCATCCTCTATGAAAAGCTGAAGACGGCCTTCGACAGCCGCCAGGTGGCCACGCAGAACCTGTTGATTCCGGCCGTGTTCTCGGCCGAGCCGTTGGACATCGCCGCCGTCGAGGAACATGCCGCGGCGCTGGCCGAGCTCGGCTTCCAGATCGCTGCCCTCGGCCCCAACCAGTTGGGCGTGCGCAGCGTTCCCGCCCTGCTCCAGGCCGGCGACCCGGCGGCGCTGGCGCGCTCGCTGATCGGCGAATTGCGCGAGCACGGCATCAGCCAGCTGGCCACCGCCCGGCGCAACGAACTGCTGGCGACCATGGCCTGCCACGGTGCGGTGCGCGCCCGCCGGCTGCTCAGCCTGCCGGAGATGAATGCCCTGCTCCGCCAGATGGAAGAGACCGAACGCGCCGGCCAGTGCAACCACGGCCGACCGACGTGGACCGAGCTTTCGCTCGAGCAGCTCGACAAGCTTTTCCTGCGCGGCCAGTGAGCGCACTCTGCCCCCAGCCATGAAATTCTCGCGCCTTTTCCTGCATCGACTGCTCGACCAGGAAGCGCCGAGCGATACGGTCGTGGTCGTCGACGTGCTGCGCTCCTTCACCACCGCCGCCGTCGCTCTGGCGCGCGGGGCCAGGGCCATCTATCCGGTAGACGGTATCGCCGCCGCGAGCACCCTGCTCGAAGCCATGCCCGACGCCCTGTCGGTCGGCGCCATCGGTGGCGGCGACCCGGTGCCCGGTTTCGATTTCGGCAATTCGCCAGCCCGGCTGCGGCAAACCGACCTCTCCGGCCGCCCGATCGTCATCAGCACGGCCGCCGGCGTTGCCGGCCTGCAGCGCTTTCGCCAGGCGCGCCATCTCTACGCCGCGGCCCTGGTCAATGCCGCAGCGACGGCGGCCGCCATCCGCGCCGTTGGCAGCGGCGACGTCTGCTTCGTCATCACCGGCGAATGGGTCGATCGCGATGGCGACGAGGACATCGCCTGCGCCGACTACATCGAAGCCCTGCTCTGCGACCAGACCCCGGACCTCGCCAGTTACACCCGGCGGGTTCGCCATTCCGATTTCGGCCGGCGCTTTACCGCCGGCACCTGGCCCAACCTGCCGCTGGCCGACCTGGAACTCGCTGAGCAGGCAGATCTGTTCGACTTCGCCATGCCCGTCCACCGTGAACGCGGACAACTGGTGATCCGCCAGGCCTGAGCCAGCCCAGGGTCGCGCTCAGGCGCCCTGCAGCCAGGCCGCTGCCGCCCCGCCGGCGGCGTGACCGCTGGCGAAGCAGGCGGTGAGCAGATAGCCACCGGTCGGCGCTTCCCAGTCGAGCATCTCGCCGGCACAGAAGACGCCCGGCAGTTGCCTGATCATCAGCCCATCGTCGAGCGCCGCGAAGCAGACGCCACCGGCGCTGCTGATCGCCTCGTCGAGCGGCCGTGGCGCCTGCACCGCCAGCGGCAGGGCCTTCAGCAGCAAGGCCAGATCGCCGGCAGGCAAGGTCGATGCCGCCGGACAATACTCGCGCAGCAGGCCGGCTTTCACTCCTTCGATGCCGGCCCGCCGGCGCAGATGACTGGCCAGGGAATCATGACCGCGCGGCCGCGCCAGGTCGGCAGTCAGCCGTTCCAGGCTGCGCCCCGGCAGCAGATCGAGATTGAGCACTGCAGCTTCACCAGCCGCCAGTGCATCACGCAAGGCAGCGGAAAAGGCATACACCAGCCCCCCTTCGATGCCGTGCTCGGTAATGTTGAATTCGCCCGACTGACGGCGCCCGGCACAACTGGCGACGACCGGTTTCACCGGCTGGCCGGCAAAGCGGCTGCGAAAATGCTCGCTCCAGGCTACCTCGAAGCCGCAATTGGCCGGGCGCAGCGGCGCCACCGGTACACCGCGGGCCGCCAGCAGCGGCACCCAGGCACCATCGGAGCCGAGCTTGCGCCAGCTACCACCGCCCAGGGCGAGGACGGTGGCGGCGGCGTTCACCGCGACCTCGCCGTTCGGTGTGGCGAAGCGCAGCTCGCCGGCGGCATTCCAGCCCAGCCAGCGGTGACGCATGTGGAAACGCACGCCACTGCCGCGCAGACGCTGCAGCCAGGCGCGTAACAGCGGTGCTGCCTTCATTTCGGTGGGAAAGACCCGGCCGGAAGTGCCGACGAAGGTGTCGATGCCGAGGCTGTGAATCCAGGCGCGCAGTTGTTCGGCGCCAAAAACATCGAGCAGCGGGGCGATCTCCGTCTGGCGCGCGCCATAGCGCCGACGGAAGGCTTCCGGCGCCTCACTGTGGGTGATGTTCATGCCGCCCTTGCCAGCCATCAGGAACTTGCGCCCCGGCGAGGGCATCGCCTCGAAGACATCAACGCTGATGCCGGGAACGGCAGCCAGTTGTTCGGCCGCCATCAGGCCGGCCGGGCCGCCGCCGATGATGGCGACGCGGCGCATCAGTCAGCGGCCGCCGGATCGGGCGGCAGTTCGAGTTCGGGCGGTAACTCTTCCTCGTCCAGAGGAACGACGGTGACCGCCACTTCCGGCTCGGCGCCGCCGCCGCCAAGAATGATGCCGCGCAAGGGCGAGATGTCGGA
>DDWF01000292.1:0-26308 GCA_002345845.1 Betaproteobacteria bacterium UBA2293 | reverse complement strand
GCAGCAGGTTGTTGGTCGGGTCGAAATCAACCCAGTCGCCGGCACTGCCCGGGGCATAGACGGCGACCCAGGCATGCGAGGCGTCTGCTCCGACCAGGCGCGGCTTGCCAGGTGGCGGCCGGGTCAGCAGGTAGCCGCTGACGTAGCGGGCGGCCAGGCCGAGGGCGCGCAGGCAGGCGATCATCAGGTGGGCGAAATCCTGGCAGACGCCGCGCTTGTTTTCCAGCACCTCAAGAACCGGCGTCGACACCGTGGTCGCCTCCGGATCGAAGGTAAATTCGCGGAAGATTTTCGCCATCAGCGCCTGGGCGCCGACCAGGATCGGCGTCTCCGGGGCGAAGCAGTCGGCGGCATAGGCTGCCAATTCGTGCTTGATGCGCACATGCGGGCTTTCGAACAGGAAGCGGGTGGCTGCCAGGTCGGCCGCTTCCGGCTCCGAGGAATCGTAGGCGAGACGGTCGCGCACCTCCTCCCAGGGCAGCGAGTCGGTTATGTCTTCGGCCGACGGCAGACGGGGCAGGACGGCGACGGTCATTACCGAGCGCAGCAACAGCGTCTGGTGCGGCGCATTGAAGAAGACCCAGCTGACCGGATTGCCGAAGGCATCCTGCCCGTCGCGTCTCCAGGACGGCGGCGGCGTGACCTCGATGCGCTGCTCCTCGATCTGCTGGCAGTCGAGAATACGCGGCGACAGGTGCAACTGCTGCTGCGACAGCGACACCGGACTGCCGTAGTCGTAACGGGTCTCGTGCAGCACACGGTAGCGGACGGGGCTGCTCATCGTCACAAGGCCATGGTCTGCCGGCTGACATCGCCGACGTGGGTGAAGTAGCGCATGCCGAGCCAGTCGGACAGCTGATTACCTGCCAGGACCAGGGCATCGAGGCGGGCGGCCAGATCTTCGCCGGCCGCCTGGTCGCGCCCGGGCACAAACTGCACGTCCTCCAGCGTTTCCAGATCGAAGTCACGCAGATTGGCCAGCGCCTGCTCGAGGTTGCCGTCGAAGCGTTCGCCCAGTTCCTTGGCCATGCGCTCGAGATAGCGGGCGAGCACGCCGGCCTGGAAGATGACGCCGTGCGGATTGCTGTCGTCGAACACCAGCAGGTCGAGCACCGGCAGCATCTCCGGCAGGCGCGAGTAGCGCGAACGATAGGTGATGATCGAGTCGGCCAGTTCGAGCAACCATTCCAGGCAGCCCGGCGCCCGCGCCGATTCCATGCGCAGGAAGCCGGCAATGCTCTGTGCCAGGAAGGTCAGACGCTCCAGGCGACGGCCGATGAACAGGAAACGCCAGCCGTCATCGCGAGTCATGTTGTCCATGGCGAAACCGGTCAGCGAGGAGGAGATGCCGAGCACGCGATCGAGGAAGGCAATTGCCTCGGTCAGTGTCGGATGCATTCTGTGCGCCGCCTGCTGCTCGCGTTGCAGGTGATTCAGCGAATGCCAGTGGTCGAGCGACAGCCGTTCGCGGACATGCGTTGCCGACCACATCAGGTTGCGGATGGTGCCGGCCAGGCTGCCCGGCTGCTCCGGGTCGTAAATCGCCTCAAGCAGTGCGTGCTCGCTGCCTTCCCCGATCTCGCCATCCTCTTCCGGCCGCGGCAGAATACGCAGCAGCTCAGCCAGTTCCATAGATGAGGCAACCGCCGGCGTCTTGGCGCCGCCGGCCTCGACCAGGCGCGCCAGGGCGACGCGCAGCACGCGGGCGCTGTCATCGAAACGTTCGGAGTAGCGGCCAAACCAGAACAGGTTCTCGACCACCCGCGAAGTCAGGTTGGCCCCGGCCCGCACCAGGTCGCGCACGCCGACCGATGGCTTGAGCAGGGTAAATTCGCTGACCGGGCCGTTGGTCAGCACCCAGGCATCCTTCGAGGAACCGCCACGCTGCATGGAGATGATGCGGGCATTGGCACCGGTGGCGACGCGCGCCAGGCCGCCCGGCATCACCGAGTAACCGTCGCCGCTGGCCACCGCGTAGGCGCGCAGGCCGACCGGCCGGGCAAGCAGGCGGCGCTCGTGGGCGCGGCTCCAGGTGGGCGCCTGCGACAGTTCGACCATCTCCTGGGCGACATAGGCATGTGGCCGAGCTTCGATGCGGCGCAACATTTCGGCGCGCGCCTCACCTTCCAGCTCGTAGCCGAACACCGGCTCCATGCGCTGCGTCGGATAGGCCGGCTTGATCACCAGGTCGTCGAAATTTTCCTTGACGAAATCGAGCGCTGGTTTTTCGCCGCACCACCAGGTGGCAACCGAAGGCATGGCCAGCTTCTCGCCGAGCAGCCGGCGGCAGATGGCGGGCAGGAAGCCCATCAGGGCGCCGGAGCCGAGCAGGCCGCTGCCCAGCGCATTGGCGATGACGACGCGGCCGGCACGGGCGACATTGAGCAAACCGGGGATGCCAAGCGCCGAATCGCCGCGCAGTTCGAGCGGATCGCAATAATCGTCATCCTGGCGACGCAGGATCACATGCACCCGCTTGAGGCCACGCAGGGTCTTCAGGAAGACGCTGTCGCCGCGCACCGTCAGATCCTGGCCCTCGACCAGCGGGAAACCGAGGTAGCGCGCCAGGTAGGCGTGCTCGAAATAGGTTTCGTTGTACGGCCCGGGAGTCAGCAGGACGATGTGCGGCGGCTCGTCGCCATCGACCGGGGCATAGGCGGCCAGGCCCTCCAGCTGGTCGCGAAAGAAATCGGCCAGATGCTGGACATGCAGGTCGCGGAACATTTCCGGGAAAACGCGCGAGACGACCAGCCGGTTCTCCAGCGCATAGCCGGCTCCGGAAGGCGCCTGAGTACGGTCGGCGATGACCCACCAGCGGCCATTCGGCGAACGCGCCAGATCGACCGCATAGTTGTGCAGCCAGACACCACCCGGCGGCTTGATGCCCTGGCAGGGCCACAGATAACCATGCTGGCCATAGACCAGCGCCGGTGGCAGCAGGCCTTCGGCGAGCAGCTTCTGCTCGCCGTAGAGGTCCGCCAGGATGGCATTGAGCAGCATCGCCCGCTGGGCGACAGCAGAAGCCAGTTCGGCCCATTCGTCGGGCGGGATGATCAGCGGTAACGGATCGAGCGCCCACGGCCGGTCGGATCCACTGGCGTCAGCGTAGACGTTGTAGGTGACGCCGTTTTCCTGGATGCGCCGGTCGACGAAGTCGAGCCGACGGCGCATCTCTTCCGGCGCCACCGCGTCGAGATGCCCGAAGAATTGCCGCCAGTGGGCGCGCACGGCCCCGTCGGCGGTCAACATTTCGTCGTAACGGCGGGCGTTATGCGGATAGATTGCGAGGAGTGTGCGGGCCATTCAGCCTGAGAAACAACGCGGATCAGGCCAGTGATGGCCAACGGTCGCGGCCGGATGGCCGCGACCCGCTGTCTGGGGGTTAGAAACGGCGCAAGTCTAGCGTAAACGGGTGTTCGGCGCTGATCTCGGGCTGCCCTGCCTGCATCCTGCCCGGCGTATGGCCGAAGCGGAAGAAGCGCGCCAGACGGCGGCTCTCGGCTTCGAAGGCATTGACCGGGAAGGTGTCGAAACTGCGCCCGCCCGGATGCGCCACATGGTACTGACAGCCGCCCAGCGAGCGCTGCATCCAGGTATCGACAATGTCGAAGACCAGCGGCGCATGGACGCCGATGGTCGGATGCAGACAGGATTCCGGTTGCCAGGCACGGTAACGGACGCCAGCGACGAACTCGCCGTTGGTGCCGGTATTCTGCAGCGGCACCGGCACCCCGTTACAGGTCAGCACATAGCGATCGGGCGCCATGCCCTTGACCTTGACCTGGACGCGCTCGACCGAGGAGTCGACGTAGCGCACGGTGGTTCCGGCACTCCCCTCCTCGCCCATGACATGCCAGGGCTCGAGGGCGTGGCGCAGTTCGAACTCCATGCCCTTGACGGCGAAATCGCCATATTTCGGGAAGCGGAACTCGAAGTGCGGGGCAAACCATTCAGCCTTGAACGGGAAGCCGGCCTCGGCCATTTCCTCCATGACATCCTTGAAATCCTGCTCGGCGTAGAACGGCAACATGAAGCGATCATGCAGCTCGGTGCCCCAGCGCGCCAGGCGCGCCGGCTGGTAGGGCTGTTCCCAGAAACGGGCAATCATCGCCCGCAACAGTAGTTGCTGGGCCAGCGACATGCGGGCGTGCGGCGGCATTTCGAAGGCACGCAGTTCGAGCAGGCCGAGGCGGCCGGTCGGGCCATCCGGCGAGTACAGCTTGTCGATGCAGAACTCGGAACGGTGCGTGTTGCCGGTGACATCGGTGAGCAGATTGCGCAGGATGCGGTCGATCAGCCACGGCGGCACATGGCCACCCGGTTGCGGAATCTGGGCAAAGGCGATTTCCAGTTCGTAGAGCGAGTCGTTACGGGCTTCATCGACGCGCGGCGCCTGACTGGTCGGGCCGATAAACAGGCCGGAGAACAGGTAGGACAGGCTGGGATGATTGTGCCAGTAGGCGATCAGGCTCTTCAGCAGGTCCGGCCGGCGAAGGAAGGGCGAATCGTTCGGCGTCGCGCCACCGAGGACGAAGTGGTTGCCGCCACCGGTGCCGGTATGGCGACCATCGACCATGAATTTCTCGGTGGTCAGACGCGAGATGTGCGCCGATTCATAGAGATGCGTGGTCTGGTCGACCAGTTGGTCCCAGCTCTTGGCCGGATGGATGTTGACTTCAATGACACCAGGGTCGGGGGTGACGCGGAAATGCGTCAGGCGCGGATCGGACGGTGGCTCATAGCCTTCCATGATCACCGGCAGGCGCATTTCCTCAGCGGTCGCTTCAACGGCAGCGACGATTTCCAGGTAGTCGTCGAGCTTCTCGGTCGGCGGCATGAAGATGTAGAGCTTGCCGTCGCGCGGTTCGGCACACATCGCCAGGCGGGTGATCCAGCCGGCCGATTCCTTGAAGCCGGGACGGGTGTCGGTCGGTTTGTCCCACGGATGGCCCTTGCCATCCGGGCCGCCCTTGCCGTGGGCGTCGGCAAAAGTGCTGCGACGGTCCTGCAGGCGGGGTTCGGCGGCGGCGCGCTCGGCACTGACGCGGGCCCGCAGCGCAGCATAGCTGGCCAGCGGATCGGTGGCCGTCTCGGCATCCGGCGGGTTGACGTAGGGGTAGTCGCTCTGCGCCGTCCACGGTTGCGAGTCGATCGGCAGGCGATAGCCCATGGCCGAATCGCCGGGGAACAGGTAGCAGCGTTCGGCACGCAGGAACCACGGGCCGGTCTGCCACTGGCCCCAGACATTCTTCATGATCGGCAGGGTATGGCCGACGGTATGAGTCATGCCCTGGGTGAACACCTTCATCAGGCGTTCGCGCTCCAGGGCATCGTCAACGCGCGAGTCGAAGGGATCGACGTTGCCCGGCAGGCGGCGCTCGCGCCACATGTAGTAATAGACGTCCTCGAATGCCGGGAAGACATATTCGTCGGTGACCCCGAGGCGCACGGCGACACGCTTGAGGAAGTCGCCAGCCTGCTCGGCGGTGACGCCGTAATTGACGCTTTCGTTGGCGTACAGCGCCGGCGAATTCCAGATCGGCTCGCCATCCTTGCGCCAGAAGCAGTTCAGCGACCAGCGCGGGAGTTGCTCGCCGGGGTACCACTTGCCTTGGCCGAAGTGCATCAGGCCATTCGCCGCATATTTCTCGCGCAGGCGGTGGAACAGGTCGGCGGCGAAGATGCGCTTGGTCGGGCCGAGGGCGGCGGTATTCCATTCGGCGCCATCCGGATCATCGACGGCGACGAAAGTGGGTTCGCCGCCCTGGGTCAGGCGAACGTCGAGCTGGCCCAGCGTCTCGTCGATGCGGTGGCCGAGATTCTCGATCTCCAGCCACTGCTCGTCGGTGTACGGCTTGGTGACGCGCGGCGCTTCCCAGATCCGGCTGACCCCCATGTGGTGGCTGAACTCGGTTTCGCACTCGTCGATGCCGCCGCTGATCGGTGCCGCCGATGACGGCTCGGGCGTGCAGGCAAGCGGGATGTGACCTTCGCCGGCGAAGAGGCCGGAGGTCGGATCGAGACCGATCCAGCCGGCACCCGGCAGATAGACCTCGGTCCACGCATGCAGATCGGTGAAGTCAGCTTCCGGACCGGACGGGCCGTCCAGCGACTTGACGTCGGCGGTGAGCTGGATCAGGTAACCGGAGACAAAGCGGGCGGCCAGGCCAAGGTGGCGCAGGACCTGCACCAGCAACCAGGCCGAGTCGCGGCAGGAACCGGAGCGTTTGCTCAGCGTTTCCTCCGGCGTCTGAACACCGGGTTCCATGCGGATGGTGTAGCTGATGTCGCGCTGCAACTGGGCGTTCACGGCCACCAGGAAATCGACGCTGCGCAGCGGTTCGCGCGAAATGGCAGCGACGTACTTGTCGAACAGCGGGCCGTAATTGACCTTGTAAAGGTAAGGCGCCAGTTCGTGGCGTTCACCGGCCTCGTAGGCGAACGGAATCTTCTCCGCATGCGGCTCGAGGAAGAAGTCGAAAGGATTGATCACCGACATCTCGGCCACCATGTCCACCTCGACACGGAACTCGCGTGTCTTCTCCGGGAAAACCAGACGGGCCAGATAATTGCCCTGCGGGTCCTGCTGCCAGTTGATGAAATGCTTTTCCGGACCGACCTTCAGCGAATAGGAGAGGATGCGCGTCCGCGAATGCGGACAAGGACGCAGGCGCACGACTTGCGGCCCGAGGTTGATCAGCCGGTCGTAGGAATAATGGGTGATGTGATTCAGTGCGACGTGAATGGACACGAGCGTGCTCCGGGGGAATGGACTGTCATGCTAAAAGCAAAAGCCGAACCAGGCGCTAAGTACCTGTTTACTTGTTCGTCCGAATGCACAAAGAGGTACTCGATGCTGCCAAATCGGGCATGCCGCACCATATCTGTGCATAGCACGTAAAGCCTTCAGGGACGGTCGAGCCAATACAGGGCACTGATCGTCTTGCCATCGGTGATGCGGCCGTCCCACACTGCCTGCCTGGCTTCCGCCGGCGACAGTTCGAGAACGTCGAGAAATTCGTTGTGGTCGAGCTGTTGCCCGCCGGCCCGGTGCAGACCGCGGGCGGCGAAAATCTCGATGCGCTCGTCGGAATAACCGATGCAGGGGTGCATGACCCCCAGATATTCCCATGCGCTGGCCACATAGCCGGTTTCTTCCTGCAGCTCACGGCGACCGGTGTCGAGGATGGCCTCGCCGGCGTCGATCTTGCCGGCCGGCAGTTCGAGGAAAACCCGGCGCAGGGGATAGCGGAACTGGCGTTCGAAGAGCAGATTGCCATTGTCGAGAAAGGCGAGAACGACGACGGCACCGGGATGAACGATGTATTCGCGCAACGACTCCTGACCGTTGGGCAACTGCACGCGATCCTTGCGGACTTCCAGCAAGCGGCCCTTGAACACGGTTTCACTGGCGATTTCCGATTCGATCAGGTGGCTGTCATGGGACATGGACTACTCCAAAAAGTAAAAACGCCCCGACTGGCGGGGCGTTTCATTTGTCTGTCGAAGCCTTTGTCAGAGCGAACGCAGCAGCGCGTAGGCACAGAGCGACATGATCACCTGCGGGAACAGGCCGAGAAAGGCAACGGCCAGGCCATTGGCGGAAATCAGCAGACGCATGTCGGTACCGGCCATGATCGGCGTTTCGTCTTCCGGCGCATCGAAATACATCACCTTGACGACGCGCAGATAGTAGAAGGCACCGATCAGCGAGAACAGCACGGCCACCAGCGCCAGCCAGGTATAACCGGCAGCAACAACGGCCTGCAGCACCGAGAATTTGGCGAAGAAGCCGATGAAGAACGGCACGCCCGCCATCGAGAACATCAGCATCATCATGACGGCGGCAAACCACGGGCTGCGCTTGTTCAGTCCCTTGAAGTCGTCAATGTTGTCGGCCTCGAAACCGGCGCGGGCCATCAGCAGGATCATGCCGAAGGTGCCGAGGCTCATGATCACGTAAGCGATGACATAGAACATGGCCGAGCTGTAGGCATTCAATGCGTAGCGGGCATCACCGCTGACGACACCGGTAACGATGCCGAGCAGCATGAAGCCCATGTGCGAGATTGCTGAATAGGCCAGCATGCGCTTCAGATTGGTCTGGGCGATGGCGGCCAGGTTGCCGATGGCCATCGACAGCACCGACAGGATGATCAGCATGTTCTGCCAGTCGGCGGACATCGTGATCAAGCCGTTGACCAGCAGACGCATGACAATAGCGAATGCGGCCAGCTTCGGGGCGGTACTGATGAGCAGCGTCACCGAGGTCGGGGCGCCGTGATAGACGTCGGGAATCCACATATGGAAGGGCACGACGCCGAGCTTGAAGGCGAGGCCGGCAACCAGGAAGACAAGGCCGAAGACGAGCACCGTGTTGTTCACGCCGCCGCCATACAGGCGCTCGGCGATGGCGGTGATTTCCAGGCTGCCGGTGGCACCGTAGATCATCGACATGCCGTAGAGCAGCAGGCCGGAGGCCAGGGCACCGAGGACAAAGTACTTCATCGCCGCTTCGGTGGACGTTACCGAATCACGGTTCATCGCCACCATCACGTACAGCGACAGCGACAGCAATTCCAGGCCGACGTACAGCGAAACGAAGTGATTGGCCGAAATCATCACCATCATGCCGAGCGTGGCGAACAGCGTCAGCACGTAGTACTCGCCCTTGTTCATTTCCGGGCGGTCGTTGATGTAACCGCGCGAGTAGAACAGCACGACGATCACGGTCATGTAGAGGAACAGTTTCAGCAGGTCGGACATCAGGTCGTCGACGAACATGTTGCTGAAGGTGTAGGTGATTTCGCCGCTGCTGGTCATCAGCTGGATCACCGCGCAACCGAGCAGCGTCAGGATGCTCAGGGCGAAGGTCACGGTGCGCCGGCTGTCCTTGACCAGCAGGTCGATCATCAGGATGGCCATGGCCATCACCGCCAGGAAAATCTCGGGCGCTGCTGGCAGGAAATCGGGGACAACGAAATTGTCGAACATGTCGGCTACCGTTTATTGAATCTTGCTGATGTTGACGTGATTCAGCAGCTCGTTGACCGAGGCGTGCATGACTTCGGTAAAGGGTTGCGGATAGAGGCCCATCCACAGTGTGCAGAAGGCCAGGACGCCGAGAATGGCGAATTCCCGCTTGTTGATATCGGTCAGTTCGGCAACGTGGCTGTTGGCGATCTCGCCGAAGACCACTCGCTTGTACATCCACAGCGAATAGGCGGCACCGAGAATCAGCGAGGTGGCAGCGGCGAAGGCGATCCAGAAGTTGAACTTGACGGCAGCCAGGATCACCATGAATTCGCCGACGAAGCCGGAGGTGGCTGGCAGGCCGGCGTTGGCCATGGAGAACAGCATGAACAATGCAGCGAACTTCGGCATGGTGTTCACCACACCGCCGTAATCGGCGATCTGGCGGCTGTGCAGGCGGTCGTACATGACGCCGATACAGAAGAACATGGCGCCGGAGATGAAGCCGTGCGAAATCATCTGCACCAGCGCGCCTTCGATGGCCAGCGCGCTGAACATGAAGAAACCGAGAGTGACAAAGCCCATGTGGGCGATCGACGAATAGGCGACCAGCTTCTTCATGTCGGCCTGAACCAGGGCGACGAAACCGATATAGACGACGGCGATCAGCGACAGAGCGATGACCAGTCCGGACAGTTCATGCGAGGCATCCGGGGCGATCGGCAGCGAGAAACGCAGGAAACCGTAGGCACCGAGCTTCAGGGCGATGGCGGCGAGGACAATGGAGCCACCAGTCGGCGCCTCGACGTGGGCGTCCGGCAACCAGGTATGCACCGGCCACATCGGCACCTTGACCGCGAAGGCAATCAGGAAGGCGAGGAACAGCCAGATCTGCGGTGCCAGTTCGATCGGCAGCTTGTGCCAGTCGAGAATCGAAAAGCTGCCGCCGGAATTGATGAACAGATAGAGCAGCGCCAGCAGGAAGAGCAGCGAGCCGAACAGCGTGTAGAGGAAGAACTTGAACGCGGCGTACACCCGGTTCGGACCGCCCCAGACGCCGATGATCAGGTACATCGGGATCAGCGAGGCCTCAAAGAAGACGTAGAACAGCACGCCGTCGAGCGAGGTGAAGATGCCGTTCATCAGGCCGGACATGATCAGGAAGGCGGCGTTGTACTGGGCGACCTTTTCCTTGATGACTTCCCAGCCGGCGGCGATGACGATGATGGTAATGAAGGCATTGAGGATGACGAACAGCATCGAGATACCGTCAACCCCGAGGTGGTAGTTGATGTTGAAGCGCGGAATCCAGGTCTTCATCTCGACGAACTGCATGCCGCCGTTGGCAACATCAAAGCCGGTCCACAACGGTATGGTCACCAGGAAACCGGCAACGGCGCCGAACAGGGCGAGCATCCGTGCCAGCGGCGCGTTCCGGTCGGAACCGACGGCGAGCACCGCCAGACCGGCGAAGATCGGAATCCAGATAGCGAGAGACAGTAGCGGGTAATTCGACATGTTATTCCTTGCTGTTCTGCGTGCTGTCCGTTAGGCGCGGTTGATCCACAGGGTCATCAGCACGAAGACGCCGATGATCATGGTGAAAGCGTAGTGATAGACGTAGCCCGTCTGGAACAGGCGGGTAATGGAAGAGATCCAGCGCACGACCTTGGCCGAGCCGTTGACGACCAGACCATCGATGATGGCGACGTCGCCACCGCGCCACAGGGCCTTGCCCAGGACGCGGGCACCACCGGCAAAGACGAAGTCGTTGATCTTGTCGAAGTAGTACTTGTTTTCGAGCAGGGTATTGATACCGGAGAAGCGGCGCTGGATGGCGGCCGGGATGTCCGGACGCTTCATGTAGAAGAACCACGACAGCAGCACACCGGCCAGGGCCAGGTAGAACGGCGGCGTCGAGAAGGCGTGCAGGCCCATCGCCGCAGCACCGTGGAAGTGCTCGAGGAAAGTGGCCAGCGCCGGGTGCGCCACGCTATCGACGTGAATCACGCCCTTGAAGTAGTCGCCGGCGACCAGCGGACCCATGGTCAGGTAACCGATGACGACCGACGGAATGGCCAGCAGGACCAGCGGCAGGGTGACGACCCAGGGGGTTTCATGCGGCTTCTGGCCGGGAGCCAGACCATGGTGGTGATCGTGGCTGGTTTCCTCGTCGTCATGGTCACCGTGGTGTTCGTGGTGATGTGCGTCATCGGCTTTGCCGAAGCGCTCCTCGCCGTGGAAGACCAGGAAGTACATGCGGAAGGAGTAGAAAGCGGTAACGAAGACACCAGCCATCACGGCGAAGTAGGCAAAGCCGGAACCTGGAATGTCGGAGAACTTCACCGCCTCGATGATCGAGTCCTTGGAGTAGAAGCCGGACAGGAAGGGCGTACCGATCAGGGCCAGCGAACCGATCAGCGAGGTGATCCAGGTGATCGGCATGTACTTGCGCAGGCCGCCCATGTTGCGGATGTCCTGGTCGTGGTGCATGCCGATGATCACCGAGCCGGCGGCAAGGAACAGCAGCGCCTTGAAGAAGGCGTGCGTCATCAGGTGGAAGATCGCCACCGAATAGGCCGAAGCACCGAGGGCGACGGTCATGTAGCCCAGCTGCGACAGCGTCGAGTAGGCGACGACGCGCTTGATGTCGTTCTGGATGATGCCGAGGAAACCCATGAACAGCGCGGTGATGGCGCCGATGACGATGATGAAGGAGAGCGCCGTGGTGGACAGTTCGAACAGCGGCGACATGCGGGCGACCATGAAGATGCCGGCAGTGACCATTGTCGCCGCGTGGATCAGGGCGGAAATCGGCGTCGGACCTTCCATCGAGTCGGGCAGCCAGACGTGCAGCGGCACTTGCGCCGATTTACCCATGGCACCGATGAACAGGCAGATACAGGTGGCGGTCATCAACGAGACGGCCGAGCCTTCGCCGAACAGGTCGATGGTGGCGGTGGCCAGTTCCGGCGACTTGGCGAACACCGTGGCGTAATCCAGCGAACCGAAATAAGCGAGGATCAGACCGATGCCGAGCAGGAAACCAAAATCGCCGACGCGGTTGACCAGGAAGGCCTTCATGTTGGCGAAGATCGCCGTCGGCCGGGTGTACCAGAAACCGATCAGCAGGTAGGAGACGAGACCGACCGCTTCCCAGCCGAAGAACAGCTGCATGAAGTTGTTGGCCATCACCAGCATCAGCATGGAGAAGGTGAACAGCGAGATGTAGCTGAAGAAGCGGTTGTAGCCGGGATCTTCCTGCATGTAGCCGATGGTGTAGATATGCACCATCAGCGACACGAAGGTAACGACCAGCATCATCGTTGTCGTCAGCGAATCGATCAGGAAGCCGACTTCAAAGGTGTATTCACCACTGGTCAGCCAGGTGTAGACCGTGCCATTGAAGGTATTGCCGGCCTGTACGTCCTGGAAGATGATGAGCGAGGCGATGAAGGAGATGGCAACGCCGGCGATGGTGACGGTGTGGGCCAGCCAGCGCGGGATGATGCGGCAGAACAGACCGGCGATGATGGCGCCGAACAACGGCGCCATCGGCACCAGCAGATAGAGTTTTTGCATGTCCATGGTTAACCCTTCAGGCCGCCCAGGTCATCCACATGGATGCTCTTCAGGTTGCGGAACAGCACGATCAGGATGGCCAGGCCGATGGCCGATTCGGCCGCGGCAACGGCGAGAATGAAGAAGACGAAAACCTGCCCGGAAAGATCACCGAGGAAATGCGAGAAGGCGACGAAATTCATGTTGACCGCCAGCAGCATCAGTTCGATGGCCATCAACAGCACCAGCAGATTCTTCCGGTTGAGGAAGATGCCGACCACGCTGATGGCGAAGAGGATTGCGCCAAGAATCAGGAAATGCGAAAGGGAAAGTGTGAGCATGGGCTATCCCGGTTCAGTCTTTTTCTACAGGCATCTGGACGATACGCATGCGATCCTTGGCCTTGACGAAGACCTGCTGGTTCGGATTGGCGATCTTGGAAGTCTTCTTGCCGCGATGGGTAAGAACGACGGCGGCGACCATGCCGACGAGCAGGATGATGGCGGCCAGCTCGAAGGTATAGACGTACTCGGTGACCAGCAGCGCGCCGATTTCCTTGGTGTTGGAAACACCGGCCGGCACCACCGCTTCAGCGATCGGCACCTGGAAATACTTGGCGCCGAGCACCAGGCCCATCTCCATGACCATCAGCAAACCGAGCACGGCGCCGAGTGGCAGGTAGTTCCAGAAGCCTTCGCGGATGCGGTCCATGTTGATGTCGAGCATCATGACGACGAACAGGAACAGCACCATGACCGCCCCGACATAGACGAGGATGATGGCGATGGCTAGGAACTCGGCCTGCAACAACGCCCAGATACCGCCCGTGGTGAAGAAGGCGAGCATCAGGTGCAGCGCGGCATAAACCGGGTTGCGCGAGGTGATCACGCGCAGGGCGGCGAAGATCAGGATCGCGGCGAGGAAGAAGAAAACGAAGGTGGGGAAATCCATCGCGGGGTCCTGTTAGCGGAAAGTGGCGTCGAGCGCACGGTCTTCGGCGATCTGCGCCTCGTAACGGTCGCCGGTGGCCAGCAGCATCTGCTTGGTGTAGTAGAGATCGCCGCGCTTCTCGCCGTGGTACTCGAAAATGCGCGTCTCGACGATGGCATCGACTGGACAGGCCTCTTCGCAGAAACCACAGAAGATGCACTTGGTCAGATCGATGTCGTAGCGCGTCGTGCGCCGCGAGCCGTCATCACGCGGTTCAGCCTCGATGGTGATGGCCAGGGCCGGACAGATCGCCTCGCACAACTTGCAGGCAATGCAGCGCTCCTCGCCATTCGGATAACGGCGCAGCGCATGCAGGCCGCGGAAACGGAAAGACTGCGGCGTCTTTTCTTCCGGATACTGGACAGTGATCTTGCGGGCAAAGAAATACTTGCCGGTCACCGACATGCCTTTCAGCAGCTCCTTGAGGAAGAGGCTGTTGAAGACTTCCTTCATCGAACCCATTGTGCTCTCCTCAATTCCAGATGTTCAGCGGGGTGATCATCCACACGCCGACGATGATGACCCAGAAGAAACACAGCGGCAGGAAGACTTTCCAGCCGAGGCGCATCAGCAGGTCATAGCGATAGCGCGGGAAGGTGGCGCGGAACCACAGGAACAGCAAAAGCACGAAGGACATCTTGGCGAACAGCCAGAGAATGCCGTCGGGCAGAAATCCGACCGGCGACAGCCAGCCACCCAGGAAGAGGATGGAGGTCAGCGCGGCAACCAGGATCATGTTGGCGTATTCGGCCAGGAAGAACAGCGCGAAGGCCATGCCGGAATACTCGACGTGGAAACCGACGATTTCCGATTCGCCTTCGGCGAGGTCGAACGGTGCCCGGTTCAGTTCGGCCGTGCCGGAAATCAGGTACACCATGAACATCGGCAGCAGCGGCAGCCAGTTCCACGACAGGAAACCGAGGCCCATGTCGGCGAACTGTCCCCGGCCCTGGCCGTTGACGATCTCAACCAGGTTCAGGCTGCCGGCGATCATCAGCACGGTGATCAGGGCGAAGCCCATGGCGATTTCGTAGGACACCATCTGCGCGGCGGAGCGCATGCCGCCGAGGAAGGCGTACTTGGAGTTGGAAGCCCAGCCGGACAGGATGATGCCGTACACGCCCATCGAGGTGATGGCCAGGATGTAGAGCAGGCTGGCGTCGATATTGGCCAGCACCAGCGTGTCAGTGAAGGGAATCACTGCCCAGGCGGCGAGTGCCGGACCGATGGCCAGCATCGGGGCGATGATGAACACCGCCTTGCTCGAGCGGCTGGGGACAACGATTTCCTTGAGCAGCAATTTCAGGCCGTCGGCGATCGGCTGGATCAAGCCCCAGGGACCGACGCGGTTGGGGCCGATACGCACCTGCATGTAGCCGATGACCTTGCGTTCGAAGTAGGTCAGATAGGCGACGCCCAGCATCAGCGGGGCGACGATCAGGACGATCTTGATCAGGGTCCACACGGCAGGCCAGACGCCGCCGAAGATCCCTTGGCCGAAACTCATCAGTGCGTCCATTTATGCACGCTCCACGGAAATGGCGCCGAACATTTCGCCCAGCATGGCAGTCGTCGGGTGGGCGGCGGCCACGCGCAGGCAGCCGGTCGGAACACCGTCATCGGCACGCGCCGTCAGCAACGCTTCGCCGGAACCTTGACGAACCCGCACGCTGTCACCGGCATTCACGCCGAGCGCGGCCAGCGTCGCGGCGGCGGCACGCAGCGTCGGCGCCACAGCGTCGGCCGTCTGTTGCAGAACCGGCGCCCGGCGGGCGAACGGATCGGCGAAGTTGATCGGCACGTCGGCGATGCGCTGCAGGCCTGCGCCCGCCGCGGCCGGCAGGGCTAGGGCGACACCGTTGAGGCCGTTGTCGAGGCCGGTGGCAAACTCGGCACCCTTGCCGAACAGTTCGTCGCGCACCTGCTCGCTCGATTCGTAAGCGAAGCCGTCGAGATTCAGCACGTTACCCAAGACACGCAGCACCTTCCAGGCCGGACGGGCATCGCCGCGCGGCTTGACGACACCATTGAAACTCTGGATGCGACCTTCGGTATTGACGAAGGTACCGGCGGTTTCGGTGAACGGGGCGATCGGCAGCATCACGTCGGCGTAGTCGAGGGCGGGCGCATGCTTGAAGGCCGACATGTAAACCACCAGACTGGCCTGCTTCAGCGCACCGAGCACCAATTGCGGATTGGCACAGTCAAACTCCGGCTCGATACCCATCAACACGTAGGCCTTGCGCGGCTGCTCGAACATCTGACGGGCATTGGCCGCTTTCGGCAGGGCGCCGGCCAGGTAAGCGCCAACGGTGTTGGCCCCCTCGCCGAGGAAACCGACGCTGGCGCCGATCAGCTTGCCTAACTCGAGGGCCAGCAGGTGAATCTGGGTGGCATCGGCCGACTGCGTGGCGACGTTGCCGAGGAAGATGGCACGCTTCTCACCTTCGAGCAGGCTCTGGGCAATGCTGCGGGCCTCGTCGCTGACGGCGACCTGCTCCAAGCCGGCCGGCACGGCAGCACCCTTGGCCTCGGCGGTTGCCTTGACAATAGCCGCCAGCGCAAATACCAGTTGCGCCGGAGCGACCGTCTGGCGGGCATGGAAATCGATCAACTGGTCGTCGCCGCTGACCGACAGCAGGCTGACCTTGGTCCATTTCTTGGCGGCCTGACGCAGACGCTGGGCGATCAGCGGATGATCCTTGCGCAGGAAGGAACCGACCACCAGTGCCGCGTCGAGATCCTTGATCTCGGCCAGCTTGAGGCCCAGCCACGGCGTACCGGCACGCTTGCCGTCGGCAGCGAATTCGGCGTGGCGCGGACGGAAATCGATGTTGCCGCTACCGAGGCCGGCAAGCACCTTGTTCAGCAGGAACAGTTCCTCGACGGTGGCGTATTGCGCGGCCAGGGCAGCGATGGCGTCGCCGCCATGTTCGCGGGCGACGTCCTTGAGACCGTGGGCGACATAGTCGAGCGCCACGTTCCAGTCGACTTCACGCCACTCGCCGCCCTGCTTGACCATCGGCTTCGTCAGCCGCTCGGCGGAATTCAGGGACTGATAGGCGAAGCGTTCCTTGTCGGAAACCCAGCATTCGTTGACCGCTTCGTTTTCGCGCGGCAACACGCGCATCACGTTGTCGTGCTTGACCTGGACGACCAGATTGGCGCCGACGGAATCGTGCGGGCTGACCGAGCGGCGCCGCTGCAGTTCCCACGAACGGGCGGTGTAGCGGAAGGGCTTGGAGGTCAGCGCGCCGACCGGGCACAGGTCAATCATGTTGCCGGACAACTCGGAATCGACGGTGCGACCGAGGAAGGTCGTGATTTCCGAGTGCATGTTCCGGTTGGCCATGCCGAGTTCCATGATGCCGGCGATTTCCTGGCCGAAGCGGACGCAGCGCGTGCAGTGGATGCAGCGGCTCATCTCCTCCATGGAGATCAGCGGCCCGACGTTCTTGTGGAAGACGACGTGCTTTTCTTCCGTATAGCGGCTCTTCATCGGGCCGTAACCGACCGACATATCCTGCAGCTGGCATTCACCACCCTGGTCGCAGATCGGGCAGTCGAGCGGGTGGTTGATCAGCAGGAATTCCATCACCCCCTTCTGCGCCTTGACGGCCAGTTCGGAATGCGTGAACACCTTCATGCCGTTGGTCACCGGCGTCGCGCAGGCGGGCAGCGGCTTCGGCGCCTTTTCCACCTGCACAAGACACATCCGGCAGTTGGCGGCGATCGACAATTTCTTGTGATAGCAGAAATGCGGGATATAGACGCCCACCTGCTGCGCGGCGTCCATCACCGTGCTGCCGTCGGGCACTTGCGCTTTCTTGCCGTCGATTTCGATTTCTAGCATGTCGCTACCTTGTAGCCAGTTCGTTCGTTGCTGACACCTGACACGGTCAGGCCGGGATCTTGTGGAAGCCGCTACCGGCCCACTGCACATCCTTCGGCACCAGACAGGTCTTGTGTTCGATGTGGTATTCGAATTCCTTGCGGAAATGCTTGATGAAGCTCTGCACCGGGAAAGCGGCGGCATCGCCGAGGGCGCAGATGGTGCGGCCGGCGATGTTACCGAGCACGCTGTTCAGCAGATCCAGGTCTTCGGGCTTGCCCTGGCCGTTCTCAATGCGATGCACCACCTTGTACATCCAGGCCGTGCCTTCGCGACAGGGCGTGCACTGGCCGCAGGACTCTTCGTAATAGAAGAATGACAGACGCTCCAGCGCCTTGACCATGCACACCGTCTCGTCCATGACGATGACCGCGCCGGAACCCAGCATCGAGCCACCCTTGCTGATCGAGTCATAATCCATGGTGCAGTCCATGATCACCTCGCCGGGCATCACCGGGGCGGAAGAACCGCCAGGGATAACTGCCTTCAGCTTGCGCCCGCCGCGCATGCCGCCGCACATTTCGAGCAGCGTGGCGAACGGCGTGCCGAGCGGAATTTCATAGTTGCCGGGACGATTGACGTGGCCGGACACCGAGAACAGCTTAGTGCCGCCGTTATTC
Source organism: Betaproteobacteria bacterium UBA2293 (assembly GCA_002345845.1). Next base: position 8,272 of record DDWF01000292.1, on the reverse strand, counting down.
GGCTTGCCCAGGTTGAGAAATTCCTCGCCGCCCATCTTCAGGATGAAGGGAATGGAAGCGAAGGTTTCCGTGTTGTTGATCGTCGTCGGCTTGCCGTACAGACCGAAGGAGGCCGGGAACGGCGGCTTGAAGCGCGGCTGGCCCTTCTTGCCCTCGATCGACTCGAGCAGCGCAGTTTCTTCGCCACAGATGTAGGCGCCGTAACCGTGGTGGGCGAACAGTTCGAAATTGAAGCCGGAACCGAGGATGTTCTGGCCAAGGAAGCCGGCAGCATGGGCTTCGGCCAGTGCTTCCTCAAACCGCTGGTAGATTTCCCAGATTTCGCCATGCACATAGTTGTAACCGCGATTGGCGCCCATGGCGAAGGCGGCAATGGCCATGCCCTCGATCACCGAATGCGGGTTGTAGCGCATGATGTCGCGGTCCTTGAAGGTACCAGGTTCGCCTTCATCGGTGTTGCAGACCACGTACTTGTCACCGGGGAAGGAACGCGGCATGAAGGACCACTTGAGGCCGGTCGGAAAACCGGCACCGCCACGACCGCGCAGCACCGACTTCTTGACCTCGCTGATGACGTCTTCCTGGGTCAAACCCGTTTCGAGAATGCGGCGCAACTGGGCATAACCACCACGGGCGACGTAATCCTTCAGGCGCCAGGTATTGTCGCCGTCCAGGCCATCCATCAGGACGCCGTTGATTGCTCCGAGCATGGCCATTACTTGCACTCCTCGAGCAGCTTGTCGATCTGTTCCGGATGCATGTGGCTGCACATCGAGCGGTTATTGACGATCATCACCGGTGCATCGCCGCAGGCGCCCATGCACTCGCCTTCCTTCAGCGTGAACTTGCCGTCGGCCGTGGTTTCGCCGTAGCCGATGCCAAGCTTCTGCTGCAGGTACTCGCCGGCGTGATAACCACCGGACAGGGCACACGGCAGGTTGGTGCACACCGTCAGCTTGTATTTGCCGACCGGCTTCAGGTCATACATGTTGTAGAAGGAGGCCACCTCGTAGGCAGCCATCGGGGCCATGCCGAGATAGTGGGCGACGGCCTCGATGGCTTCGCCGGGCAACCAGCCCTTCTCTTCCTGGGCATGCGCCAGGCAGGCCATGACAGCCGATTGTTTATGGGCGGCGGGGTACTTGGCGACCTCGCGGGCAAACTTCTCTAGGGTCTGGGCGGCAAACATCAGCGGTCAATCTCGCCAAAAACAATATCCTGGGAGCCGATGATCGTGACGACGTCGGCAATCATGTGGCCACGCGACATTTCATCCATGCCCTGCAGATGAACGTAGCCCGGGGCGCGAATCTTCATGCGGTACGGCTTGTTGGCGCCATCGGAAATGAAGTAGATGCCGAACTCGCCCTTCGGATGCTCAATGGCGGCATACGCTTCGCCTGCCGGCACGTGAATGCCTTCGGTGAACAGCTTGAAGTGGTGGATCAGCTCTTCCATGTTCGACTTCATCGCCTCGCGGCTGGGCGGTGCCACCTTGTGGTTGTCGGTGATCACCGGGCCGGGGTTCTTGCGTAGCCAGTCGATACATTGCTTGATGATGCTGTTGGATTGCAGCATCTCTTCCATGCGCACCAGATAGCGGTCGTAGCAATCGCCATTGACGCCGACCGGAATGTCGAAATCGACCTTGTCATACGCCGCATAGGGCTGCTTCTTGCGCAGGTCCCAGGCGAAGCCCGAACCGCGCAGCATGGCACCGGTGAAGCCCATCTGCAGCGCCCGCTCCGGCGAGACGACGCCAACGTCGACCAGTCGCTGCTTCCAGATCCGGTTGTCGGTGAGCAGCGTGTGGTACTCGCTGTGATACTTCGGGAACCGGTTGGTGAAATCTTCGAGGAAATCGAGCAGCGAGCCGCTGCGATTTTCGTTCAGTTCGCCGGCCTTCTTGGCACTGGTCCAGGTCGATTCCTTGTACTGCGGCATGCGATCAGGCAGATCGCGATAGACACCGCCCGGACGGTAATAGGCCGCGTGCATGCGGGCGCCGGAGACCGCCTCGTAGGCATCCATCAGGTCTTCGCGCTCACGGAACGTATACAGCGCCATGGTCATCGCGCCGACGTCGAGGGCATGACAGCCGATCCACAACAGGTGGTTGAGGATGCGCGTCACTTCGTCGAACATTGTGCGGATGTACTTGCCGCGCTCCGGCACCTCGATACCCAGCAGCTTTTCGGTGGCCAGACAGTAGGCGTGCTCGTTACACATCATCGAGACGTAGTCGAGACGATCCATGTACGGCACCGACTGGACCCAGGTGCGGGTTTCGGCCAGTTTTTCGGTGGCGCGATGCAGCAGACCGATGTGCGGATCGGCGCGCTGGACGACTTCGCCGTCCAGCTCCAGCACCATACGCAGTACTCCATGGGCGGCCGGGTGTTGCGGACCGAAATTGAGGGTGTAGTTGCGGATATCAGCCATGTGCCGGATCCCCGTAAGAGTCTTCGCGGACGATGCGCGGGGTGTTTTCGCGAGGTTCGATGGTGACCGGCTGGTAAATGACCCGTCCTTGATCCGGGTCATAACGCATTTCGACGTTGCCGGTGATCGGGAAATCCTTGCGGAATGGATGGCCGATGAAACCATAGTCGGTCAGGATGCGGCGCAGATCGTCGTGACCGACGAAGGCGATGCCATACAGATCGAAGGCCTCGCGCTCGAACCAGTTGACGCTGTTCCAGACGCCGGTCAGCGAATCAACAGCAGGAAAATCGTCATCCTCGGCAAAGACGCGGACACGCAAGCGCCAATTGTGGGTCATCGACAGCAGGTGCGAGACGGCGGCAAAACGACGACCCTGCCAGGCGCCATCGCCATAGGTCGAATAATCGACACCACAGAGATCGATCATCTCTTCGAAAGCGAGATCCTCGCTGTCGCGCAAGGCGGTCATCACGCCAAGATAGTCGGCGGCACCGACCTCGATGGTTAGTTCCCCGAGAGCCAGCTTGAGCGACGTGATCTTGTCGCCAAAGTGCTTCTGCAGGTTTTGGCTGAGCGTTTCCAGCTTGGCAGACATATGAATCAGCCTCGACGATTAACGAGCGATGGTATTGGTACGGCGAATCTTGTTTTGCAGCTGGATGATGCCGTAGATCAGCGCTTCGGCAGTCGGCGGGCAGCCGGGAACATAGATATCGACAGGAACGATGCGGTCGCAGCCGCGGACGACGGAATAGGAGTAGTGATAGTAACCACCGCCGTTGGCACAGGAGCCCATCGAGATCACCCAGCGCGGCTCGGCCATCTGGTCGTAAACCTTGCGCAGGGCGGGCGCCATCTTGTTGGTCAGCGTACCGGCAACGATCATCACATCGGACTGCCGCGGACTAGGGCGAAAAACCACGCCGAAGCGATCAAGGTCATAGCGCGAGCAACCGGCATGGATCATTTCAACGGCACAACAGGCGAGACCGAAGGTCATCGGCCACATCGAGCCGGTGCGCATGTAATTGATCAACTTGTCCGCACTGGTCGTGACGAAGCCTTCCTGGAGAATGCCTTCAATAGCCATGCCTTACTCCCACTCAAGCGCGCCCTTGGCCCAGGCATAAATATCGCCCAGCGCCAGGATGCCCATGAAGATCAACATTTCGACGAAGCCGAAAATCTTCAGCGAATCGAGCGAGACCATGTCCGAAAAAACAACTGCCCACGGAACCAGGAAGGCAATTTCCAGATCGAACAGGATGAAAAGGATGGCTATCAGGTAATAGCGCACATCGAACTTCATGCGCGCATCCTCGAACGCCTCGAAGCCGCACTCGTAGGGCGAGAGCTTTTCGGGATCGGGATTTTGCGGAGCGAGGACAAAACCCATGGCAATCGGCAGAACGCCGATCGCAACCCCCACCAGCACGAACATCAGGATCGGAAAATAAGCTTCCATAACCCGCCGCCAAATTGTCAGTTTTATTGTCAGAGACAGCCGGTTACACGACCACTCCGGTTATTGGTGCCGACGGCGAGACTCGAACTCGCACAGCTTTCGCCACTACCCCCTCAAGATAGCGTGTCTACCAATTTCACCACGTCGGCACTACTTTTTTGACTCACCTGACGAGGGATAGCTGCCAGGCAAATCACTTGCGTTACTTCGGAATATCTTTCGCCCGGGAACCCGCATCAACAGGAGCCTTCGACGACTCACCGGCACTCTCGGCGGGCGCCGAAACAGGCTGCGATTGTACCGTCTCCTGCATCACACTGCCAGTCGTTTTTACGGTATTCGAGGCAATGTAAGCGAGCGTCAGGCTGGTGGCAAAAAACACGGCCGCCAGCACCCCCGTCGTCCGGCTTAGGAAATTTGCCGAACCGGTGGCACCGAACAGACTGCCCGACGAACCACTGCCGAAAGCCGCACCCATGTCAGCTCCCTTGCCATGCTGCATCAACACCAGCACGATGATCGCCAGCGCGACCAGAATATGAACCGTCAATACAACCGAAAAAAGCCAACTCATCATTACCGCCTATCAATTCGCCGCCTGGCAAATTGCCAGAAAGTCGTCCGCCACCAGCGCCGCTCCACCGATCAGCCCACCATCGATATCAGCCTGCGCAAACAATTCCGCCGCATTCCCCGGCTTGACGCTGCCGCCGTAAAGAATGCACATCCCTTCTGCCACCGCCGCATCCGCCTCGGCCAACTGAGCGCGAATCGCAGCATGCACCTCCTGGGCCTGAGCCGGCGAAGCGGTCACCCCGGTACCAATCGCCCAGACCGGCTCGTAGGCCAGCACTGCCGCGCGCATCGCGGCGATGCCAACACGGTCGATAACCGCAGACAACTGCCGCGCCACCACGTCAAAGGTCGCCCCAGCCTCGCGCTCGGCCAGCGCCTCACCGATACAGAGCACAGGCACCAGACCAGCCGCCTGAGCAGCAGCAAATTTTGCCGCCACAACCGCATCGCCCTCACCAAACAAACTGCGTCGCTCGGAATGACCAACCAGGACATGGCTACAGCCAAAGTCTGTCAACATTCCCGCCGACACCTCACCAGTGTAGGCCCCCTCGGCAAACTCGCTCAGCGTCTGCGCTCCCCAGGCCAGGCGGGTGCCCGCCAGCGCTCCCTGCAACTGCCCCAGATATGGGAAAGGCGCAAAGACCGCCACATCGCAGGCCAACTCATCACTGGCCGCCACAACCCGCTCCAGCAGCAGCGCATTGCGCTGCAGACTGCCGTGCATTTTCCAGTTTCCGGCGACAAGCTTTTTACGCATGGAGATAGCCGTTTGGGTGGCGAAAAACCCGTCGATTATAGCGTTGCGCAAAACAACCGGTCAAGATTGGTGCACGCCATCAAACCTGTTCCACCGCCTGACGAACGATCATCGCCAGCTGCTCAGCCACGGCCCCCACCTCGCTCGCCTCCTCACCCTCGACCATCACCCGCAACAGCGGCTCGGTACCTGAAGCGCGCAGCAGCACCCGGCCACGTCCATTCATCCGCGCCTCGACAAGAGCGAGACCAGCAGCGATACGTGCATCGTTTTGCCACGGAAAACCCTTGCTCATTGGCACGTTGATCAGCTTCTGCGGATAGAGAACCAACTCGCCGAGCAAGGCCTGCAGATCACCACCCGCCTCGCGCAATGCAGCCAGCACCTGCAGGGCAGCCACCGTGCCGTCGCCAGTCGTATGGCGATCGAGAGCCAGGATATGGCCGGAGTTCTCACCACCGTAGAGCCACCCCTTTTCATTCAACATTTCGACGACATAGCGATCGCCGACTGCCGCCCGCCCGAAGGGAACGCCCATTCTGGCCAGCGCATGCTCCAGCGCCAGGTTGGTCATCAGCGTTCCGGCGACGCCCTTGACCGGTGCCAGGCGGGCCCGGCTACGGACAATGGCGAACAGCAACTGGTCGCCATCGTAAAGATTGCCGCGGGCATCGACCATCTGGATGCGGTCGGCGTCGCCGTCGAGCGCGATACCGAGGTCGGCGCCGTTGGCCAGCACGGCCTGCGCCAGCGCCTGCGGCGCTGTGGCCCCACAACCATCGTTGATGTTCAGGCCATTCGGCTGAACGCCGATACTGATCACCTCGGCGCCCAGTTCGTGGAAAACACTCGGGGCCGTGTGATAGGCGGCCCCATGGGCGCAATCGACAACGATTTTCAGGCCACGCAGGTCAAGATCGTTGGGGAAGGTACTCTTGCAAAACTCGATGTAGCGACCGCGCGCATCCTCGATTCGCCGTACCCGCCCAAGGTCGGCGGCAGACACACAGGCGATGGGTTGATCGATCTGGGCTTCGATGGCCCGTTCGATGTCATCGGGTAGCTTGGTGCCTTGCGCCGAGAAGAACTTGATCCCGTTGTCGTAGTAAGGATTGTGCGAGGCGGAAATGACGATACCAGCCTGCAGGCGTAGTGCCCGGGTCAGGTAGGCAACAGCCGGTGTCGGCAGCGGGCCGACCAGGCTGACGTCCACGCCGGCAGCGCAGAAGCCGGCCTCCAGGGCCGATTCCAGCATGTAGCCGGAAAGCCGTGTGTCCTTGCCGATCAGCACCTGCGGCCGCTCACCGCCTGGCATCGCATATTCGCCCAACAAGACGCGCCCGGCCGCATAACCAAGGCGCATGACAAAATCCGGCGTGATCGGCGCTTGACCGACACGACCACGCACCCCGTCCGTGCCGAAATACTTTCTGCTCATTGTTCTTCTCCTTGCTCCATCGCAGCCCAGACGGCCAACGCATCACGGGTCGCCGCCACATCATGAACGCGTAATATTTTCGCACCCTTTGCCGCCGCCAACACCGCCGCCACGATGCTGGCCGCCAGCCGCTCCTCCACCGGACGCCCGGTAATCGCACCGAGCATGGACTTGCGCGAGACGCCAACCAACAGAGGCAGATTATCGACCGTCATTGCCGCCATGGCGCGGAACAAAGCCACGTTATGTTCGAGGGATTTGCCAAAACCAAAGCCCGGATCGAGCAGCAGACGTTCATCGGCGATACCGGCCCGACGACAGCGCGCCACAGCCGATGCCAGAAAATCGTGCACTTCGCCGACGACATTCTCGTATTGAGGCGCCTGCTGCATGGTTCCCGGCTCACCGCGCATATGCATCAGACAGATGGCGCAATCGCTGGCCGCCACGGCAGCCAGCGCCTCCGGACGCACCATTCCGGAAATGTCATTGATCATCGCCGCACCGGCCGCCAGCGAGGCGCGCATGACCGCCGGCTTATAGGTATCGACCGAAAGCGGAATATTCCAGGTCTTCAGTTCTTCGAGGACGGGCAACAGTCGGCGCAACTCCTCGTCTTCCGGCGTCGGCACCGCCCCGGGACGCGATGATTCGGCCCCGATATCGAGAATGTCGGCACCGGCATCGCGCTGAACACGGGCATGCGCAATGGCGCGCTCAAGGTCGCCAAGCAGGCCGTCGCCGGAAAAGGAATCCGGCGTCAGGTTGACGATGCCCATGACCAGTGGGCGTTGCAGGGAAAGGCGGTAGGGTCCGCAGTGAATGGTGTTCATGAGCAAATGAAAAGGCCGGGGAAAACCCCGGCCTCAATTATCGTGACGGCATCAGGCGGGAGCGGTCGCGCTCGGCTCGGCGCCCGGCGTATTGTCCGAGGACGACGGGCGAGTAATGCTCGGGCTCGGCTTCGGCGGACGGGGATCCTTGCCGGCCATGATGTCATCAATCTGCTCGGCATCGATGGTTTCCCACTCAAGCAGCGCCTTGGTCATCGCCTCGACCTTGTCGCGGTTGTCTTCCAGCAGTTGCCGGGCCAGCGCGTACTGCTCGTCGATGATCTTGCGAATCTCGGCATCGACCTTCTGCATGGTTGCCTCGGAGACATTCTTGTGCTGCGTCACCGAGCGGCCAAGGAAGACTTCGCCCTCATTCTCGCCATAAACCATGACGCCGAGGTCGGACATGCCGTAGCGGGTGACCATGTCACGCGCCATCGCCGTTGCCCGCTCGAAGTCGTTCGAGGCGCCGGTGGTCATCTGGTTCATGAACAGTTCTTCGGCAATGCGGCCGCCGAACAGCACGGCGATACGGCTAAGCAGATATTGACGATCGTAGGCATAACGATCCTGCTCGGGCAGCTGCATGGTCAGCCCGAGAGCGCGACCGCGCGGAATGATCGTGACCTTGTGTACCGGATCTGACTTCGGCACCAGTTTGGCGACCACGGCGTGACCGGACTCATGGTAGGCCGTATTCATCTTCTCGTCCTCGGTCATCACCATGCTGCGACGCTCGGCGCCCATCATGATCT
>DDWF01000234.1 GCA_002345845.1 Betaproteobacteria bacterium UBA2293 | reverse complement strand
CCGATCTTCATGCGGATCTGGTTGATGAAGATGACCAGCGTGTTGGTCTTCTTGATGTTGGCGGTCAGCTTGCGCAGGGCCTGGGACATCAGGCGGGCGTGCAGGCCGACCATCTGGTCGCCCATCTCGCCTTCGATTTCGGCGCGCGGGGTGAGGGCAGCCACCGAGTCGACAACAATGATGTCAACCGAGCCGGAGCGCACCAGCATGTCGGCAATTTCCAACGCCTGTTCGCCGGTGTCCGGCTGCGAAATCAGCAGCTCACCGACATTGACACCCAGCTTCTGGGCATATTGCGGATCGAGCGCGTGCTCGGCATCGATGAAGGCGGCAGTACCGCCCAGCTTTTGCATTTCAGCGACGACCTGCAGACAGAGGGTGGTCTTGCCCGAGGATTCCGGACCGTAGATTTCAACGACGCGACCGCGCGGCAGACCGCCGACGCCAAGCGCGATGTCAAGCCCGAGCGAGCCGGTGGAAACGACCTGGATGCCCTCGTCGATTTCGGCATCGCCCATCTTCATGATGGAGCCTTTGCCGAACTGCTTTTCGATCTGTTGCAGCGCTGCGGCGAGCGCCTTTGCCTTGTTGTCGTCCATGCGGGTACCTCTAAAATTTGAGCGGATTATGGCACAGGGGCCGGAGATGGAATAGAAATTGCTGAGCCAGCAGAAAACAGGCTAGCCGGCAGTTATGTCAATGGCAAGCCGGTTTTTTCCTAAAATCGGGAAAGTGCTGGCGGCCGTACCGGTTCCTGCCGGCACTGCCATCGAATACTGTTGTTATGTACAGTAATATGGAGGCAAGTAATTGGCAAGATTATTCTTTAACGGACACTCGCTGCGGCAAAAACTGGCACTTCTGGTCGTGGTCGGCAGCCTGGCCGCCCCGGCACTGGCCGGCCCGGCCCCCTGGTACTGGTGGGTCAGCCGCAGCAGCGATGCGCGCATCTGCTGGCAGACGTCACCCGGTGAAGGCTGGATGCGCGAGCCGCAGCCGTTCAACGATGCCCATTGCCGGAAACGCCTGTAAGCCGCGCTGATGCTGCCGTATACGCCACCGCCCGACCGCGGGCTGGAGATTCTTTACGTCGATGATGCGCTGATCGTCGTCGCCAAGCCTGCCGGCCTGCTATCGGTCCCAGGGCGGGGTGCCGACAAGGCGGACTGCCTGATCAGCCGGCTGCAGGCAAAATTTGCCGATGCTCTGGCCGTGCACCGTCTCGACATGTCCACTTCCGGTCTGCTGCTGGTCGCCCGTGGCGCGGCGATGCACAGCACCCTGTCCCGATTGTTCCGTGAGCGCCAGGTGCACAAGCGCTACCTAGCCGAGGTCGAAGGCTGTCTGGAAACGGCCGCCGGCGAAATCGCACTGCCACTGATCTGTGACTGGCCGAACCGCCCCCGGCAGAAGGTGGACTTTGAAATTGGCAAGCCCTCACTCACGCGCTACCGCCGAATTTCGATTGATCTGGAACGCCAGACCAGCCGCGTCGACCTGGAGCCGGTCACCGGTCGTTCGCATCAACTGCGGGTACACATGGCCGCCCTCGGCCATCCGATCCTTGGCGACGAACTGTACGGCAGCGGCAATCCCGAGGCTGGTGAACGCCTGCACCTGCACGCCACCGACCTGGCCTTCGTTCACCCGCTGAGCCAGGAATATTTGCAATTTCATTGCAAAGCCCCGTTTTGCTGCACTGAAACCGTATAATCCCCGCGTTTTCAACCCCTTGCCCTGGCCGGATGCCCAATCATGCTGATCTGGTTCGTCGTCCTCTACCTGCTCGCCTCGATCGCCATCGGCCTCTTCGCCGCGACCCGCGTCCATAACGCCAAGGATTTCGCCGTCGCCGGGCGCAGCCTGCCGCTGCCGGTGGTCACCGCCACCGTCTTCGCCACCTGGTTTGGCGCCGAAGCCATCTTCGGCGTCTCCGCCACCTTCGTCCAGGACGGCCTGCACGGCGTCGTTGCCGACCCCTTCGGCGCCAGCATGTGCCTGGTCATCGCCGGCATCTTCTACGGCACCAAGATCTACAAGCTGAACGTGCTGACGCTCGGCGACTTCTTCCGCATGCGTTACAACCGCACGGTCGAGATCCTGACCACACTGTGCATCGTGGTTTCCTATCTGGGCTGGGTCTCGGCCCAGATCAAGGCGCTCGGCCTGGTCTTCAATGTCGTCACCGACGGCGCCATCAGCCAGGAAATGGGCATGGTGCTGGGCACCGCCATCGTCCTCACCTACACCACCTTCGGCGGCATGTTCTCGGTGGCCATTCTCGATTTCGTGCAGATGGCCGTGGTCATGGGCGGCATGCTGTTCATCGGCTATCTGGTTTCCGGCATGACCGGCGGTGTCGACGTCGTCGTCGCCCATGCCTCGGCGGCCGGCAAGCTCGATTTCTTCCCGAGCGGTAACTGGGTCGAATGGCTGGCCTTCATCGCCGCCTGGATGACCATGATGCTCGGTTCCATCCCGCAACAGGACGTCTTCCAGCGCATCACCTCGGCGAAGAGCGCGCGCGTCGCCATCTGGGCCTCAATCCTCGGCGGCACACTGTATTTCTGCTTCACCTTCATCCCGATGTTCATTGCCTACGCGGCAACCCTGATCAATCCCGAACAGTTCAACGGCCTGATCGCCACCGACTCGCAACTGGTGCTGCCGACGCTGGTCATGCAGCACACCCCGGTCTTCGCCCAGGCCATCTTCTTCGGCGCCGTGCTCGCCGCCATCATGGCCTGCTCCTCGGCGACTTTGCTGGCGCCGTCGGTATCCTTCTCGGAAAACATCCTGCGCAACATCTTCCCCGACGTAAACGACCGCGAACTGCTGCGCATGATGCGCATCACCATGGTCTGCTTCGCCGGCCTGGTGCTGCTCTTCGCCCTGAACAGCGAGTCGTCGATCTTCGAAATGGTTGAAAACGCCTACAAGGTCACCCTGGCTGGCGCCTTTGTGCCGCTGTTCTTCGGCGCCTACTGGTCGCGGGCGACGACCCAGGGGGCGCTGTGCGCCATCATCGGCGGCGTCGGCTCGTGGTTGGTGGTCGAACTGCTGGTCGGTGAGGCCAGTCTGGTGCCGCCGCAGCTGATCGGTCTTGGCGTCAGCATCCTCGGCATGATTGCCGGGTCCTTGCTACCGCAGCGCTTTGGCCGGCCGTCCCCGCACGAAGACATCCATCACGCGCTGCATCACCGGGCGGCGGCAGAAACGCACCACGCGGCCGATCATCCGCATCACCATTAAGCCCGCCAATCCGGGCAGGGCAGGGTAATGCCGGCTGACGCCCCGGCCGATAGCGCCTAAAATCAGCGGATGACCGAGCATGGCCGCGGCCCCATCCTTCTTGCCCGTTATCTCGCGCTGGCCTGGCTCGGCCTGATCGCCTACGGCAGCCTGCACCCGTTCACCGGCTGGCGCGATACCGGCATGCTGCCACTGGCCTACCTTGAGGGCGGTTGGCCCCGCTACTGGACGGTCTTCGACCTGCTGGCCAACGTCGCCGTCTACCTGCCGCTCGGTTTTTTCCTGACCCTCGCCCTGCGCCGCCTGCCCGGCCGTTTCACCGCCCCGTTCCTGGCCGTCCTGCTGGCCGCCGGAACCAGCCTGGGACTGGAAGCACTGCAGACCTGGCTGCCTTCGCGCGTGCCATCCAATGTCGATCTCGCCTGCAACGCCATCGGCGGCCTGGTCGGAGCCGGTCTGGCGCAATGGACCGGTCCGCGGGTATTCGCCCGCCTGCTCGCCCTGGAACACCGGGTGATCGCCCCCATTCCCCATGCCGAATTGGGCCTCACCCTGCTCGGCCTCTGGCTGCTCGTACCCCTGTCGCCGGAAACGCTGCTCTTCGGCGCCGGCGACCTGCGGCACCTGTTCGGATTTTCCAGCGCCTTTCCCTTTGCCGCCGAGAGCTTCGTCCTCATTGAGGCCAGCATTGCCGCCCTCAATGCCCTGGCTGTCGGCCTGGTCGTCCGCATGCTCTGCGCCAGGCTGCTCGCCGCCTGCCTGATCGTGCCGCTGTTCCTGCTCCTTGGCCTGATCGTCCGCACGCTGGCCGCGGCGATCCTGATCGGCCCCGGCGAAGCGCTGGCCTGGCTGACCACAGGCGCCCGCAGCGGCCTGCTCGCTGGCGGCGTGCTACTGACCGTCGCCATATTGCTACCGGCCACGCCGCGCCTGATTCTGACCTTGTTCGCCCTGATCGCCGGTACCGTGCTGGTCAATCTGGCACCACCCAATCCGTATTCAATGGCCGCCCTGGCTACCTGGCGTCAGGGGCACTTCCTCAATTTCAATGGCCTGACCCGGCTGGTGGCCACGCTCTGGCCCTTCCTGGTGCTGCCCTTCCTGTTGCTGGCGACACGTCCACGGCCGCGTTCCACGTGAAACCGGGCAGGCCTCTATAATGGCTCCCCACCGAGGAGATCATCGATGAGCTATTTCACCCACCATGTATTCATTTGCTGTAACCAGCGCGAGGCCGGCGAGCAGTGTTGCAACGCCACCGGCGGTTCGGATGCCTTTGCCTACGCCAAGGACCGCATCGGCGCGCTGAAGAAAAATGGCCCCGGCGCCATCCGCATCAACAAGGCCGGCTGCCTGGGGCGCTGCGACAATGGCCCGGTGATGGTCGTCTATCCGGAAGAGACCTGGTACAGCTTCATCGACCATGAAGACGTCGAGGAAATCATCCAGGAACACCTGCTCAACGGCCGCATCGTCGACCGCCTGAAGATCTGAATCATGAAAGCAGCGGAAGAAAAGATCCTCATCGACGGCCCGGCCGGCAAGATCGACGTCATCATGGAACGTCCCGACGCGCCGCGCGGCATCGCCCTGATCGCCCATCCGCACCCGATGGGCGGCGGCGCCAATACCAACAAGGTTGCCTACACGCTGGCGCGCACCTTCGTCAGCCTCGGCTATGCCGCCTTCCGCCCGAATTTCCGTGGCGTCGGCGGCACGGAAGGCGTCCATGACGAAGGCCACGGCGAGACCGATGACCTGCTGGCCGTACTCGAAGACGCCAAGTGCCGCTGCGGCAACCTGCCGGTGGCGCTAGCCGGCTTCTCCTTCGGCGCCTTTTGCCAGACGCGCGTCGCCAAGCGCCTGAGCGAAGCCGGCCATCCGGCCCAGCGTCTGGTGCTGGTCGGCACTGCCGCCGGCTACGTGGAAAGCACGCGTCACTACGATACCGAAGCCGTGCCGCACGACACCATCGTCATTCACGGCTCGGAAGACACGCTGGTGCCACTGTCCAATGTCTTCGCCTGGGCCCAGCCGAACGACCTGCCGGTGGTCGTGGTGCCCGGCGCCGACCATTTCTTCCACCGCCGGCTGCACCTGATCCGCGACATCATCACCCGCGCGTGGCGACACTAGACTCCCCCCCGGCGCTCGCCGTCGCCGAGCTGCGCAAGACCTACGCCGGTACCGCCGTCGTCGACGGCCTGTCGTTCGCCGTCGAGCCGGGAACCTGTTTCGGCCTGCTCGGCCCCAATGGCGCCGGCAAGACGACGACGCTACGTCTGTGCCTCGGCCTGACGGCGCCTGAAAGCGGCTCCATCGTGCTCAACGGCCACGCCATCCCCGACGATGCCCAGCCGGCACGGGCACGGGTCGGTGTTGTGCCGCAGTTCGACAATCTCGATCCGGATTTCACCTGCAGCGAGAACCTGCTGGTCTTCGGCCGCTATTTCGGCATTGCCGATGCCGACATCCGCGCCCGCATCCCGCAGCTACTGAATTTCGCCAGCCTTGGCAGCAAAGCGGATGCCCGCCTGGCGACACTGTCCGGCGGCATGAAGCGGCGCCTGACGCTGGCCCGGGCGCTGGTCAACGACCCGGACGTCGTCTTTCTCGACGAGCCGACCACCGGCCTCGACCCGCAGGCCCGCCATCTGATCTGGGAGCGCCTGAAGCAACTCAAATCGGCCGGCAAGACGCTGATCCTGACCACCCACTTCATGGACGAGGCCGAGCGCCTGTGTGACCGGCTGATCGTCATCGATCACGGGCGCAAGATCGCCGAAGGCAGTCCGCGCCAGTTGATTGCCGAGCACATCGAACCGCAGGTCGTCGAAGTCTATGACGAAGCCGGCGGCGACCTGCCGGCCTTTGTCGACGCCGCCCGCTCGCTGGCTGACCGGGTCGAAACCAGCGGCGAAACCGCCTTCTTCTACTGCCGCGAACCGGGCCCGCTATTGGCGCGCCTGGCCGATGCACACGGCCTGCGTTACGTGCATCGCGCCTCCAATCTGGAAGACGTCTTCATCAAGCTGACCGGCCGCGAATTGCGTGACTGAATCGCGGCGCCAGAACGCTCGCTACCAGGAACGCGCGCCCATCGTGTAACTGCGTGTTGGCCGCGTCGGCTCGACTGCCGGCGCGCTATCGGCACTCGGCGGCACGCACAAGTCGCGCAGACGCAGAACCATGACCAGCAGATCCTCGTCTTCAGCGGCTTCCTCGATTTCCGCCAGGCGCTCGCGAGCGTAAGCCGGTTCGCGACTCAATCGTTCAAGGTCAACCGACTGGTTCAGCAAACGCTTGACCATCAATTTGAAACGGGCCATCAACTGGGCCTTCTCCAGCTTTTCATCCATCGGTGCAATTCTCCGGCAGGTTATCTGGCGGTTATCCAGCGAAAACCATGCCGAGCGCCAATGACGCAAGTGCCTGTCGGTAAAACAAGGACTTGGCGAAAACGTAGCAGGGGAGGGCGTTCCCCGAGAGTGCATGGCCGGGGAAGGGCGGACGAAATTGGTGCATGGCACAAGCAACGAGGCGCTTCGCAGTAGAATGCGGCTTCCCCACCGAGCACTGTCTGCATGCATCCGCTGCCGCCCTTCCTGCGCTTCCTGCCCGTCTGGCGCCGCAATTTCCTCGTCTGGCGCAAACTGGCCTTGCCCTCCATCCTCGGCAACCTGGCCGACCCGCTAATCTACATGCTCGGCCTCGGCTACGGCTTGGGCGCCATGCTGCCGTCGATCGACGGCCAGCCTTACGTCGCCTTCCTCGCCGCCGGCACCGTCTGCGCCTCGACGATGAATGCAGCCACCTTCGAGGCACTGTATTCGTCCTTCTCGCGCATGCATGTGCAGAAAACCTGGGATGCCATTCTCAACACGCCGCTCGGCCTGACTGATGTCGTTGCCGGCGAACTGTTCTGGGCGGCGACCAAATCCTTCTTCTCCGGCTGCGCCATCCTCATCGTCATCACTGCCCTCGGCCTGACCAACGGCCCGCTGGCCTTGTGGGTACTGCCGGCCATCATCCTCACCGGCCTCGCCTTCGCGGCGCTCGGCCTGATCTGGAACGCCCTGGCGCCGTCCTACGATTTCTTCATGTACTACTTCACGCTGTTCATCACACCGATGACGCTGATTTCCGGCGTTTTCTTCCCGACCGACCAGCTGCCCGGCTGGCTCGCCACCATCGGCGCCTGGCTGCCGCTGGCCCAGGGGGTGGCGCTGGTCCGCCCGTTACTCGCCGGCAACGTGCCGGCCGATGCCCTGATCCACATCATGGCCTTGCTCGTCACCACCGGCGTAGCCTTCGCCATCGCCCTGCGCCTGACCCGCCGCCGCCTGCTCAAGTAGAATTCGCTAATGGAACCGCTACTGATCCTCACCAACTGTCCCGACGAAGAAGTCGCCAACGCCATCGCCCTGGCGCTCGTCGAAGAAAAGCTGGCCGCCTGCGTCAACCTGCTGCCGCGCGTGCAATCCGTCTATCGCTGGCAGGGTGCCGTCGAATCGGCAAGCGAAATCCCGCTGTTGATCAAGACCACGGCCGCCTGCTACGCGGCCCTCGAAAGCCGTATTTGCGAGCTCCATCCCTACGCCGTACCGGAAATCATCGCCGTGCCGATCAGCCGTGGCCTGCCGGCCTATCTGAACTGGCTGGCCACGGAAACGCTCCAATGACCATGCGCCTGTTCCTGCTCGTCTTCGCCTTCCTGGCCTCCTTCGCCCACGCCGAGGAATTCCTCGATCCGCTCGTCGCCTTCAAGCCGACGGCGCGTGCGCTCGATGGCCAGACGGTCGAGGTCGTCTATACCATCGCCAAGGATTACTACCTGTACCGCGACAAGTTCCGCTTCGCCGCCGAAGGCGAGGCGGCGACGCTCGGTACGCCGGTGCTGCCCAAGGGCAAGGAAAAGGACGACGACACTTTCGGCAAGGTCGAGGTCTATTACAAGACGGTGGCCATCCGCCTGCCGGTCGAACGCATCAGTTCCGGCGAACTGCCGCTGCGCCTGGCGGTCACTTCGCAGGGCTGTGCCGATGCCGGCGTCTGCTATCCGCCGCAAACGCAGTCGGTCAGTCTGATCCTGCCCGATCCGGCGACGACACCGTCGGCCACCCTGGCCGATGATGGTGCCGGTGACGAGAGTGGCCTGATCGCCGCGACGCTGAAGGATGCCAGTTTCTGGGCCATTCTCGCCTTCTTCTTCGTCGCCGGCCTCGGCCTGTCGCTGACGCCCTGCGTCTTCCCGATGATCCCGATTCTCTCCGGCATCATCGCCGGCCAGGGGCACAAGGCTTCGCATGCCCGCGGCTTCGCCCTGTCCCTGACCTACGTGCTGGGCATGGCGCTGACCTATGCGGCGGTCGGCGTCGCCGCCGGAGTCAGCGGCACGCTCCTTTCGGCGGCCCTGCAGAACGCCTGGGTGCTCGGCGCCTTCGCCCTGATCTTCGTCATCCTGTCGCTATCGATGTTCGGCTTCTACGAACTGCAACTGCCGACCGCGCTGCAAAGCAAGCTGTCGGAAGAATCCAGCCACCTGCAGGGCGGCCGCGGCATCGGCGTCTTCCTGATGGGCGCGCTGTCGGCACTGATCGTCGGCCCCTGCGTCGCTGCGCCGCTGGCCGGGGCATTGCTGTACATCGGCCAGACCGGCGACGCCGTGCTCGGCGGTACGGCGCTGTTCGTCATGGCGTTGGGTATGGGGGCACCGCTGATCGCCGTCGGCACCGCCGGCGGTTCGCTGCTGCCGAAGACCGGGCCGTGGATGGAAGGGGTCAAGAAGGGTTTCGGCGTGCTGCTGCTGGCCACCGCCCTGTGGCTGGTCTCGCCGGTGCTGGCGGAAGTCGTCGTCATGCTCGGCTGGGCGGCCCTGCTGATCATCCCGGCCATCTTCCTCCATGCCCTCGACCCCTTGCCGCCGCAAGCCAAAGGCTGGCAGCGCTTCTGGAAGGGCATCGGCATCGTCATGCTGCTGACCGGCGCCGCCCTGTTGATCGGCGCCCTGGCCGGCGGCCGCGATCCGCTGCAGCCGCTGGCCGGCCTGCGCGGCTCGGCGATTGCCGCGGAAACGCGCAAGTTGCCCTTCGAGCCGGTACGCTCGGTGGCCGAGCTGGAGGCGCGCGTGGCCGCCGCCGGCCGGCCGGTGATGCTCGATTTCTATGCCGACTGGTGCGTCTCGTGCAAGGAAATGGAGAAATTCACCTTCGCCGATCCCGCCGTCCAGGAAAAACTCGCCGGTTTCACGCTGCTCAAGGCCGACGTCACCGCCAACAGCGTTGACGACAAGGCGCTGCTCGCCCGCTTCCAGTTGTTCGGCCCGCCGGGCATCATCTTTTTCGCTGCCGATGGTCGGCAGATCGACGGCGTCCGCGTCGTCGGTTTCCAGGATGCGACGACTTTCCTGCGCAGCCTGCAACGGGTTATCTGAGAGGAGTGCCGCAGCCCAGTCGTTTTTTGTAAACGCCTGGCCTTGGGCTAAAATGCGCCGGTTATGGATTCCCTCGGCCTGATTCGCGAATTTCTCCACGATCGCCTTGGCGTCGCCCCGGAGCAGGTTGTGCCCGAGGCTGCGCTGGCGGCGCTCGGCGTCGACTCGTTGATGATGCTGGAGCTGATGTTCGAATTCGAGGACCGCTTCGGCGTCACCCTGTCCAAAAACCTGAAAAGCCCCAAGACCATAGGCGAGATGAGTGCCCTGATGGATCGCCTGCGCCGTGAAAAAAGCGCCTCATGAGCCAGCGTCGCGTCGCTGTGACCGGGCTGGGCATGGTCAGCCCTTACGGCGCTGGCCTGCCTGACTTCTTCGCCCACCTGCTGGCCGGTGAATCGGCCGTGCGCATGCTGCGTACCGACGACGCACCGCGACCGCTGAACCTGCCCTTCGTTACCTGTCCCGGCTTTGATCCGGAAGCCACCCTGGGCCGGCCGCTGGCCGGCACCATGGATCGCTTCGCCCAGCTGGCCATGGCCGCCGCTTTCGACGCCTGGGCCGACGCCGGCCTCGAACGTGCCGTTGCCGACAACGAGGACCGCGACACCTGGGGCGTCGCCTGGGGCACGGCGTTGGGCGGCACGCTGGCTTATGAGAAGGGCTACCGCGAGCTGTGGCAGAAGGGGCGTGAGCGCATCTCGCCGCTGTCCGTCGTCCTCGGCATGAACAACGCCGCCAACGCCCACATTTCGATCCAGCTCGGCCTCGGCGGCATCAGCATGAGCCACACGGTAGCCTGCGCCTCGTCGGCCATCGCCATCGGCGAAGCTTTCCGCCGGGTGCGCAGCGGCGAGGCACCGGTGATGCTGACCGGCGGCTCCGACGCGCCGCAGGCCTACGGCGTTGCCCGCGCCTGGGAGGCCCTGCGCGTGCTCGCCGGTGGCGACGAAACAACGGCGGCCAGCGCCTGTCGGCCGTTCCATGCCGAGCGCAGCGGTCTGGTGCTGGGCGAGGGCGGGGCGGCCCTGGTGCTCGAGGACTGGGATCGCGCCGTCGCCCGCGGGGTCCGCATCCACGGCG
Source organism: Betaproteobacteria bacterium UBA2293 (assembly GCA_002345845.1). The sequence goes on along the minus strand of DDWF01000234.1, from coordinate 27,814 downwards.
AGATCGTCGGCTATGCCAGCACCTGCGACCACAGCCACCTGGTGCGTCCGGAAACTGCCGGTCAGGTGCGCGCACTGAAGGCGACGCTGGCCGACGCCGGCCTGACGCCAGCCGACATCGATTACGTCAATGCTCACGGCACCGCCACGGCGGAAGGTGACAGCACCGAAGCCGCTGCCCTGCGCGAGGTCTTCGGCCAGCGCGCAGCCAATCTGGCGGTCAGCGCCACCAAATCGATGCATGGTCACCAACTCGGCGCCGCCGGTGCTGTCGAAGCCATCATCACGCTGCTGGCGCTGCGCGACGGCGCCATTCCACCGACCGCCCATCTCGACGCCGTCGATCCGGCCTGTGCCGGCCTCGACCACGTCACCGCCGCCCGCAGCAAGCAGCCGCTGCGCGCCGCCCTGTCCAATTCCTTCGCTTTCGGCGGCAGCAATGCGGTGCTTGCCTTCCGCGCCGTCCGCTAATTCATCCACGGAAACCCCGCCATGACCCAAACCACCTCACCGGAAGCCATCGCGGCCCTGTTGCCGGAAGTCGCCGAGCTGATCGTCTCGGCCCTCAATCTGGAAGTCGCCCCCGACGAAATCGAGGCCGACGCGCCGCTGTTCGGCGATGGCCTCGGCCTCGATTCGATCGACGTGCTGGAAATCGCCCTGGTCATCTCCAAGCGCTACGGTTTCCAGCTGCGCTCGGACAACGATGACAACGTGCGCATCTTCTCCTCGCTGCGCGCCCTGGCCACCCATATTGCCGGCCAGCGGACCAAATGATCCTGACGCCGGCCAGCCTGCTGCGCGCTCTTGCCCTGCTCGCCATCATCGTCGGCTGGGCCGTGCTCGCGCATCAGGGCAGCGCCGGCAATGCCCATCCTGATATCTCGGCCGCCCTGGCCACCGCGCCCATCATCGCCATCGCCGTCATGCTGCTCTGGCGTGCCGGCCATCCGCTGTGGATCATCGGCGGCGGCTGCGTCGTCTTCCTGCTGCTCGCCTGGGCCTGGCCCACGCTGCGCCAGAACGTTGCGTTGCTCTACTACGTCCAGCATGTCGGCACCAACCTGGCACTCGCCACCTTCTTCGGCCGCACCCTGTTCGGCGGCCACGAGGCACTGGTCAGCCAGTTCGCCCGCTTTGCCCACGGCGGCATCATCTCGCCGCTGAAGGCCCGCTACACGCGGCAGGTGACCGTTGCCTGGACCACCTTCTTCCTGGCCACGGCGACGCTGTCGACCCTGCTCTTCTGGCTGGCGCCGGCTGCCGCCTGGTCGGTGTTTGCCAACCTGCTGACGATGCCACTGTTGATCCTGATGTTCGCCGCCGAACACCTGATCCGCCACCGTGTCCTGCCGCCGGCCGAGCGCTCGAGCATCGCCGACACCATCCGCGGCTACCGGACGGCGATGCAGGCACGCAACCAGGCCGCGCCGAGAAACCCATGAACCACGTGCCGCTGCTCGGGCACGCCAGCCTCGACGACATCTTCGCCTGGCGCCCGGACGGACCCGTCAGCGTCCGCCGCTTCCTCGCCGATGTCAGCGCCCTGCGTGCTCTGCTGCCGCCCGGCCGGCACCTGCTCAATGTCTGCCAGGACCGCTACCACTTCGCCGTCGGCTTCGCCGCCGGTCTGCTCGATGGCCGCATCAGCCTGCAACCGGCTTCGCAATCAGCGACCACACTGCGCGACATCCGCACCCAGGCCCCCGATCTCTGCTGCCTGTGCGATGCCCCCTTCGCCAGTCTCGACCTGCCGCGCCTCGATTTTCCCGCGCAGCTTGCCGGCGATCCCGCTGCCATCCAGGAGATCCCGCTCATCGCCGCCAGCCAGGTGGCCGCCCGCCTGTACACCTCCGGCTCGACCGGCACGCCGATGGCCCACGACAAGACCTGGGGCAAACTGGTACACAACGGCCGCGCCGAAGCCGAACGCCTCGGTCTGGCCAACCGGCCACACACCATCGTCGGTACGGTGCCGGTGCAGCATGCCTTCGGCTTCGAATCGACCTTCCTGCTGGCCCTGCATGGCCATTCGCCATTCTGGGCGGGCAAACCCTTCTATCCGCAGGACATCGTCGCTGCCCTGGAGGCGGTGCCGCAGCCACGCCTGCTGGTGACGACACCGTTTCACCTTTCATCGCTACTCGCCACCGATATTCCGCTACCGGCCATCGACCTGCTGCTCTCGGCAACGGCACCGCTGTCGCTGGAACTGGCGGCACGCGCCGAAGAGCGCTGCAACGCCCCGCTGCTGGAAATCTTCGGCAGCACTGAAACCTTTCAGATCGCTACCCGGCGGCCGACTGCCGACCCGGTCTGGCAGTTGTACCCGGGTGTCCATCTGCGCCAGGAAGATGAACTGACGATGGCCAGCGGCGCCCACCTGGAAGACGAGATCACCCTCTCCGACCTCGTCGAGCTGCTGCCCGGCGACCGCTTCACGCTGCACGGCCGGCACGCCGACCTGGTGAACATCGCTGGCAAACGCACCTCGCTGGCCTATCTGAATCACCAGGCGACAGCCATTCCCGGCGTCGTCGATGCGGCTTTCTTCCTGCCGGAGGAAACCGTCGATGGCGTGACCCGCCTGTGCGCCTTCGTCGTCGCCCCGGAACTCGATGTGCGCCACGTGCAGGCGGCGCTGCGCCAGCGTATCGACGCCATCTTCCTGCCGCGGCCGCTGATCCTCGTCGACCAGCTACCGCGCAACAGCACCGGCAAGCTGCCGCGCAACGACCTCATGGCGCTCTACGCCGACAAGGTGCCCCATGGCCGTGCATGAATTCACCTGGACCGTGCCTGCCGACCATCCGGCACTGGCCGGGCACTTTCCTGGCCGGCCGATCGTCCCCGGCGTCGTCCTCCTCGACCGCGCCATCCTTTACGCCGCGACGCTGGTCAGCGGCGGCAACGGCCGCTGGCAGATCGGCAATGGCAAGTTCCTCAGTCCGGTCGGCCCGGGTGAAACGCTGACCTTCACGCTGGATATCAAGGCCAGCGGCAGCATCGCCTGCCGCGTCCGTGCCGGCGAACGCGACGTGGCCTCCGGCAGCCTGACGCCGGGCAGCGCATGAGCGAGGAGCCGCCGGCCGGCACCGACTGGCTGCGCCAGCAGGAGAAAAGCAATCTCGCCATCCTCCGCCTGATGGTGTGGATCTCGCTGACTTTCGGCCGGCGCATCGGGCGCGTCGTGCTCTACGGCATCGCCGCCTATTACGTACTGTTCGCCGCCCGCGCCCGGCGCGCCAGCCGCGCCTATCTGCACCGGGCGCTCGGCCGCTGGGCCGAGTGGTCCGATGGTTTCCGCCATGTCCTCGCCTTCGCCAGCACCATCCACGACCGCATCTACCTGCTCAACGACCGCTTCGACCTGTTCGACATCGAGGTGATCGGCGCCGAGGAACTGCATGCCTCGCTCGAACGCCAGCCCGGCGCCCTGCTGATCGGCGCCCATCTCGGCAGTTTCGAGGTGTTGCGCGCCCTCGGCCGCAACCGGGCAGGGCTCCGGGTGGCGATGCTGATGTACGAGGAAAACGCCCGCAAGATCAACGCCACGCTGGAAGCCATCAACCCGGCGGCGACCGAGGACATCATCGCCCTCGGGCGCATGGATTCGATGCTGCAGGCGCGCGACCGGCTCGATCAGGGCTACCTCGTCGGCATGCTGGCCGACCGCCAGCTCGGCGACGACGCGACCGTCGATTGCGACTTCCTCGGCCAACCGGCGCCTTTCCCGACCGGCCCCTTCCGTATGGCGGCGATGCTGCACCGCCCGGTCTATTTCATGACCGGGCTGTATCTCGGCGGCAACCGCTACCGCATCCATTTCGAACCGCTGGCCGACTTCACCGACACGCCACGTAGCGAACGAGCGGCGGCGATGCAGGCCGCCCAGCAGCGCTATGCCGAAAGGCTTACCCACTATTGCCGGCTGGCCCCCTACAATTGGTTCAATTTCTTCGACTTCTGGCAGAAAAAATGAACAAGCAAATCCTTCTCGGCCTCTTGCTCGGGGCGCTGACCCTGCCAGCCAGCGCCGCCTTCGACATCGGCCAGCTGATGGCCGGCCTGGCAGCGCACAAAGGCGGCCGGGCCAAGTTCGTCGAGAAGAAATACATCTCGCTGCTCGACAAGCCCGTCGTGTCCACCGGCGAGATGAGCTACAGCGCTCCCGATCGCCTGGAAAAACGCACGCAGACGCCGAAACCGGAGATCCTGGTACTCGACAAGGACAAGGTCAGCATCGAACGCGAACAGCAGAAGCTGACCATCAGCCTTGCCAATCAGCCGGAAGCACTGGCTTTCGTGGACAGCATCCGCGGCACGCTGAGCGGCGACCGGGCGGCCCTGGAGAAGAATTACGCTCTGCATCTGTCAGGCACCACCGAGAAGTGGGTGCTCACCCTGCTGCCGAGTGACCAGCGCATTGCGGCGGTGATCCTGCGCATCGTCGTCACCGGCAGCCGCAACCAGGTGCTCGGCATCGAATACCTGCAGGCCGACGGCGATCGCTCGGTGCTGACCATCGAGCCGATCGCCGGCAAATGAGTCGTCGCGGCAGCCACGTCTTCCTGCTCTGGTTGCTGGCCATGCTGGTCGGCACCGCCATTGTCTGGCAGAGCCGCTTCAGCGCCGACATGTCCTTCTTCCTGCCGGCGCGGCCGACGGCCGAACAGCAGGTGCTGGTCGACCAGTTGAAGGAGGGCGCCGTCGCCCGCCTGCTGATGATCGCCATCGCCGGCGGCGACGCCGAACAGCGTGCCGGCCTGTCGCGCGACCTGCACCGGCGCCTGGTGTCCGGCCCGGATTTTCTCTCGGTGCAGAACGGCGAAGCCGGCAGCCAGGATGCCGACCGCGATTTCCTGCTCCGTCACCGCTACCTGCTCAGCCCGGCGATCAGCCCCGAACGCTTCACCATCGACGGCCTGCGCACCGCCATCGGCGACAGCATCGACCGCCTCGCTTCACCGGCCGGCATGATGCTGAAGAACCTGTTGCCGCGCGATCCCACCGGCGAGCTGATGGCGCTGCTCGGCGCCCTCGGCGGTGGCAACGAGCCGGCCAATCGGGCCGGCGTCTGGGCTTCGCGCGATGGCGAGCGGGCCATGCTGCTGGTGCAGACGGCCGCCCTCGGCTCCGACACCGACGGTCAGCAGGCGGCGATCGAGCGCATTCGCCGCGAATTTGCCGCCAGCAGCGGCGGCAATCCCGAATTCACGCTGCAGTTGTCCGGCCCCGGTCTGTTTGCCGTCAATTCTCGGGCCACCATCGTCAGCGAAGTGACCCGCCTGTCGCTGATCAGTTCCGGTGCCATCATCGCCGTCCTGCTCTTCGTCTACCGCTCGCCGCGCCTGCTCGGTCTCGGTCTGCTGCCGGTGATTTCCGGCGCCCTGGCCGGCATCGTCGCGGTCAGCCTGATCTTCGGCACGGTGTTCGGCATCACCGTCGGCTTCGGCGCCGCGCTGATTGGCGAATCGGTCGATTACGCCATCTATTATTTCGTCCAGTCCGGGCGCAGCGGCGTTGAAGCCTGGCGCCAGCGCTTCTGGCCGACCGTCCGTCTCGGCGTCCTGACCTCGGTAGCCGGCTTCGGCGTGCTGCTTTTCTCCGGCTTCCCCGGTCTCGCGCAACTCGGACTGTATGCGCTGACCGGCGTCGTCACCGCCGCCCTGGTCACCCGTTTCGTGCTGCCGAAACTAGCCGGGAACGAACTGCCGATGCGCGATCTACGACCGCTCGGCGGGCGACTGGAAGGCCTCATCGAACGCCTGCACGTCCTCCGCTGGCCAGTCCTCCTGCTGGCGCTGGCCGCCGCCGCACTGCTCGCCAGCGAGCGCGGCGCACTGTGGAACCCGAATCTATCGGCGCTCAGCCCGGTCAGCGCTGCCGACAGCGAAATCGACATGGCCCTGCGCGCCGATCTCGGTGCTCCCGACTCGCGCTATCTCGTCCTGGTCAGCGGCGCCGACCGCGAGAGCGCCCTGCAAGCGGCCGAGACAGCCGGCGCTCGCCTCGACGATCTGGTTGCCGCCGGCCAGATCGCCGGCTACGACAGCCCGGCCCGATTCCTGCCCAGCCAGGCCAGACAGGCGGCCCGCCAGGCCAGCCTGCCGGCAAGCGACGAATTGCGCCAACGTCTGACCGAGGCCCTCAAAGATTCACCGCTGGCAGCCGCCAAGCTCGAGCCCTTCCTCACCGATCTGGCGCTCGCCCGGCAACAGGCTCCGCTAACCCGCACCGACCTCGACGGCACCCATCTCGGTCTCGCCGTCGACGCCCTGTTGCTGCATGGCAGCCGGGGCTGGAGCGCGCTGCTGCCGGTACGCCCGGCGGCCAACGATATCGACGCCGGGCAGTTGCGCCAGGCGCTGGCCGGGTCCGGCGCCCTGTTCATCGACATGAAGGCCGAGTTCAACCAGCTCTACAACGACTATTTGCAGGAAGCCATGCTGCTCGCGCTGAGCGGCCTCGGTGCCGTGCTGCTGCTGCTCGCCGTAACGCTGCGTTCGCCGCGGCGCCTGGCGGCGGTCATGCTGCCGCTGCTGCTCGCCGTGATCATCGTCATCGCCGGCCTGCACCTGGCCGGCGAACGGCTGCACCTGCTGCACCTGATCGGCATGCTGCTGATCGTCGCCGTCGGCTCCAACTACGCGCTGTTCTTCGATCGCGCCGAGGAAAACCATCGCCTCGATCCGGAGACCCTGGCCTCGATGCTGATCGCCACCATCACCACCAGCATCGGCTTCGGCACCCTGGCCCTGTCGGAAGTGCCGGTACTGCATGCGGTCGGGGTCACGGTGGGGCCGGGCGCCTTCCTGGCGCTGCTGCTGGCGGCCATTTTCGTTCCACGTGGAACCGCCCGATGAGCAACGCCCCGCGCACCCTCCGCCACACCACAGCGGGCGCCCGCGAGCTGATCGTGCTCCTGCCCGGGGCCTACATGACGCCGGAAGACTACGTCGCCGCCGGCTTCTTCGCCGCGGTCGAGCGCCGCGGCCTGGCGCTCGACGTCACTGCCGTCGCTTTCGATCTGGAAACCATTTCCGGCGGCCAGGCGCTGCCGGCACTGCAGCAACACATCCTGACCCCGGCCCGCGAACAGGGCTACCAGCGCCTGTGGCTCGGCGGCATCTCGCTGGGCGGCCTGCTCAGCCTGTGTCATGTCGCCGACAGCCCGGGTTGTGTCGATGGCCTATGCCTGCTCGCCCCCTATCCGGGCAGCCGGCTGACCATCAATGCCATCGACCGCGCCGGCGGTCTGGAAACCTGGACGCCGGAAGCAGGGCAGCTCGACGATCCCGAATTCCGCATGTGGCGCTGGCTGCAACGGCCGCCGGCCGATTTCCCGGTATTCGTCGGCTATGGTCGCGACGACCGCTTCGCCAAGGGCATGCAGCGCATCGCCGAGCGTTTCCCGCCAGCCGACCGGCTGGCCGTACCCGGTGGCCATGACTGGCCGGCCTGGCAGCTTTTGTGGGAACATTTTCTTGCCGGCTATCCTGGCCGCTGATCCCGCCATGTCTTCGCCCTGGACTCCCAGCCCCTTCGTCAAGTTATCGCTGCTCACCCATGCCGCCGCCGGCGCCAGCCTGCTCGTCGTGCCCGGCAGCTGGCCGTGGGCCCTGGCCGCCGTCGCCGCCAACCAGGGCGTGCTGATCACCGCCGGCCTGCTGCCGCGGACGACACTGCTCGGCCCCAATATCAACCGCCTGCCGGCTACCGCCAGCACCCGCCGCGAAATCGCCCTGACCATCGACGATGGTCCCGATCCCGAAGTCACGCCACGCGTCCTCGACCTGCTCGACAACGCCGGCGCCAAGGCCAGCTTCTTCTGCATCGGCCACGTCGCTCGCCGCCATCCGGCGCTGTGTCGCCAAATCGTCGCTCGCGGCCATCGCGTCGAGAATCACGGCGATTCGCACTCGGCGCTGTTCGCCACCTTCGGCAGCCGGCGCCTGGCCGCCGACATCGCCGCCGCTCAGTCGACGCTGGCCGACATCACCGGCCAGGCGCCGCGTTTCTTCCGGCCGACCGCCGGCCTGCGCAACCCACTGCTCGATCCGGTGCTCAGCCGCCTCGGCCTGCGACTCGCCTCATGGACACGGCGGCCGTTCGATACCCGCGAAGGCGACCCGCAGATCGTTTACAACCGCCTGATCCGCAATCTGGCCGCCGGCGACATCCTGCTCCTGCACGACGGCCACGCCGCCCGCACGCCAGCCGACCAGGCGGTCATCCTCGAGGTGCTGCCGAGTCTGTTGGCAACCCTCAGCGAACACCGCCTCACCTCCGTCACCCTCGCCTCCGCCTTGCCATCATGACCGCCCACCGCTTCCTGCCCGCCCTGCTCGACGAAGCCAGCCGCCCCTTCCGTTCCGGCAGCCATTTCGCCTACCACTACGCCCGCGGCAAGCTGTCCTCCGACTGCATCTTCCGCGAGCTGCTGCGCCGCGGCCTGTTTGCCGGCGCCAGCCGATTCCTCGATCTCGGCTGCGGCCAGGGCAGCCTGTTTGCCTGGCTGCTCGCCGCCCAGAAACTGCACGCTGCCGGCAATTGGCCGGCCGACTGGCCGGCTCCACCGCAACCGCTCGAACTGCGCGGCTTCGAACTGATGCAGAAAGACGTCGATCGCGCCGCCCGCGCCTTCGGCCACGATCATCCAGTCGTCGCCATCCGCCAGGGCGACATGTGCAAGGTCGATTTTGGTCAGGCTGACGTCGTCAGCATCCTCGATGCCCTGCATTACATCGATCACATGCGGCAGAAGGACGTGCTCAAGCGCATCCGGGCCGCGCTGCCCCCCGGCGGCATCTTCCTCACCCGCGTCGGCGACGCCAGCGCCGGTCTGCCGTATCACCTGTGCAACTGGGTCGATCACGCCGTCACCTTCGTCCGCGGCCACCGCCTGCCGCAGCTCTACGGCCGTTGCCTGGCCGAATGGGTGGACATCCTGCGTAACCTCGGCTTCGTCGTCGAAACCGTACCGATGAGCGAAGGCAAGCCCTTTGCCAACATCATGCTGCTCTGCCGCGTGCCGCCAGCCGGGTATTGACGCCATGCGTCGCTGGCTGCCTGCCCTGCTGCTGGCGACAGTTGCCGGCTGCTCATTCCTCGACAGCGAGCCGGAAGGCCCGGCCCTGCCGCCGGACATGGCGCGCGGCGCCAACGGCAAGACCGCCAGCGCCTGGCCGGCGAACCTCGACGGGAAAGAGGCGCAGCGCCGCATCGTCCGTCTCATCCCGAGCTACGCCAAGGATCGCGCCGGCTGGGCCAGCGATCTGTACACCGCCTTCAGCACACTGGAGGTGCCGCAGGCGACGCAGACCTACTGCGCCGCCATCGCCATCATCGAACAGGAAGCCAGTTTCCAGGCCGATCCGGCGGTGCCCGGCCTGCCGCGCATCGTCCGCCGCGAACTGCAGGAACGTGCCGAGAGATACCGCATTCCCCGCCTGATCCTCGATAGCGCGCTGCAGAAGGATTCGCCGGATGGGCGCAGCTACGACAAGCGGATCGCGGCGCTGCGCACCGAGCGCGAACTGAACGCTTTGTTCGAGGACATCATCGGCGAACTACCCTTCGGCCGGCAGCTCTTCGCCGGCTACAACCCGGTGCGCACCGGCGGCCCGATGCAGGTCAGCATCGCCTTCGCCGAGCAGCAGGTGCAGGAGCGCGACTATCCTTATCCAGTCGAACGCAAAGTGCGCGACGAAGTATTCACCCGCCGCGGCGGCGTCTATTTCGGCAGCGCCATCCTGCTCGACTACGCCGTGCCCTACGACCAGATCGTCTATCGCTTCGCCGATTTCAACGCCGGCCGCTACAGCAGCCGCAACGCCGCCTTCCAGGCCGCGCTCGGCCGCGTCACCGGCAAACCACTGGTGCTCGACGGCGACTTGCTGCGTTACGAGGACGGCCAGGTGTCGACCATCGCCAGTAGCGTCGAGGAAGCCGCCCTGGGCATTGCCGGGCAACTGGCGATGAGCCGCCCGCAAATCCGCCGCGACCTGCTGCTGGAAAAGACCGCCGCCTTCGGCAACAGTCCGCTGTTCCAGCGCCTCTTCGCCCTGGCCGACAACGCTGCCGGCAAGCCGCTGCCACGCCAGGCGATGCCGCGCATTGACCTGGAAAGTCCGAAGATCAGTCGCCAGCTGACCACCGAGTGGTTCGCCAAGCGGGTGGACAAGCGTTATCGGACCTGCCTCGCCCGCGGCCGCTTCTGACCGGAGGCAGAAGGCCGCCAGCAGCGCCCCTCTGCTAAAATGCGCCGGACATCGTTCCGGGCCCCATCGTGACTCCGCTGCTGCTTTCCCACTACACCGCCACCACCTGCCTCGGGCGCGGCCTCGACGCCACCCGCGCGGCACTGCACGATGGCCGCAGTGGTCTTGCCCCTTGTGCCTTTGAAACGGTCCGGCTGGATACCTGGATCGGCGAAGTGGCTGGCGTTGACGACATCTGCCTGCCGGCGTCGCTGGCCCGCTACGACTGCCGCAACAACCGCCTGACGCTGATGGGTCTGGAAACCGACGGCTTCGCCGAGCGTGTCCGCCTGGCGGTCGAGCGCTACGGCCGCGACCGTGTCGGCGTCTTCCTCGGCACCAGCACCGCCGGCATCCTGCAGACCGAGCTCGCCTACCGCCGCCGTGACCCGGTGAGCGGGGCGCTACCGGCCGACTTCAACTACCGGACGACGCACAACTCCTTCTCGCTGGCCGAATTCACCCGCGCCTATTTCGCCATCACCGGCATCACCATGGCCATTTCGACGGCCTGCTCATCAAGTGCCAAGGTTTTCGCCGCCGCCGCCCGCCAGCTGGCGCTCGGCACCATCGATGCCGCCATCGTCGGCGGGGTCGATACGCTGTGCCTGACGACGCTCTACGGTTTCTCCTCACTCGAACTGACTTCGCCACTGCCGTGCCGCCCCTACGATCCGGCACGCAATGGCATCTCGGTCGGCGAAGGCGCCGCCTTCGCGCTGCTCGAACGCCCCGCCGGCCTGCTGCCCGGCAGCGTGCTGCTGCTCGGTACCGGTGAGTCGAGCGATGCCTACCACATGTCCTCGCCGCATCCGGACGGCCTCGGCGCCCGCCTGGCGATGACCGCCGCGCTGCGCTCGGCCAACCTGGCGGCGGCCGATATCGACTACATCAACCTGCACGGCACCTCGACGCCGGCCAACGATGCCGCCGAGGGCAAGGCTATCGCCGGCCTCTTTGGCGACCGCGTACCGTGCAGTTCGACCAAGGGAGCTACCGGCCACACGCTGGGCGCCGCCGGTGCCGTCGAAGCCGTGATCTGCGCGCTGGCGCTGGGCGAGGGGCTGCTGCCCGGCAGCCCGGGAACCGCTACCGTGGACCCGGCGCTGCCCATCCAGTACGTGCTGCGCAGTCGGCCGGCCAAAATTCGGCGAGCCCTGTCCAATTCCTTCGGTTTCGGCGGCAGCAATTGCAGCCTGGCTTTCGGAGTCGCCGAATGAACGCTTCGCTTACCGCCTGGATTTCCGGCATCGGTTTCCTTGCCCCTGGCCTTGCCGACTGGCCCGCGGCCCGCGCCGTGCTGCGCGGCGAAGCCGACTTCGTGCTGGCGCCGACCATCCTGCCGGCGCCGGTCATCCTGCCACCGGCCGAACGCCGGCGGGCCAGCCGTGTCGTCAAGCTGACCCTGGCCATCGGCCTGGAAGCCGCCGCCCACGCACAGGCCGATGTGTCTACGCTGGCAACGGTTTTTTCGGCCTCCGGGGCCGACGGTCACACTTGCCACGCCTTGTGCGAACAATTGGCGAGCGACGATCGGCAGATTTCGCCGACCCGCTTCACCAATTCCGTGCATAACGCCGCCGCCGGCTACTGGGGCATCGCCACCCACGCGATGGCCCCTTGCCAGGTGATCTGTGCCTACGACGCGACCTTTGGCGCCGGCCTGATCGATGCCCTCGGCCAGGTGACGCTGGATCAACAGCCGACCCTGCTGATCAGTTACGACAGCGAATATCCCGAACCGCTGCATGCTGCCCGCCCGATCCCCGACGTCGCCGGTGTCGCGTTGCTGCTGACGCCGGAGCGTAGCGAACACTCACTCGCGCAGATCTCTCTGGCACCCACTGCGGCAACCGCCGCAACCCTCACCGATCCGGGGCTGGAAAGCCAGCGTCTGGCCATCCCGGCCCTGCGCGCCCTGCCGCTGCTGCAGATGCTCGCCCGTGGCGAAGGTGGTGCGGTGGTGCTCGACTATCTGGCGCCGACGCAACTGCAGGTGACCGTCACCCCGTGCTAGACCACCGCGGAATCGCCGCCCTTATCCCGCATCACGGGACCATGTGCCTGCTTGAGACTGTCGTCGCCTGCTCGGAGGCCGCCATCGACTGCCTCGCCATCAGCCACCGCGACCCGACCAATCCGCTGCGTGCCGAAGGCCGCCTGGGCGCCGCCAACGGTATCGAGTATGCGGCGCAGGCGATGGCCGTCCATGGCGCCCTGCTCGCCGGCCAGACTGAGGCACCGCGCCAGGGCTACCTGGCCAGCGTGCGCAGCGTCCGCCTGCTGGTCGAGCGCCTCGACGATCTGCCGCAGGCGCTGAATATCCACGCCGAACGCCTGTCTGGCGAGGGCAACCATATCCTCTACCAGTTCGCGCTCAGCCACGCCGGCCAGTTGCTGCTCGACGGCCGCGCCGCCGTCGTCCTTGATGCCGACGCCCTGCAGGAAACCCGCCCATGAAACGCGCCCTCGTCACCGGCGGCAGCGGCGGCATCGGTGCCGCCATCTGTCGGCGCCTCGCCGCCGATGGCCATCACGTCATCGTCCATGCCAATCGCAGCCACGACAAGGCGGCAGCCATCGTCGGCGAGATCGTCGCTGCCGGCGGCAGCGCCGAAGCCGTGGTCTTCGATGTCACCGAACGGGCGGCGACCGCTGCCGCCCTGGAGGCGCTGCTGGAAACCGGGCCGATCCAGATCGTCGTCAACAACGCCGGCATCCACGCCGACGCTGTCTTCCCCGGCATGAGTGCCGAGCAGTGGCATTCGGTGATCGACGTCTCGCTGCACGGTTTCTTCAATGTCACCCAGCCGCTCAGCCTGCCGATGATCCGCACCCGCTGGGGCCGCATCATCAACATTTCCTCGGTCGCCGCCATTGCCGGCAACCGCGGCCAGGTCAATTACTCGGCGGCCAAAGGCGCCCTCCATGCCGCCACCAAGTCGCTGGCGCTGGAAGTGGCCAGCCGCGGCATCACGGTCAATGCCGTGGCCCCCGGCGTCATTGCCACCGAGATGAGCGACGGCGCCTTCGATGCCGAGACGATCAAGAAAATCGTGCCGATGCAACGTGCCGGCCGGCCGGAGGAAGTCGCCGACCTGGTCGCCTTCCTCGCTTCCGACAAGGCCGCCTATATTTCCGGGCAGATCATCTCGATCAACGGCGCGCTGATCTGAGTCATCGGGCAAACCAATCTGCCTGCCTAACTTTTCGCGATCAAATCTCCCGCCCGATGGCCAATACGCTCTACGACCTGCTGGAAGTCAATCAGTCCGCCAGCCCTGAAGCCATTCAGGCATCCTACAAACGCCTTTACGCCAAGCATGTCGAACTTGCGGCAAATGGCAACGAAGATGCGACCAACTATCTCGTAGCCCTGCGCGACGCATTCAGCACGCTCTCCGACGCAGAGAGACGCCGACGCTACGATGCAAGACTGGCTGCGAAGGAAATTCCGCTTGAGATGCAGGAAGTCGCAGCCCAGTCCATTCGCAAACCTATTTTCGTCCTGCTGGCACTCGTCATCGCTGGCCTGGTCTTCGCGGGCTATCGGGCCGATGTCGAACGCACCCGTCTCGAAACGGAGCGTGTCCGCCTGGAGCATGAACGCGCTCTTTCCGCGGCCAGGGAGGCCGAGCAAAAGCTGCAACTGGCACGACAGGAGAACGAAGCCAGGATGGCTGCAGAACGAGCCGAAAGCCAGAGACGCCGGGACGAAGCTGCCGAACAGGCCAGACGCGAACGCGACATGGCTTACGCCAATCAGGTTTCACGAAATCTCGAACGGGCAGAAGCCGAGAATCAACGCAAGAAGGAACGCGAAGCGCAGCGGGAAAGTCAGCGACAGGAGCAGGCGGAACGCCAACGAATCCAGGACGCTGAACGGCAATTGGCCCGCGAAAAGGCCTATCTTCGCCAAGTCGAACTGGAGCGACGGCGCAACTACTAGCGCGGGCAGGCCAAGAAAAGCTCAGGCAAGCTCACGCCGAGCGGAAGATCAGTTCCTTCAGCCGCGCCAGCTTCGGCGCCACCATCGGCACGGTGAGCATGGTGCTGGCCACGGCCATCAGCAACAGGGCAGTGAACGCCTCATTGGTGATGATCTGGCGGTCGAGCAGGATGTTGGCAAAGATGATCATGATCAACGCCTTGGTCTGCAGCAGCCAGCCGATGATGCTGGCTTCGCCCGGCGTCCACTTTAGTAGGCGACCGGCCAGGCCGACGCCGAGCAGCTTGCCGGCGACCGCTGCGACCAGCAGCAGCGCCGCGGCGATGAACACCGCCTCGCCGCCGACGGCCCAGTTGGTGCGCAGGCCGGTACTGAGGAAGAACACCGGCATGAAGGCGAGCAGCACGTGATGGCGTAGCTGGTCCATTTTTTCCTGGTCGAACCACTCGGCATCGATGGTGGCACCAGCCAGGAAAGCGCCGACCATGAAATGCAGCCCGGCCCAGTCGGCGCCGAAAGCGCAAACGGCCAGCCAGATCAGCGCCACGTACCAGCGGTCGCGCTCGGCCAGTGCCTGCATCAGGCGGCGAAAACCCCAGGCGATGAAAACGAAGGCCACCAGAAAGAACAACTGCTTGCCGACCCGCTGCCAGTCCATCAGGATCAGCGCCAGCACACCCCAGATGGCGATGTCGTCGAGGCTGGCATAGCGCAGGATGCGCTGGCCGATCGGCTGGCGCAGAATCTCCAGCTTCTCCATGAACAGGATCAGGATCGGCAGGGCGGTGACGGCGCAGGCCATGCCGACGCCGAGCACGAATTGCCAGGTCATCGCCTGCGGCCCGACCCAGCCGTCGAAGGCGAGCAGCACGACGGCAGCGATACACCCAAACAGCAGCGGCATGCCGAGCGCCAGACCGGCGGTGATACCGCTCTCGCGGCGATGCGCCCAGGCCTTGCGCAAGTCCAGTTCGACGCCGGCGATCATCACGAACAACATCACTGCCCACCAGGCGATGCCGTTCAGCGACTGGATTACCGCCGGATTGAAGACGAAGGTGTAGTAATCGGGGAAGGCGGCGCCGAGGATGCCCGGGCCGAGCAGGATGCCGGTCAGGATCTGGACGACGACCAGCGGTGCGTAATAGTCGGTCCTGCCGAAGCGCCAGATCAGCCAGGGCACGGTGAAGATGATCGTCATCGCGATCAGGAAGATTTCGGTGGTGTTCATGTCGTCAGTCGGCGCCAGAGCAGGAGCGGCAAGCGCAGCAGGAAGCCGAGGAACAGCCGGGTGTGCATCCAGGTCAGCAGCGTGTTGTCGCGCAGGTAATTGAAATGCGAGACGCCGCCCTCGTCGGCGCGGAAGTAGCGCACCGGTGCGTCGATGTTGAGCGGCCGGATGCCGGCCCAGCACAGGCGGACGACGGCTTCGGGATCGAAATCGAAGCGGCGCATGAAGCGGTTGCCCTGCATGATGCGGCGCAGCGGCGCCACCGGATAGACGCGGAAACCGTACAACGAATCGCCGATGCCCATCCATAACGTTTCCAGATTGGCCCAACCATTCGACACCTTGCGCCCGTTGACGCGCAGGGCCGGGGCGTCGGCGGCGAAGACCGGCTTGCCGAGCACCATCGCCGCCGGTGCCGCCTGTGACGCGGCCATGAAGGCGGGGATCAAATCGGCCGGATGCTGGCCGTCCGAGTCCATGGTCAGCACATGCGTATAGCCGGCAGCGGCAGCGCGATCCAGGCCGGCGAGAACCGCTGCGCCCTTGCCGCGGTTTTCCGGCAGCACGATGACGGTCAGATGCTCGACGTCCCCGGCCAACGCCTGCAAGCTTTCAGCGCTGCCATCGGTGCTGCCATCGACGACCACCCACACCGGCGCCCACTGGGCGAGCGCCGCGCGCACGGTAGCCAGCACCTTGGCACCGGGGTTGTAGCTGGGAATCAGGACGAGATGGGTGGGCGAGGGGGTCGGCATGGCTCAAGCAGCGGCAGGCGATGC
Organism: Betaproteobacteria bacterium UBA2293; assembly: GCA_002345845.1. Next base: position 11,594 of record DDWF01000234.1, on the reverse strand, counting down.
CAGCTGCAGGCGGAAATAGGCATCGAGTTCGGTAGTGAAGACGGCGACGTCGGTCGGTGGGGCGAAGCGTTGACCGAGACGGACCCGGCAATGCAGCGGCAGTTGCGGCGGGCGGAACAGCGGCCAAGCCTTGCCCAGGTAGGGCGTCGTGAATTCGATCAGCAGTGTCTGCACCGGCGCCCCACTGCGGCTGGCGATCAGCCCGGTACTCGGCGTGCACGGATCGACCGGAAAATTCACCGTGCGTGTGCCTTCCGGGAAGATCAGCAGATGCGCCCCGGCGCGCAATTCCTCACGCGCGCCGAGGATCACCGCCAGCGGCGCGTTGTTGGGGATGTAGCCGGCCAGGCGGGCGCCAGCACCGAACAGGATGTTGTCCATCAGCGCCGACTTCATGACGCAGACGGCGTTCGGCAGGCGCGAGACGATCATCACCGCATCGAGCAGCGACGGGTGATTGGCGGCAATGACCAGCGGCCCGGCGCCGCGCAGGCTGTCGAGTTCGTCGAGATCGAAATGGAAAGCGCCGAATATCTCGAGCAGGCGCAGGTAGACACGGAAGCCGCCCATGATCATCCAGCGTCCGAGGCGCTGGCCGCGGGCCGCCGGCAGCAACGGCTTGAGAATCAGCGCGCAGGGCAACCAGGCGATACAGAGCAGGGCCAGCATGCCGAGTCCAAAGGCCATGACGAACACTTCGTAGGCCTTCCACAACGGATTGCCGAGGAAGCGGCGATCAGTCATTCACCTGCACACGGGTGGACGATTCCCCAAGCACCCAGGTAATGGCGATGCCGGCCGCGAAGTAATCCTTCTGGCGGACCAGCGGACTGTTTTCGAAGGTGGCCCCGGACAGGTTGTCGTAGCGGACGAAGCTGCCGACCCAGTATTTCGGGAAGCGTTTCGACAGCGCCACCAGGTACTGCATGCCGGCATAGCCGGATTCGGCCTCGTAGGCCGGCCGCCAGCCCGTTGCATGACGCGGGGCAACGCCGTAATAGTAGGCATGCTGACGCTTGTCGCCCCACAACGGCCCGGCCAGCATGCCGAGATTCCAGCCGGGCAGGCCGGGCAGGTCGGTGATGTCCATGTTCAGCTTCGGGTGGAAGACCCAGCCGATGCTCTGCGGCGAGCTCTCCAGGGTGACGGCAGCGCGCAGCGGCAGCAGCAGCTTGACGAAGCGGGCACGGTTTTCCGAACGCCAGAAGGTCAGGTCCAGTTGCGGGCCGACCTCGAAGGTCGCCTCGAGATCCGGCATGCCGGCGCGAATCCGGATGTCGTCGCTCGGTGCCGGCGGCGATAGGGCCAGGCTGACCGTCAGGTCGACGCGGTCGGAATCGAACAGGCTGCCGCGAATGCCATGGCGGTCGGCCTTGAAGAAATCGCCGTTGTAGGTGAAATGCGGTACCGGCATCAGGAAATTGTTGGTCTGGTCGGAACCGCGGTAGGCGGGAAAGCTCAGCGCCGCGGCGCCGACGCCGATTTCCCAGAGCGGCCTGTCCTCGGCCGTGGCGGACAGCGCCAGGCCGGCGACGAGCACGGCTATGGTCAGATTCTTGGAGATGGCCATCAGCGCTCCTCCAGCGCATGCGAGGCAGTTGCCTCGATTTCAAGCAAAAGGTCGTGGCGACAGATGTCCGCCTCGACATAGACGATATCGGCTTCCGCTCCGAGCAGTGGTGCCAGCGTCGCCGCCACCACCGGCTGGCTGGCCGCCGCGCGGACGTAAACCCGGTAGCTCAGCTCGCCCAGCGCATAGGCGCCGCTGCGGGCCAACCGGCTGGCTTCTTCGACCACGGCGGCAACATTGGCCAGCGACTCGCGGCACTGGGCGACAACATCGCCCGGATGCACCGTCTGGTGACCGACGATGCTGGCGGTACCGGAGACGAAGAGGATTTCGCGGCCCGGCGGATAGACCAGGGCCGCCCGCGAAAAGGTCGGACTACGCGGCCCGTACTCGGCCGGATAGTTGTAGGCACTGACCTGGCGCGGATTCTCCACCGGCACTGCCGGCGTGGCACCGGCCATGAAGGCGATCGACAGCGGTCCGCCGGCCAGGCCGAGGGCACAGGCCGCCGGCACGTTGCCGGTAGCGCCGCGACTGAATTCGAGGAACGCATCCTGGCGGCCGATGTTGAACTGGCGGTAACGTTCCAGGCCGTTGCTCTCGCCGTTGATGTCGGCGAGATAGTTCCAGACCCGCCACAGATGCGGCAGTTCCTGCGCTTCCAGCAGACGGAACAGGCAACGGTAGGCTTCCTCGCTGGCCGCCTGCAGGGGCGAACGGCCACTCTCACCGACGAACAGCGCTTCATCCAGTTCGATGACGCCATACAGCACGTCGCCGCTACGCCGCCAGATGACGCCATCGCTTTCGCCTTCGCTAACCGGCTCGCTGGTCAGCCAGAATTCCTCGAGGCAGACTTCATCGCAGCCGGGCAGGGCGGCGGCCAGGCGCTGTTGCGGCCAGCGCGGGGCGGGCAAGCCAAGCACGCGACCGAGCACGGCGCCACCGAGCACCGTGCCGGTTTCACGTGGAACCGGCGCGGACCCGAGCGGCGCGCATTGGGTAATCAGCTGCAGGGACACTAGACGCCATTCATCGCCGGATCGTCCACCCGGCGAATGTTGAAACGCCGTTGCTTCCAGCCCATGAAGGCGCGTTTCGGCTGGATGATGTTGGCGATGTAGTAGAGCAGCTTGAACATCCAGATCGAGCGCCAGATCGGTGTTTTGCCGAAGATATCGCCGGCGAGCACCGAGAGGAGGGCTTCCTCGACCCGGAAAATGTTCTTCGGGTACATGAAGAAGTCACGCATGATCGGATTGGTCATGCGATAGATGAACCAGGAGAATTCCTTCGGCCCATGCTTCATCAGCTGGTCGAAGCGCTTCAGCGCCGCCGGCGCCTGCGCCGGATTGCGCAGACAGCGGTCGATGGCCTCGGCACCGATGACGCCGCTGTTCATGGCGAACAACACGCCGGAGGAAAACACCGGATCGATGAAGGCATAGGCATCGCCGAGCAGCAGGTAGTTGGCGCCGTGATTGCGTTCAGAGACGTAGGAGAAGTTGCCGGTGGCCTCGACCTCGTTGACCAGGGTCGCCATCTTCAACCGCTCGGCCAGCATCGGGCAGCGGGCAATGCCATCCATCAGGAACTGCTGCAGGCTGCGCTCGCCCTTGGTCTTCATGTAGTAAGGCCAGGTCACCATACCGACGCTGGTGACATCGTTCACCATCGGAATGAACCAGAACCAGCCATGATCGAACCAGAGGATGGTGATGTTGCCTTCGTCCTGCCCTTCATGGCGGCGGGCGCCGGAAAAATGACCATAGACCGCCGAGCTGTTGTGCTTGGGATTGCGGTGCTTGATCTGAAAGCGGCTGGCCAGGAAGGTGTCGCGGCCCGAGGCATCGACGACGAAGCGGGCCTTGTACTCGACCTGGCGGCCGTCGTCGTGCTCGGCGCGGATCAGGGCCGTTTGGTCGGCCTGGAAATCAACTGCCTTGGCCTTGCAGCCTTCATGCACTTCGACACCCTTGGCCGCCGCATTGCGGATCAGGATGGTGTCGAACTCGGCACGCCGCACCTGATAGGCGTAGGGCATGTCCTTGCTCCAGGCTCCGGCGAAGTGGAAAACCTGAGCCATGTCATGCTCTGGCGAGACGAACTCGGCACCCCATTTTTCCATGCCGATCGCCCGCACCTCGTCGGCCACGCCCAGCCGCTCGAACAGCGGCAGATTGGCCGGCAGCAGCGATTCGCCGATATGAAAACGCGGGTGGTGCGCCTTTTCCAGCAGCACCACGCGATAACCCTTCTCGGCCAGCAGCGGCGCCACCGTCGTTCCCGCCGGTCCGCCACCGATGACCAGGACGTCGCACTCCCTTTGCTCCGTCCTCATTTGCTGTTCCATGGGTTTAACCCTCTTGTTTATCTCTGTAACCGGGAAGAATTATTTGCCTTTGTAGGTCATGTGGCCGACCGTCTCCGAGTGGCCGTCGATCTTGCTGACGACACCCTTCGACCAGTAGACGTAATACGGTCCGAAGCTCGACCACCAGTAGCGCCAGTAAGGGCCGTTCAGCTTTGGATTCTCATTGGTTTGCGGATGACCGACCGCCATGATCACCTGCTCCTTGCTCATGCCGCGCAGCAACTGGCCCTTGGCGATGGCGTTGCGTGTGCGCACGGGGAAGCGGGCGATCTTGACTTTCGGGTCGTCCAGCACGACGAGCTTGTTCACCCATTGCTCGGTGCTTTCCTGCTCCCGACCGAAGTCGTGGCCGAGCCGCATCGGCTTGCCGTCAACTTCGACATAGGCGCGATGGCGGTCGATGCTCTTCACCTTGATTGGCGTACCAACCGGCACGAAGGGCAGATTGGCCAGGTTGGAATCGCTGATCCAGTCGCCGGAGTAATGCAGGTTGCAGCAGGCGTAGCCGACGCGGGTGTAGCTGTCACGGTTACTTTCGGCCGCCTGAGCGGTCTGGGCAGGGCTGCCGTCGGCCGGCTTGGTCTCGGTGCTCTTGCAGGCACCCAGCGCGAGCACGGCGACGGCCGCCGCCAGCAAGCGCCAATGCATGTATTTGCCTTTTAGATTCATCTGCCTACCCCCCGGAACCGGTGGATTATAGCGCCCCCTGCATGGCCGGCGGCGTACAACAGGCGCTTGACTCCTCGACGACCGGAATCAGCAGCTTCTTGGCATCACGCCGGGTCAGCTTGACCGGCGAATTGGAGACGATGTTGTCGATCAGCAGGTCCGGGCTGAGGAAGGGCTTGAGTCCCATGGGCTGACGTGGATGCACCTTGAATTCGCGCTTGGCTTTTTCCAGCTGTTCCTTGTTGGAACTGAAATAGCGGGCGGCGGCGATGGTTTCCGGCAGGTGCTTGACCACGTGCCAGAGACTCCAGCGGTGCTGCCACAGCCGCTTGGCAAAGCGCCGGCGGTAGCCCTTGCTGTCGTAGAAGCGCTTGACGTGCCAGTTGTACAGCGCGTCCATCTCCTCACGCGAGGAGAAACCTTCCGGCAGATAGACGAAGTTCAGGCAGTTCATCAGGCGCCAGTCTTCGACGAAATCGCCGGTCGGGTCGTTGATGCATTCGTCCCAGATCGGCGCCCCGTGCAGCGGGCTGAACTTGGTCATGTTCATCTCGTCGAGTTCGAGCGAGAGGATGAAGTCGCTGGTCGTCCGTACCGTTTCCGGCGTCTCGCCGGGCATGCCGAAGATGAACAGGCCCTTGGCGCGCAGGCCGGCGGCGTGGATCGAGCGCACCGTCTCGCGCACTGCTTCCAGCGTGACGCCGGCCTTGTGTCGCTCCATCATCGCCGGATCGGCCGATTCGATGCCGATAGAAACCATCAACGCCCCAGCCTTCTTCAACTGAATGAGCATTTCATCCGAGGTGTGGCCGGCGCGGATGGCGCAGTTGAACTGCATGCCCAGCGGCTTGTCGATGAGTAGCTGGCAAAGGTCGAAGACGCGCTGCTTCTTGGCGGTGAACAAGTCGTCGTACATGTTGATGTGATAGACGCCGAACTTGTCGCGCAGGTACTTCATGTGGTCGTAGATGTACTGCGGCGAATTGGTCTTGTACTGGCGCTCGAAGACGGTCCGGTCACAGAACGAGCAGGTGTAGGGGCAGCCGCGCGAGGTGATCATCGTCGCCCCGTCGCGCATTTCGTAGGCGAACAGTGGCAGGTGGTAGGCATGCGGAAAGCCGGCCAGTTTCTCGTAGGCGGGGAAGGGCAGGTCGTCGAGATCGACGATGCGGTCACGGCGCGGGTTGATGTGGATCTTGCCGCCCTCGTCGCGATAGATCAGGTTGCCGATGCTTTGCAGCGGCTTGCCATCGGCCAGTTCGAGCATCGCTCCTTCGCCTTCACCGATGACCAGGTAGTCGATTTCCGGGAAATGTTCGAGGATCGGCGCACCGAGGGAGGAAACATGGACATTGCCGAAGACGATGCGGATATCCGGCCGACGTTCGCGGATATAGGTGGCAATCTCGACGGCGTCCATGAAACCGGAGGTGGTGGCCGAGAACCCAACCATTTCCGGGTCCGTCGCCAGCACGATCTCGGCATTCTCGGCGATGCTCTTCGGCGCGTAGGGGCCGAGGCAATCGTGCAGCGCAACGCTATGGCCGAACTTCTCCAGCCAGGAAGCCAGCTGCATGATGCCGATCGGCGGCATGCGATTGGCCAGGACCGAGAAATCCGGCTGGCCGGGAACGAAGTTGAAACCAGCGGGGTGAACGAGGGTAAGGCGCATGGGGTCTTCCTGGAGCGAAGTGGCTGGATTTTATTTGAAAAACCCGGCGCCAATGAGTTCCGGAAAAACTATGACGACAAGGCAAAAGTGTCCCAGGCGAACTTGACGATCAGAACGCCGACCACCAGCAGAAAGACTTTACGGACAAAGGCGCTGCCGTGGCGCAGGGCCAGCCAGGTGCCGGCTACCGAACCGGCGACGTTGGCCACTGCCATGCTCACGGCGAGCAGCAGCATGATGTAGCCGTTGGGCAGGAAATAGGCGAGGGCGGCGAGGTTGGTGGCGACATTGACGACCTTGGCACCAGCCGAGGCATGCAGGAAGTCGAAACCAAAGAAGCGGACGAACAGAAAAATCAGAAAACTGCCGGTACCCGGCCCGAAAAAGCCATCGTAGAAACCGATGACACCACCGAGCAGCACCGCGTACAGCAATTCGCGATGGCCACTGTGGGCGGGCCGGTGCACCTGGCCGAAATCCTTGCGATACAGGGTATAGGCGGCGGCGCCGATGAGCAGGACGAGGATCAGCGGCCGCACCGCATCCTTGGGCAACCAGGCCACCGCCGCCGCCCCGGCATAGGAGAGCAGGAAGGCGGCAATGGCCGCCGGCAGGATGGTGCGCCAGGGCATTTGCACCTGGCGGGCATAGCGCCAGGTGGCGTTGGCGGTGCCAAAGACGCTGGCGAACTTGTTGGTGCCGAACAGGGTGGCCGGGGCGGCGCCGGGATAGGCGGCGAACAGCGCCGGAATCTGGATCAGACCACCGCCGCCAACGACGGCATCGATGGCGCCGGCGATGAAGGCGGCAAAGACGAGGGCGAATAAAAGACTGTCGGGCATGCGGGCGGAATCGGCGGGCTGGCGGCTGACATCCGGCCCGGCAAAAGCGTGTCAATATACTGCCTTGGTACCTTCCACGGGCCCGCGCATGAACAAATTCTTCATTGCCCTGCTATTGGCTTGTCCTGCCAACGGGAAGTTCCGAGCCTGAAGCTCATGAGCGGAACCTCCTCCAGCGCCAGGATGCGCAGCCAGCGCTGGCTGAAACGCCAGGGACGGCTAGCTGGCTTTTCTGCCCTCACCGTAGTCGCCGCACTCTCGCCGGCCAGTTATGACCGCCGTACCGGACGCGGCCTGGCCTGCATGCTCTGCCTCGGCGCCTGGCAGATGCTGCCCGGCTATCTGCTGGCCAGCATCCTGATCAGCACCGTCCTCACCCGCATCGTCGCCGTCACTGCCGCCAGCTATGGCTTGTCGCATCTGGCTCTGGAAGCCATCGTCCGTGTCCTCGTCCTCGAGCTGATACCACTGGCCGCCGCGCTCTTCGTCGCCCTGCGCGTCGCTCCGGTCACCATGCAACGCCTCGGCCGGCCGGCCGGCGATCCACCGCCCGCCTATCGTGACCTGATTCCTTATGCGGTGGGCAGTGCCGGCGCGGTCATCGTCCTCGCCGTACTTGGTGGCATCAGTGCGCTGGCCGTCGCCTATCTGGTGGTACACGGCATCAGCCAGTGGGCTCTCGCCGATTACGCCCGGCTGATCGGCCTGGTATTCGATCCGACCATGGCCGCTGTTTTCTCCATCAAGCTGTTGCTGTTCGCCATTGTTGTCGGCATCGCGCCGACGACGGTTGCCCTCGACGCCGGTCCACTCGATCCGGTCGCCCGTCAGATGCGGGTCATGGCCCGTCTGCTGCTGATGCTGATACTGATCGAAGCCATCCTGCTGATCCTCCCCCGTCTCTAGGAAAACAATGCCCCCCGCCGACAACCAGTTGCCGCCACCAGACATTCCCAACGCCCCGCTGAAGGCCGCCGGCTTGCTGCTGGTCACGTTGCTCGCCATCGTTGCCTTCGTGCTCTTCGTCATGCACGCCCGTGGCGTTTTTCAGCCGACCCAGCGTCTGCTGCTGGTTGCCGAGAGTGCCGAAGGCGTCGCCGTCGGCAGCAGCCTGAGCTTCTCCGGCTTTGCCATCGGCCGCGTTGTACGCATTGAACTGGGCGATGACGGCAAGGCCCATCTCCATATCGAAGTGCCACTTGCCGATGCCCGCTGGCTGCGTACTTCCTCGGTGTTTACGCTGGAGCGTGGCGTCGTCGGCGGTGCCAGCCTGCGCGCTTTCTCCGGGTTACTCGACGATCCGCCTCTGCCGGATGGCGCCCGCCGCGACGTTTTGAGTGGCGATGCCTCGGCCGGCATACCGCAACTGGTGGCCAGCATCCAGCAACTGGTCATCAATCTCGAACGTCTGACTGCCGAGCAATCGACCCTTTCAACCACTCTCGAAAACCTGCAGAAATTCAGCAACGCGCTCAACGGTCGGCACGGCGCCCTGAATGCCATCCTCGGCGGTGAGAAGAATGCCCGCCAGGTCATCGAAGCGCTGGAACGGGCCAATGCCCTGCTGACCAAGGCCGATGCCCGGCTCTTTGCCCGCGACGGCCTGATGGACAAAGCCGAGCTATCGGTCGGCGAACTCGCCCAGTTGCTCGGCGAAGCGCGCAGCGCTCTGAAAAAGGCCGACGCCATTCTCGGCAACGTCAATGAAGCCAGCAGCGATCTCGATATGCTGCGTAACGAGGTGGAAGCGACCCTGCGCCGGGTCACCGCCCTGACCGAGCAATTGAACCAGAAATGGCCCTTCGCCCGCGAACGGGAGCTGAAACTGCCATGAAACCCTATCTTGCCCTGCTGTCAGCACTGCTTCTTGCTGCCTGCGCCGGCACCTCGTCGCCGGGCTGGTTGCTGGAAAGCGATGCCGCCTTGTCTGCTTATCACGCGGCCTATCTGAACGGAAACGAGCGCGTCGCCGCCCGCGAACTGGCGCTGGCCCGCCGCGAAGTCGGGCGCACCGGCGATGCAGTGTTGATGGCTCGCGTCGAACTGTCCGTTTGTGCGGCACAAACCGCCAGCCTAGCCGGTACAGACTGCCCGGCCTTCGCCCCGCTGGCCGCCGATGCCGGCGACGCCGAACGGGCCTACGCGGCTTACCTGGCCGGTGAAAACTTCAGCGCCGATCTCTTGCCAGCCAGCCAGCGCCAGGCCTGGACGGGTGGCCAGACCAGCGATCTGGCAGCCATTGCCGATCCACTATCGCGCCTGGTCGCCGCTGGCGTGTTGTGGCGGCATGGACGTCTGGCTGATGAGGGCTATGCCCTGGCCACGGAAACAGCTGCCGCGCAAGGCTGGCGCCGGGCTTTGCTGGCCTGGTTGGCGGCCGATCGTGAACGCTTGCTGGCAAAAGGCGATGTTTCTTCTGCCGCTTTCCGGCAACGGCGCATCGAACGTATTGTCAATTCCGAGCGCTGAAAGCGCCTGACTTGGTTCTTTAATAAGAACTATAAATAAAAGGACTATGAAGACTATATCAGGAACAGTTCTGTGGATAACTCAAATTGTCGACAATGTTTCAGAGGTTTAAGTCCACTATTTAGAGCCGGCAAAGGCACTGAATGTCCTGTGGAGCAAATGTGCAGCGTTTTAGCCAAGTGCACAAATAGTCATTTGCCCCACAAAGCACGGACAGCTTGTGCACAGGTTTGCCAACAGGCTGGAAACCGTCTATTTGCCGATGCAAAAACGGCTGAAAATGACACCGAGCAGGTCGTCGGCGGTGAATTCGCCGGTGATTTCGCCGAGTGCCTGTTGGGCCAGGCGCAATTCCTCGGCAAACAGCTCGAGCGCCGGCAAGCGGCCTTCAACGACAGCGCGGGCCGCGGCGATGTGTTCCTGAGCCGCGGCAAGGGCACGTAGATGGCGCTCACGGGCGATGAAGACGTCTTCGGTCTGATGCCAGCCGGCAATGCGCAGCAGTTCGTTGCGCAGCAGTTCGATGCCCTGGTTGGCCTTGGCTGACAGGGAGATCGCCACGGCATCGCCATGGGCATCGTGTTCGTCGTGGCGTTCCGGCGTCCGGCCGGCGAGATCGATCTTGTTATAGACCGTGATGCGCTGCAGACGGGCCGGCAGGCGCCCGAGAATAGCGCGGTCGGCTTCGCCGATGCCTTGACGCGCATCGACCAGCAGAAGCACGACGTCGGCGCGTTCGATTTCCTGCCAGCTGCGTTCGATACCGATTTTCTCGACGACATCCTCGGTGGCCCGCAGGCCGGCGGTGTCGATGATGTGCAGCGGAATGCCCTCGATCTGGATGGTCGAGCGCAGGGCATCGCGCGTGGTGCCGGCAATCGGCGTGACGATGGCCAGATCGTCGCCGGTCAGGCGGTTGAGCAACGAGGACTTGCCGACGTTGGGCTGGCCGGCGAGAACGACGTGCAGGCCGGATTGCAGCAGCTTGCCCTGGCCGGCGCGGTCGAAAATCTCGGCCAGCTTCAGTTGCAGGCGCTCAAGACGACCGAAGGCATCGGCGGCCTTGAGAAAATCGATGTCTTCCTCGGGAAAGTCGAGCGTCGCTTCGACCAGCATGCGCAGGTTGATCAGTTCGTCGGTCAGGCCATGGATGGCTTTCGAGAACTCACCCTGCAGCGAGCGCACGGCTGAACGGGCGGCGCTGGCCGTGGCAGCGTCGATCAGGTCGGCGACGGCTTCCGCCTGGGCCAGATCAAGCTTGCCGTTGAGGAAAGCGCGCCGGCTGAATTCGCCGGGTTCGGCCAATCGGGCGCCGAGATCGAGACAACGGGCAAGAAGCATCTGCATGACCACCGGGCCGCCATGGCCCTGCAGTTCGAGCACATCTTCACCAGTAAACGAGTACGGATTGGGGAAATAGAGCAGCAGGCCGCTGTCAATGGTGCTGCCGTCGGCTGCGCGGAACACGGCCAGGGTTGCGTAGCGCGGCTTCGGTGTCTTGCCGGTCAGCGCCAAAGCAAAGGGCAGCAAATTGCTGCCCGAGATGCGGATGACGCCGACACCACCACGGCCGGGGGCCGTGGCGATGGCGGCGATGGTGTCCGCGCTTGCTACATTGACCACACGTCAGGCCTTGGCGTCGTTGGCTGCCTTGCCGCCAGCTTCGATCATGCGGGTGATCTGCCACTGCTGGGCAATCGACAGCACGTTGTTGACCACCCAATAGAGCACCAGACCAGCCGGGAACCAGAGGAACATGATGCCGAAGACAAAGGGCATGGCCATCATCACCTTGGCCTGGATCGGATCCGGCGGCGTCGGATTGAGGCGCATCTGGATGATCATCGAGGCAATCATGATCACCGGCAGGATGTAGAACGGGTCGGGCGAGGCCAGGTCCTTGATCCACAGGATCCACGGGGCGTCGCGCATTTCGACGGCACCGAGCAGCACCCAGTAGAGGGCGATGAACACCGGAATCTGGATCAGGATCGGCAG
>DDWF01000239.1 GCA_002345845.1 Betaproteobacteria bacterium UBA2293 | reverse complement strand
CCTTCCATCAGGCAGCCGTCGCCGACGAAGACCCAGGTGCGGTGATCGACGACGGTGTGCCCCGGCCGGTTGTAGCGGCGGGCCTGCAGTTGTTCGGCGAGGGCCATGCCGACGGCGTTGGTCAGCCCCTGGCCGAGCGGCCCGGTGGTCGTCTCGATACCCGGTGTGTGGCCGACTTCCGGATGGCCGGCGGTACGGCTGCCGAGCTGGCGGAAGTTCTGCAACTCGCTGAGCGGCAGGTCGTAGCCGGTGAGATGCAGCAGGGCATAGATCAGCATCGAGCCGTGGCCGTTGGACAGCACGAAGCGGTCGCGATCCGGCCACTGCGGATTGGCCGGGTTGTGGCGCAGGTGGTCGCGCCACAGCACTTCGGCAATGTCGGCCATGCCCATCGGCGCGCCGGGATGGCCGGATTTCGCCTTCTCGACGGCATCGATGGCGAGGAAACGCAAGGCGTTGGCCAGTTCACGGCGGGTGACGCGGGTAAGGGTCTGCTCGGTCATTTCGTTCCCCAATCAATATAAATTCGTGGCGCAGGGACGTGTCGGGAGAGCGCCGGCGCTGCTGCCCGGCGTTGCCACACGTTGCGGAGTGGGTGGTGTGGGCTCAGGCCCGGCGCTTCTGATCCATCAGGCGCAGAACCATCGGCGTGAAGATCATCTGCATGGCCAGGCCCATCTTGCCGCCGGGCACGACCAGGGTGTTCGGGCGGGTCATCATGCCGCCGTGCAGAATATTGACCAGATACTGGAAATCGATGCCCTTGGGGTCGGCAAAGCGGATCACCACCATGCTCTCGTCAGCGCTCGGAATGTCGCGGGCGATGAAGGGATTGGAGGTGTCGACGATGGGCACGCGCTGGAAATTGACGTGCGTGCGGCCGAACTGCGGGCACAGGTGACTGACGTAATCGGGCATCCGGCGCAGGATGGTGTCGGTCACCGCTTCCTGCGAGTAGCCGCGCATCTTCTGGTCGCGGTGCAGCTTCTGGATCCACTCCAGATTGATGATGGGCACGACGCCGACACAGAGATCGACCTGCTTTGAAATATCGATACGCTCGTCGGCATAGGCGCCGTGCAGGCCTTCGTAGAACATCAGGTCGGTGTCGCCCTGAATCTCCTGCCAGGGCGTAAAGGTGCCCGGATCCTGCTTCCACGGCGCCGCCTCACCGGCATCGTGCAGGTACTTGCGCACCTTGCCGCCACCGGTCGCGCCGTAATCGATGAACAACTGCTGCAATTCGTCCAGCAGATTGGCCTCCGGCCCGAAGTGGCTGAAGTTGCGGTTGCCGGCGGTTTCCTGGGATTTCATCTCGGCGCGCATGGCCTGGCGGTCGTAGCGATGAAAGGAGTCACCCTCGACGATCTGGGCATTGAGCTTCTCGCGCCGGAAGATGTGCTGGAAACTCTGCATCACGGTGCTGGTACCGGCACCGGAAGAACCGGTGATGGCGATGATCGGATGTTTGACGGACATTTCTGCGCTCCCTGATTACTGGAAATTCGTGTTTTCGGTGCGGAACAGCGAGCGTTCGGCGAACAGCGGCGAGACGAAGGGCCGGTCGGTACCGCTGTCGTACTCCTGGTGATAACGCTCGACGCGCTCGACTTCCTGCTTCGAACCGAGCAGTACCGGCACGCGCTGGTGCAGGCTCTCCGGCACCACGCCGAGGATACGCCCGCGCCCGGTACTGGCCGCGCCGCCGGCCTGCTCGATCAGCATGGCCATCGGATTGGCTTCGTAAAGCAGGCGCAGGCGACCGGGTTTGGCGGGGTCCTTGCTGTCCTTGGGATACATGAAGATGCCGCCGCGCATCAGGATGCGGTGCACTTCGGCAACCATCGAGGCGATCCAGCGCATGTTGAAATCGACACCGCGGATGCCCGTCTTGCCGGCCTTGCATTCGCTGACGTAACGCTGCACCGGCGGTTCCCAGAAGCGCTCGTTGGAGCTGTTGATGGCGAACTCGCGGGTCTCTTCCGGCACCCGGATATCCGCATGGGTGAGGATGAAGTTGCCACTCTCGCGATCCAGCGTGAAGCCGTGCGTGCCGGTGCCGACGGTCAGCACCAGCATCGTCGACGGGCCGTAGATGGCGTAGCCGGCGGCGATCTGGCGATCACCGGGCTGCAGGTAGTCGGCGGTCTCGGCATCGCCGGCGGTTTCCCGCTGCAGGATGGAGAAGATGGTGCCGACCGAGACGTTGACGTCACTGTTCGAGGAGCCGTCGAGCGGGTCGAAGATCAGCAGGTAGCGGCCGCGCGGGTACTGCTCGGGGATGCGGTAAGGTTCGTCCATTTCCTCGGAAGCCATGCCGGCCAGCTGGCCGCCCCACTCGCAGTGGCGCAGCAATGCCTCGTTGGTCAGCACGTCGAGCTTCTTCTGCACCTCGCCCTGGACATTGGTCGAATCCAGTGCCCCGGAGTAGCCGCTCAGCGCCCCCTTGCCGACCAGCGCCGAGATGGTCTTGACTGCTGCCGCAACGTCGATCAGCAGGGCGCCCATCTCGCTGTGCTGACCGCGAGTGTGCTCGATAACGAACTTGGAGAGGGTGGTGCGTCCGAATTGCATGATGACTCCCGTAGGCTGGCTTACTGCGATGAGGGCAAAGATAAGCCGGTTCTTAATTAAGCAATAGTCAGTGTTTTTTACTAACTGATTAAGACATTGCTTAATACGAAACTACTTATTGCCGGCTTCAGCATTTCTGACTGGTTGGCCGAACGCCGCCTCGCTATCGTTGGCCACCATGAAAACACCGCAGGCAATCATCTTCGATGTGGACGGCACGCTCGCCGAAACCGAGCGCGACGGCCATCGTCCGGCTTTCAACCGGGCCTTCGCCGAGGCTAGGCTGGACTGGCACTGGGACGAGGAACTGTACGGCCGGCTGCTGACGGTGACCGGCGGCAAGGAGCGCATCCGCCATTACGCCGAGCGCCATGCGCCACAGCTCGCCGAGCAACCGGAGTTCACGGCCCTGGTGCAGCGACTGCATGCGGCGAAGACACGCCACTATGTGGACATCGTGGACTCTGGCGCGCTGCCGCTGCGCCCGGGCGTCGGTGAGCTGATCGCGGCGGCGCGGCAGGCCGGCATCCGACTGGCCATCGCCACCACCACCTCGCCGGAAAACGTTGACGCCCTGCTGCGTGCCAGCCTGGCGCCGGAGGCTGTTGACTGGTTCGAGGTGATCGGCGCCGGCGACATCGTGCCGGCCAAGAAGCCGGCACCGGACATCTATCTCTGGGTGCTCGAACGCCTGGGCTTGCCGGCGGCTGCCTGCATCGCCATCGAGGATTCGGAGAATGGCCTGGTCGCCGCCCGCGCCGCCGGCCTGCCGACCGTGGTGACAGTCGGCGAGTACAGCCGCGGCCAGGACTTCACGGGCGCCACGCTGATCGTCGACCAACTGGAGCAGGCGACGACCGACTTTCTGCTCGGCCGCTGATCAGACGTCGTCAACGGCGGCCGGCAGTTTCAGCCCGCCATCGCGAAAAGCTTGCGCGGCCTGCTGATAGTAGGCGATGGCTTCAGCCAGCAATTCGCCATTGAGCGCCACCGGCGTCGCTTCGCCGCTCTGCGCATCGATGCGGAAGGCTTCGGCCCGCCGGCGCGGCCCGAGGACGGTCAGGACATCCCGTTTCAGGTAGCCGAGCTCCTGGTAATTGCTGATCAGCGTGCGCTCCCCACCGGGCATCGGGTGCAGGATGGATTGGCCGAAAAAATTCTCCTGGCCGGGCAGGCCGAGCATCTCGAGCAAGGTCGGCGGGATGTCGATCTGGCTGAGCAGGCGGTCGTCGCGGCCAGGACGGATGATCTGCGGCCCGTAGAAGATCGCCGGAATGCGATAGCCCTCGACCGGCAGCCGCGTCTTGCCGGCGGCCGAAGCGCAGTGGTCGGCGGTGATGACAAACAGCGTGTCGGCAAACCACGGCTTGCGGCGCGCTGCCTCGATGAACTGGCCGATGGCGAAATCGGTGTATTTGACGGCGCCGCGGCGCTTGCCGGGTGAGGGAATGTCGATGCGCGCGTCGGGATAGGTGAAGGGTCGGTGATTGGAGGTGGTCATCACATGCGAGAAGAAGGGCTTGCCACCGGCATGGGCGCGATCGGCCTCGGCCAGGGCATTGGCGAACAGCGACTCGTCGGCGACACCCCAGGCATTTTCAAAAACCACGGAAGTGGCCGGGAAGTCCTTGCGATCGACAACCCGGTAGCCATTGCCGGCGAAATAGGCATTCATGTTGTCGAAATAGCCGTAACCGCCGTAGATGAACTGGCTCTCGAAGCCGGCCCGGGCGAGCAGGCCGCCCAGCGTCGTCAGCTTGTCGTTACCCGGGCGACGGACGATGGCCTGACCTGGAATCGGCGGCGTGCCCAGGGACAGCGCTTCCAGGCCGCGGACGGTGCGGGTACCGGTGGCATAGAGGCGGCCGAGGAGCAGACCGTCGGCGGCCAGACGATCGAGCTCGGGCGTCAGGCCCTCGTCGTTGCCGAAAGTGCCGAGATATTTGGCCGACAGGCTCTCGACCGAAATCAGGACAACGTTCTTCGGCCGCCGCAGCAGGAAATTACTGGCGTCGCCGACACTGCCGCTGTCTGGTTGGCGAACCTCCAGCCGCTGCAGGACAGCCGCCGCCTCGGGCGCCGGCAGGGTCCGGTAGAAACGCTCGTAAGCCAGTTCGTTGCGACGGAAGGCGGCAGCAAAGGTCATCAGGCCGTTGCCTGCCAGTTCATTGGCGTACATGTTGTCGGCGTGCTGCATGTGGTCGATGTTGCCCAGCCGGAAGGCGATGAAGGGCAGCAGAAGGGCGGTGGCGACCAACGCCAGGCGCCGCCGCAGCGTGGCCGGCTCGCTGGCCTGCCGGGTCAGCGGCCGGCGCAGCGCCCAGGTCAGGGCAGCAGCCAGCAGGGCCAGCCCGCTGACGATCAGGCCGACCGGATAGGACTCGAAAATATTGGCGATCACCTCCTGGGTGTAGATCAGGTAATCGACGGCGATGAAATTGAAGCGTGTCTGGAACTCATCCCAGAAGGTCCATTCGGCCACCACACCGAAGAGCAGCAGGAAGGTGACAGCAAAATACACAAGCAGCCGCAGCGACCCATACCAACGGCTGCTGCGCAAACGCTCCGGGCAGAGCGCGCGCAGCAGCAGCAAGGGAGTCAGGAGAACGGCCAGGGTCAGCAGGTCAAACCACAGGCCGCGCAGAAAAACGCCCGGCCAGTAAGCCAGCGGCAAGGACTGCGGGCCGGTGGCCAGCGCCAGGGCAAGACGGGTGAGCAGGGCAAGGCCGAGCACCAGGGCGGCGAAAAGCGGCAGGAAGCTGCTGATTCGATGAGTCATCCGTGCGCGCCAGGAACCGGTCGCTGCCATTCAGGCAGCGCTTTGCTTGCGCAGGGTATAGACGCGCCACATGGCGTAGCCGGGAAGGAAGTCCTGATGGCCGAGCACGCTGAAGCCGGCTTGGCGGAACTCCGCCTCGATGGTTTCGCGGGCGACGATGAAGCGGTTCTGGTTGGCCTGGCCGCCGAGCTGCATCTGACGCCGTTGCTCCAGGCGCCGGCGGCGCCAGGCCTTGACGTTGCCGTCCACCCACAGCGAGACGATGACTGTGTCGCGGCTGACCCGGTGAAACTCGCGCAGCATGGCCAGGCGATGCGCCGGATCGGCCACGTGATGCAACAGACGCATGCAGAAAACGCAATCGACGGTCTGGTCGTCCAGATCGATGTCGAAAGCCGAGGTCCGGAAGGTACGCACGCGGGCAACGATCTCGGGACTCTGCGCCCGGCGGGCGGTGGCAATCATTTCCGCCGAGTTGTCGGCGGCCAGGATGCGCCGGTCCTCGCGCTCGGCCAGCAAGGGCCAGAAACGGCCGGCACCGCAAGGCAGATCGAGCACGACTTCAGGATCATCAGCCAGTTGCAGCGCCTGGCGGGCCAGTTGCTGGTCACGCCAGTTGGACAGGCGGCGGGCAATGCCATCCTGATGCTTGTGCAGATACTGCTGCGCGTGCTGATGATCGTACTTGCGGGAAAAATCGAGTTCAACGGGCATTTGACCGGACATGACTAACCTTTCGAAAACACGGGGTGGCCACCTTTGCGGTAGCGTCCCGTGCATTCTTGCCGCAGCCGATTAAACGAACCTGAAGCGGCTGGCGGGCCGGCGCTTGTCTACGGCTTTTTCAGGAAACGACTGCTTTCGGCGACCACCTCATCCAGCCTCGCCTGCTGCGTGGCGACCAGCTGGCGGCCGGTTTCCCGGGTCAGGGGATGGTCTTCAGCATCGAAGGTGCCGTAGCGGAAATAGGTGCTGCCGGTAAAGGGAAAGGTGATCTTGTTCTGCGCATCGACGATGCCCATGTAGTCGTACTCGCCGACCACGTGATAAGGCATCTCGATCGCCAGACTATCGGCGGAACTGTAGCTGCGCGACGGCGTGGTGACACCGAGGTGGCCGAGCAAGGTGGGCGCAATCTGCAGGTGCGAGGTGCGATGGGTGACGATCTGGGCTGCCTGGCCCGGCACCCAGAGAACCAGCGGCACGCGGATCTGCTCTTCGGGAAAGGTGTTGCCGTGGCCATGACCCCAGCGACCCTTTTCCATGAATTCCTCGCCATGGTCGCCAGTGAACAGGATGACCGTGCTGTCGAGCAGCTTTTCCGCTTGCAAATGGGCGAGCAGGCGACCGAACTCGCGGTCGATGTGATGGGCGGCATTGATGTAGCGGGCATGGATGCCGTCGATATTGTCGGCCAGGTCCAGCTTCACGTAATTCAATTCCTTCTGGTAGTCGCGGCGTACCAGCTCCTGGTCCTCGGGAAAATCGTAGGGCGCGTGGGTGGATTCGAAGAACATGAAGCCGAAGAAGGGGCGATTGCTATCTCGGCTATCGATCTTGCCGATCAGGTCGCTGATGTTCTGCGTGTCGCGCCGCCACGCTTCGCCAGTCTGCAATTCCTGTAACTGGCTTTCGGGAACACCGGCAAACACCGTGTGCCGCAATTCCGGGTAATTGAAGCTCTGGCTGGTGTGGGCGGCGATCTGATAATCCTGCTGGCGCAGATAGTCCATCAGCACCGGCGCCACGCGCTGCTTCTCGAAGCTGTACCAGTACGGCGCATAAAGGCCGTAGAACATCGAGAACAGACCCATGCGGGTGCGATTGCCACCGCTGTAGTGCTGCTCGAAACGCTGCGCCCGGTTGGAAAATTTCCACAGGTTGGGGGTAATTTCCGGACTGAGCAGGTCCCAGCGGAAGGATTCGCCGACCAGCATGATGACGTTCATCTTCTTCGCCGCGGCCGCTGTCAGCTTTGCCTGCGGGTAATCGACGGTGCCGCCGGCAAGGCGCAGTTGCGTCATTGAGGTCCGCTCGACGCCCAAGCGCTTGAACAGCTTGCCGGCGCCGCTGCGCAGGTGGAATGGGATGACATCGGCGGCTTCCAGCAGATCCTCGCGGCCGGTGTAGGTACTGTGCGCATAGACCACCTCCTCGACCACCAGCAGCAGGACCAGGCCGGCCATCAGCTGCGCCGCCAGGCGTCTGGGCACAGTCCGGCCAGCGGCGGCCAGCCGGTGCATCAGCCACAGGCTGGCGGTCGTCGCCAGCAACAGCAGACTCACCTGCACGGCGATGGTCCGTTCAGTGGCAGCCGTCGCGCCGAGCGCGGCAATGCCGCCGGGCGTGGTCAGCAGGTTCCAGACGAAGCCGTTGAAGTGGTATTGGTAGAGCTCGAACAGACGATAGTCGGCGTAGATGGCCAGAAGAACCAGCGAGGTGCCGAGCAGGGCGAGCAGATAGGTAAGCGCCCGGTGAATCCGTGGCGATGCCTTCACCCAGAGCAACAACCGGTCGACCAGCGTCACCAGCACGACGACCGGCGCCAGGTAGAGGGCCGCGTAAGCAGCGGTGGCGATAACCAGGAACAGGCCGGCAGGTACCGAAGAAACGCCAACCAGCGGCCAGAACAGGGCAATAGCCAGGCAGATGGCCAGGTAAGCGACAACGAAATAGTTGCGCAGGGTAACGCGGGAACGGGGCATAGCTGATCCATCGACATGGTTTTTAGGAGGAACACGATTGCCGTGTCCTGCTGGTCGAGGGATTCTGCTGGCGCTTTGTTAAGCCACCCTGAAGAGGAGGCGGTCGCGGATGCCGGGCTGCCGGCACCATGAAAAAAGCCGGGAAACCCCGGCTTTTTCTTAGTGGTAGGCTTTTTTCGAAGCCAGTTTTTTGGCCATCAGGCAGCCAAGGCCAAAGATGGCCACGGCGAACACGATGCCGAGAGAGGACAGTTCGTCCATATTTACCCCGCAGTTGGATTTTGTTGATCAAGAGCGGAAATAGACAACGGCCGAACGAAAAGTTCCCGCTCGGGGAAAAAAATTTCATCATGGCACACCGGAGAAACAAATAAACAAAAGCTGAACAATCAAATAAAAATACGTGACTGTTATTTATCTGTTCACCTTCCTAACATCCAGTCCATCGCTGCCATCCCGGCAAACCACTCAAGGAGACACTCGATGGACCAGTCAAACCGCTACGCCGACCTCAGCCTGAGGGAAGCCGACCTGATCGCCGGCGGCGGTCACATTCTCTGCGCCTACAAGATGAAGCCGAAGGCTGGCTACGGTTATCTTGAGGCAGCCGCCCACTTCGCCGCCGAGTCGTCGACCGGCACCAATGTCGAGGTATGCACCACGGACGAATTCACCAAGGGCGTCGATGCGCTGGTGTACATGATCGACGAGGCGACCGAGGAGATGCGCATCGCCTACCCGATCGACCTCTTCGACCGCAACGTCATCGATGGCCGGATGATGATCGTCTCCTTCCTCACCCTGACCATCGGCAACAA
This sequence comes from Betaproteobacteria bacterium UBA2293, assembly GCA_002345845.1. Next base: position 650 of record DDWF01000239.1, on the reverse strand, counting down.
CCAGGGCATGGGCGACATCGAGCACGCCAAGATGTACGACTTCTACGTGCCGCCGCGCGCCATCCAGCTGTTCGACGGCCCGTCCAAGGACATTTCCGATCTCTGGCGCATCCTCGGCCGGCCGATCCAGAACGGCGGCTACATCGCCGGCACCATCATCAAGCCCAAGCTCGGCCTGCGTCCCGAGCCCTTCGCCGCCGCCGCCTACCAGTTCTGGCTGGGTGGCGACTTCATCAAGAACGACGAGCCGCAGGGCAACCAGGTCTTCGCGCCCATGAAGAAGGTGATGCCGTTGGTCTATGACGCGATGAAGCGGGCCATGGACGAGACCGGCGAGGCCAAGATCTTCTCGGCCAACATCACCGCCGACGACCATTACGAGATGGTCGCCCGCGGCGAATACATCCTTGAAACCTTCGGCCCGGACGCCGACAAGGTGGCCTTCCTGGTCGACGGCTATGTCGGCGGCCCGGGCATGGTCACCACCGCCCGCCGCCACTTCCCCGGCCAGTACCTGCACTACCACCGCGCCGGCCACGGCGCCGTCACCTCGCCCTCGGCCAAGCGCGGCTACACCGCCTACGTGCTGGCCAAGATGAGCCGCCTGCAGGGCGCTTCCGGCATTCACGTCGGCACCATGGGCTACGGCA
>DDWF01000202.1:8521-9205 GCA_002345845.1 Betaproteobacteria bacterium UBA2293 | reverse complement strand
AGCGTCGGCAGTCGCCGCATACGGTCAGCAACTATCGCCGCGACCTGTACCGGCTCAGCGAGCTGGCAGGCGACACGCCGCTCGAGCAACTGCAGGTTCACCACATCCGCCGCTTTGTCGCCCAGTTGCATGGCCAGGGCCTGTCCGGGCGCTCGCTGGCGCGCCTGCTATCGGCCTGGCGCGGCTTCTTCGCCTGGCTCGGCATCGACGATCTGGTCCGCGCCAATCCCTGCGAGGGCGTGCGCCCACCGAAGTCGCCGCGGCATCTGCCGAATGCGTTGTCGGTCGAGGAGGCTGGGCGCCTGCTGGCGCCGGCAGATGACGAAGACGATGTTTTTGCCGCCCGCGACACGGCGATGTTCGAACTGTTCTATTCGTCCGGTCTGCGTTTGGCCGAACTGGCGGCGCTTGATCGCGAGGCGCTGGATACGGTGCTGCACGAAGGCGAGATCCGCGTCATCGGCAAGCGCGCCAAGGCACGGCTGGTACCGGTCGGCAGCCGGGCGCGCGAAGCGCTGGCGGCCTGGGCGGCGGTGCGCGACACGCTGGCGGCCGATGGTGAGCCGGCGCTGTTCGTCGGTCGGCTCGGCAAGCGCCTTGGCCATCGCGGCATCCAGCTGCGGCTGGAGCGCCGGGCCATTCAACAGGGCCTGCCGCGCCATGTCCATCCGCACATGCTGCGCC
>DDWF01000202.1:0-8467 GCA_002345845.1 Betaproteobacteria bacterium UBA2293 | reverse complement strand
TTCCAGCACCTGGCCAAGGTTTACGACGCTGCCCATCCGCGGGCCAAGCAGAAATGAGCTTCGCGCTTCGCATTGACCTTTCGCCCGGTAGCGCCTAACATTCGCGGTTCTGAAAAATTGCCGGAATCAAGGAGTTAGTCATGGCCATCAACCGTAACCGTCGTTCCTCCCTGGAGCGCCGCTGCGTTTCCAAGTCCACCAAGCGCCTGTTCAAGGGCGACGGCAAGACCATGTTCAAGGTCATCTACGCCGCCGAATGCCACGCTCGTAACCGTAAGGCTCTGGGCGCCTGAGTCGCGACCGAACATCGGGCCCCGGTTGCCGCAAGGTGACCGGGGCTTTTTTCATTCAAGAACGGAAAACCGTATGGCGCAACTGATCCTGATGCCCGGCAAGGAACGCTCGGCCTTCAAGCAATCACACCCGTGGGTGTTCGCCGGCTCGGTCGGTCGCCTTGAGGGGCGGGCCAGGCCCGGTGATACGGTCGAGGTGCTGGCCGATAATCTGCGCCCGCTGGGGCGTGCGGCCTACAGCCCGCAATCGCAGATCCGCGCGCGGTTCTGGACCTTCGATGCCGACGAGTCGGTCGACGATGCCTTCTTCAAGCGCCGCATCGCCGCCGCCGTGGCGCGCCGCCAGGCGCTGCCGGAACTGCGTGGCCAGCAGGGGCTGCGTCTGCTTCATGCCGAGTCGGACGGCCTGCCCGGCGTCATCGCTGACCAGTATGGCGATACCGTGGTCGTCCAGCTGACCTCAGCCGGTGCCGACAAGTGGCGCCAGGCCATCGTCGCCGCGCTGGTCAAGGCCACCGGCTGCGCCCGCGTCTATGAGCGTTCCGATTCCGACGTCCGCGGCCTCGAAGGCCTGGAGCCGACGACTGGTTGGCTGTACGGCGAGCCTCCGGCTGGCATGCCGGTGATCGAGGAAAACGGCGTGCGTCTGGCCGTCGACATCGAAGACGGCCACAAGACCGGCTTCTATCTCGACCAGCGCGACAACCGCCAGTTGCTCGGCCAGCTGGCTGCCGGCAAGGAAGTCCTCAACTGCTTCTGCTACACCGGCGGTTTTTCGCTGCAGGCGTTGGCCGGCGGTGCCGCTCACGTGCTCTCCATCGATTCTTCCGGTCCCGCTCTGGCCCGCGCCCAGGCCAATCTGGCGCTTAATCCGCAAGTGCCGGCCGGGCGCGCGGAATGGCTGGAGGCCGACGTGTTTCAGGCCCTGCGCGATTTTTGCAAGGCCGGCCGGACCTTCGACCTGATCGTTCTCGATCCGCCCAAGTTCGCCCCCTCTGCTGCTCATGCCGAGCGCGCCGCCCGCGCCTACAAGGACATCAACGTGCTCGGCTGCCGGCTGCTCAAGCCGGGCGGCCTGCTGATGACCTACTCGTGCTCCGGTGGCATCGGGCTGGAGCTGTTCCAGAAGATCGTCGCCGGCGCCGCCCACGATGCCGGCCGGGCTGCCCGCATCGTCCGCCGCCTGGCGGGTGCCGCCGATCATCCGGTGGCGTTGAATTTCCCGGAAGGGGAATATCTGAAGGGCCTGCTCGTCCAGGTCGATTAAGGCCTATTTGCAACAGGGTTGCATTTGTGGCGGGGNNGTAGTGCTCTACTCCCGCCGTGCCCGAAATCCCCACTGATTTTCTCGCCGCCCAGTTGCGTGCCGCTGCCGTCAAGGTGACGCGGCCGCGGCTGCGCGTGCTGGCAGCACTCAGTCGGTCGACTGCTCAGTTGACTCACGGCGAACTGGAAGAGCGGCTGGCGCTGGGCGCTGAAGGCGTACTCGACCGGGTGACGCTGTATCGCGTGCTCGATAGCCTGGTCGATTGCGGCCTGGCTTTGCGTACCGTTGATGGCCGCGGCGTCTTTCGTTTCATGCTGAGCAGCATTCAGGCCGCGCATGCGGCGCATGCCCATTTTCACTGTCAGCACTGCGGTGGCATCACCTGTCTGGAGCAGATGCCGGCGCCGGTGGCGGCCCTGCCGGCTGGCTTTGTCGCCCGCCAAGTGGCCATTGAAGTGCGCGGCCTGTGCGCGCACTGTTCATCAGCTACTGGAGGCGTCCGATGACCAGCGGATTCTGGCGCGCCTGCGTCTTGGCGCTGTTGCTCATCTTCGTTCAGCAACTGGCAGCGACGCATGCGCTGGAGCATGTCGCTGACCATGCCTGGCAATTGGCGCCCGATGGAGAAGATGCCGACTGTCCCGAATGCCTGCTCCTCGGCGGTCTGCAGCCGGGAGGCATCAGTGCCAGCGTGCCGTGGCCGTTGGCTGACCTGGCCGACGCTCCCCTGGCCCTTGATCTTGCGGCCGAGCCGCCACGTCGTAGCCAAAGCGCGCACGCTATTCGCGCGCCGCCGGAAAACCGGAACTGATCGTTCGTTCCTGTTGCGTTCCTGATTGAGGAGGCGCTCATCCCGTTTTCCGGAGAATTACCCATGCTTTGTTCCTCCCGTTGGGTGCTGGCCGCGGCCGGCGCCCTCGTTTCGCTGCCGGCGCTGGCCGGCGACCCTGATCTGCAGGCGCTGCGCGCCGAGATCCGCCAGATGAAGGCTGCCTACGAGCAGCGGATTGCCGCCCTCGAAGCTCGCCTGCAGTCCGCCGAACCGCAAGCCGAGACCGCGCCGGCACCGATCACCGAGCCTCAGCTCGTCCGCCGTTCGGCGGCCGCGCCGGCCAGCGGCTTCAACCCCGAGGTGTCGTTGATCCTGCAGGGGCAGTACAAGAACATGAAAGATGTTGCCGAGCGCGGTATCACCGGCTTCGTGCCGGCCGGCGGCCACGATCACGATGGTGGCGGTAGCGAAGGCATCAGCAAGCGCGGCTTCTCGGTCGATCACACGGAACTGGTGCTGGCCGCCAATATCGATCCTTACTGGCGCGGCCAGGCCATCCTCGCCGCCCTGGATGGTGAGGTTGAGGTCGAGGAAGCCTGGGTGCAGTCGCTGGCCATTGGCTACGGTGTCGGTGTCAAGGGCGGTCGTTTGCGCTCTGGCCTCGGCTACCTGAATGATCAACATCCGCATGCCTGGGATTTTGCTGATGCGCCGCTGATGTACCAGGCGCTGTTCGGCGAGCATGGCAGCTACACACAGGATGGCCTGCAGTTCAAATGGCTGGCGCCGACGCCGCTCTTCCTCGAAATCGGCGCCGAGATCGGCCGCGGGGCCAATTTCCCGGGTAGTGAGCGCAACAAGAACGGCGCCGGAGCCGGGGCGCTGTTCGCCCACATCGGCGATGATATCGGGCTGGAGCATAGCTGGCGGGCCGGCATTTCCTATCTGCGTACCCGGGCCAAGGAGCGCGAAGCGCATTTCGAAGACATCGGCGGGCTGGAAGCCGTTGGCGCCTTTGATGGCCGTTCCTCGACCTGGATCGCCGACTTTGTCTGGAAATGGGCGCCGGACGGCAATCCCAAGTACCGCAATTTCAAGTTCCAGACGGAATACTTCCAGCGCCGCGAGCAGGGTGACCTGACCTGCTTCGATGAGGAACTGGCCGGCAATGCCTGCGACCCGCTGGCCGCTGGTGACAGCGTCACCAGCGCCTACAAAACCCGGCAGTCCGGCTGGTACGTCCAGGGCGTCTATCAGTTCTCGCCCAACTGGCGCGCTGGCCTGCGTCATGAGCAGCTGGACAGCGGCTCGCGCAACTTCGGCGCCAATGCGGCCAACCTGGTCGTCGATAGCTACCGGCCGAAGAAGACCACGGCGATGGCTGATTACAGCTGGAGCGAGTTCTCCCGGGTCCGCCTGCAGTATGCGCACGACCGGTCGATGCAGGGGCTGACCGATCACCAGTGGACGCTGCAATACATCATGAGCCTTGGCGCCCATGGTGCGCACAAGTTCTAGGAGGCACTGCACGTGAGAAAGCTACTGTGTCTGTGCCTGTTGGCCGGCAGTTCGCTGCTGGCCCATGCCGAGCTGCGCGTCTTCGCCACGGTGCCGGAGTGGGGCGCTCTGGTGAAGGAAATCGGTGGCGAGCGGGTCACTGTCTACACCGCCACCCATGCTTTGCAGGATCCGCATCGCATCGAGGCGCGTCCATCGCTCCTCGCCCAGGCCCGTCGCGCCGACCTGCTGGTGGCCACCGGCGCCGATCTGGAGGCCGGCTGGCTGCCGGTGGTCCAGCGCGAATCAGGAAACGTCGCGATTCAGTCCGGCCGGCCCGGTTACTTCGAGGCCGCCTCCCGGGTTCGCCTGCTTGACGTGCCGGCGGTCCTCGATCGCGCCCACGGCGATGTGCACGCTGCCGGCAATCCGCACCTGCATCTCGATCCGCGCAACGTGCTGGCCGTCGGTGAAGCCCTGGCACGCCGCCTGGGCGAGCTCGATCCGCCCCAGGCAGCAGCCTATCAGGCCGCCTTCCGCGATTTTGCCGGACGCTGGCAGGCGGCGATCGGGCGTTGGGAAAAGCAGGGCGCGGCGCTGCGCGGCGTGCCGGTGCTGGTGCATCACCAGTCCTTTGTCTACCTGAGTCACTGGCTGGGGCTGCACGAAGTCGGCATGCTCGAACCAAAGCCCGGCGTCGAACCGAGCAGCGGCCACCTGATGTCCCTGCTTGCCAGGCAGCAGGGACAGCCGGCGCGGATGGTGCTGCGCGCCGCCTACAACAGCGATACGGCGAGCCAGTGGCTGGCTGGCAAGACCGGCCTGCCGGTCGTCCTGTTGCCCTATACGGTCGGCGGCAACCCGGCCGCCGGCGACTTGTTCGGGCTTTTCGACGACACGCTGCAGCGCCTGTTGCAGGCCCTGCGATGAACGTGCTCCTGCGCGCCGAAGGGCTGGTCGCCGGCTGGCAGCGGCCGGCGACGCCAGCTCTTGACCTGCAGGTGGCAGCTGGCGAAATCGTCGGCCTGGCCGGCCCCAACGGTGTCGGCAAGACGACGCTGCTGGCGGCCGTCGCCAGCCGGGCGAGAGTCTTTGCCGGGCGCCTGACGATCGCCGCCGGCGTCCGGCTGGCTTTGCAGACGCAGGAGGTGCCGCCGGTCGACGGCTTGCCGCTGTCCGGGCGCGAACTGCTGGCACTGACCGGCGCCACGGCGGCCGGCCTGCCGTCGTGGCTGGCGGAATTCCTCGACGAGCGGCTCGACCGCCTGTCTGGCGGCCAGCGCCACTACCTGGCGCTGTGGGCGGTGCTGGCGGCGCCGGCCGAACTGATCCTGCTCGATGAACCGACCAATAATCTCGATGCCGCCGGCGTCGGTCATCTCGGCCAAGTGCTGCAGCAGCGAGCGGCGGCAGGTGCCGGCATCCTGGTGGTCAGTCACGACGCCGAGTTCGTCGCCGCCGTCTGCCAGCGCACCTTGGTCCTCGAGGCGCGCGATGTGGTCTGATCTGTTTCTCGTTCCTTTTTTCACGGGCCTCATGCTGGCCATCGTGTTGCCGCTGCTCGGTGGCTATCTGCGTTTGCGCGATGAATGGCTGGCGGCCCTGGCCTATGCCCACGTCGCCGCTGGTGGCGCCCTGGCAGCAATGGTCGCCGGCATGCCGCCGGTAGCCGGCGGCATGCTTGCCGCGGGTCTGGCCGGGGCCGGCAAGCGTATTGCCGCTGCTCGTTTGTCCGGCGGCGCCAGCTATGCGCTGCTGATGTTGGGTGGCTGGTCGGTGGCGGTACTCCTGGCGGCCAATCAGCCGCTGGCCGAGCGCCTGGCTCAGGCGCTGTTCGACGGCCAGTTGTACTTCGCCGATGGTCACCAGCTGGCGCTGGTCGCCGGCGCCAGCCTGCTGACCCTGTTGCTGCTGCGCGCCTGGTCCGGACGCTTGCTGCTGGCCCGGCTCTATCCCGATCTCTTTCGCTTGCGTGGACTGCCGCTATGGCCGGTGCAGCTTGGTTTCGATCTGCTGGCGGCGCTGTTTCTGGCCCTGGCGACAATGAGTCTGGGGGTAATGGCCGTCTTCGCGCTGCTCTTCGTGCCGCCCTGGCTGGCCTTCCGCCGCGGCCGCAGCTGGCGACATGGCCTGCTGTGGGCCGTATTGTGCGGGGTGCTGGCCTACAGCGGGGCATTTGCCCTGGCTTTGCTCATCGACCAGCCGTTCGGGCCGGTCCTGGCCTTGTTGTTGGTATTGCTCGGTGTCGCGTTTGCATGACGCCGGAGGGCATGCTAAAACACACCCTCTGTACGCGGAGCAACCATGGTTTTTTCCTTTTTCAAGAAGCCGACCCAGAAAATGCCGGAACGCCCGGCCGCGCGGCCGCGCTCGCCGGTGCCGGAGCCCGAGCCGCCGAAGGCTGCCGGGGAATCTGCGGCGCCTTTGTCCGAACCCTTGCCGGACCTTGATTTTGTCAGTACCACGCCGGCCGCCGGTGGGGCCAGGAAGCCGGCCCCGACAGCTCCCATTGCTCCGGCAGACGATGGCCTGAATTTCAACCAGGACGATTTCGACGCCGAGTTCACGGAATCGAGTGTCATGGGCATCGACGTCGATCAGGGTGGCGACCAGGTGCAGGGCGACATCGAGCACGTTGTTGTTCTTTTTGCCAATGGCCAGGAGGCGGCGGCGCGTTCGCTGCTGGAAACTCTGATCCGCGCCTATCCGGGTAGCGAAGGCAAGCGCTTCTGGTTCCTGCTGTTTGATCTGCTGCAATGCTTGGGTGATAAGGCCGCCTTCGATAAATTCGCCGTCGAGTTCGCCCATGCCTGCGAGACCTCGCCACCAGCCTGGCGCCAGGCCGAGCAGGTGGTGGTGCGCAAGAGCAACGGGCAGAAGATATTCGTACTGCAGGGGGTGCTGACCGAGGAAGGCGCGCAACCGGTGGCGGAACTGGCGGAACTGATCGAACAGAACAAGCCGGTCAAGGTCGATTGCGGCAAGCTGGTTGGTTGCGACGATCCGGTTGCCGGCCAATTGGCCGGCCTGCTCAGCGATGCCCGAAAGCGTCGCGTGCCATTGACCCTCGAGCAGGTGGACGCCTTCATGGCCCGCCTCAACGAGCGCCTGGTCGCCGGCGACCAGAGCCGTGCGCCGGCCTGGCTGCTGCTGCTGGAATTGCTGCAGCGACATGGAACTCAGGAAATGTTCGAGGAGCGGGCGGTGGATTACGCGGTGACCTTCGAGTTGTCCCCGCCTTCCTGGGAGGCCACGCCGGCGGTAGCTCCCGAGGTAGTGGCGCACGACGCAGTACCGCACGACGATGCCTGTTACCTGAGTGGCGATTTGAAGAACTGCCGCTTCGAGGATCTGGTCCCGGTTCTCGAAAATACGGAGTTGCCGATCATCGATTTCTCCGGTGTCCGCCGCATGGACTTTTTCTCCGCCGGCCAACTGGTCAATCGTATCGCCCCGTACAAGTTGCAGGGCCGTGAAATCCTGATTCGCAGCCCGAATCATCTGGTCGCCGAGCTGATGGCCGTGGTCGGCCTGAACAAGCAGGCGCGCATCATCGTTCCCAAGTCTTAAGCCAGGAAAAAATCATGGAGCAATATCACGGCACGACGATCCTGTCGGTGCGCCGGGGCAAGGTCGTCGCCATGGGCGGCGACGGCCAGGTGACCCTGGGCAACATCGTCATCAAGGGCACCGCCAAGAAGGTGCGGCGCTTGTATCAGGGGCAGATCCTCGCCGGCTTTGCCGGCGGCACCGCCGATGCTTTCACCTTGTTCGAGCGTTTCGAGGCCAAGCTCGACAAGCATCAGGGCAATCTCGTCCGTTCAGCCGTCGAACTGGCCAAGGACTGGCGTTCCGACCGCGCCCTGCGCCGGCTGGAAGCCATGCTGTCGGTGGCCGACCGCGAATCCTCGCTGGTCATCACCGGCAACGGGGACGTTCTCGAGCCGGAGTACGGCATTGTCGCCATCGGTTCCGGCGGCGCCTATGCGCAGAGCGCGGCGCGCGCCCTGCTCGAGAACACTGAACTGAGCCCGCTCGACATCGTCACCAAATCGCTGGAAATCGCCGGCGACCTGTGCATCTACACCAATCGCAACTTCACGCTGGAGGTGCTCGAATGACCACGATGACGCCCAAGGAGATCGTCTCCGAATTGGACAAGCACATCGTCGGCCAGACGAATGCCAAGAAGGCGGTGGCCATTGCCCTGCGTAACCGCTGGCGGCGTTCGCAGGTGGCCGAGCCGCTGCGCCAGGAGATCACGCCGAAGAACATCCTGATGATCGGTCCGACTGGCGTCGGCAAGACCGAGATCGCCCGCCGCCTGGCGCGGCTGGCCAACGCGCCCTTCATCAAGATCGAGGCGACCAAGTTCACCGAGGTCGGCTATGTCGGCCGCGACGTCGAGACCATCATCCGCGACCTGGTCGAGATGGCCATCAAGTCGCACCGCGACCGGGCCATCAAGAGCATGCGCGCCCGTGCCGAGGATGCCGCCGAGGAACGCATCCTCGACGCCCTGCTGCCGCCGGCGCGCAGCCCCGGTTTCTATGCCGAGGACGCGGCGGCGACGGCCGATAACACGACCCGGCAGAAATTCCGCAAGAAGCTGCGCGAGGGCGAGCTCGACGACAAGGA